>DXES01000023.1 GCA_019114825.1 Candidatus Anaerotruncus excrementipullorum
ATCCGGCAAGAAAGGAGCCCACTATGGAAAACCTGCTGATCCCCCTGCCCCGGTGGCGGGCGGTCTGCCGCCCAAGGCACACGGCGGAGGGGGACTCCGTCCTCCTATCCGATGGAGAGGCCCTCTGCCGCCCCACCCGAAAGGGGCTGGAGGCCGCCCTATTGGCCGCCCCCCTGCCCCCCCGGTGCGACTTTTGGGACCCGGCCGCCACCGCCGCCTGGCGCAGGGCCCAGGGGCTGCCCCCGGTGGGGGTGCTGGTCTCCGCCTGCCTGGCGGGGGAGCGGTGCCGCTACGACGGGGGCCACAACCGGGTCCCCGGGGCGGCCGCCCTGGTGGCCACGGGGGAGGGGTTCCCCATCTGCCCCGAGGTGTTTGGCGGCCTGCCCTGCCCCCGGCCCCCCTGCGAGCTGCAGGGGGGCCGGGTGGTGAGCCGGGAGGGGGCGGACTGCACCGCTGCCTACGCCGCCGGGGCCGCCCAGGCGGTGGAGGCCGCCCGGATTTTGGGGGTGGCCGCCGCCCTACTCAAGGCCCGCAGCCCCTCCTGCGGCATCGGGCGGGTGTATGACGGCAGCTTCTCCCACCAGCTGGTCCCCGGGGACGGGGTGGCCGCCCGGGCCCTGGCCCAGGCGGGGCTGACGCTCTACAGCGAGGAGGGCTCCCCATGGACCTGAAGCTCAACCCCCAGCAGCGGCTGGCGGCGGAGGACCGGGAACACAATCTGCTGGTGCTGGCCGGGGCGGGCACCGGCAAGACCCTCACCCTGGCCGCGCGGGTGGCGGGGCTGCTCACCGGCGGGGCCGCCCAGCCGGAGCAGGTCCTCTGCCTCACCTTCACCAACCGGGCCTGCAAGGAGATGCGCCAGCGGATTGCCGCCCTGGCCGGGCAGCCGGCCGCCCAGGTGCAGATCCGCACCATCCACAGCTTCTGCGGGTGGCTGCTGCGCCAGGCCCCCGCCGCCCTCACCGACATCGGCCCCGACTTCACCGTCTGCGACGAGGCCGGCTGCCTGGAGGCGGTCCGGGAGGTGGTGTTCCAGTCCACCGGCCGGGAGATTGAGGAGCGGCCCGCCCGGATCCTCCAGCAGTTTTTGGAGCTCTGCAAGGACTGCCTGCTGCTGGCGGGCTCCAGCGACCCGTTTCGGGGGGCCTCCCTGGCCTTTTCCACCCGGCAAAAGGCGCTGGAACGGATCTGCACCACCCCCCAGCGCCGGTTTGACCCCAAATTTTTCGCCTTTTTGCAGAAATACGGCGGCTCGATCCTCCAGCTCTACAACCTGAAGCTCACCCAGGCCAACCAGCTGGACTTCTCCGACCTGCTGCTGCGGGCGGCGCTGCTGATGGAGGACCCCGTCTTCGCCCATCTGTGGCGGGGGCGGTGGCGGTTTGTCCAGGTGGACGAGGTACAGGACGTGAGCCTGGGGGAGTACCGGCTGGTCTCCCGGCTCTGCCAGGGGGCGCGGGTGCTCTTCTGCGGGGACTTCAACCAGACCATCTACCAGTGGCGGGGATCCGACCCGGCGGCGCTGCTGGCCCGCTACCGGGAGGAGTTCGCCCCGGTGGAGGTGCGGCTGGACCACAACTACCGCAGCGACCCCCAGCTGTTGGCCCTGGCCCAGCGGTTCCTCTGCCGGGCGTTCGGCCAGGGGCAGGCCCCCCAGGCCCCCCTGGGCCAGCGGGTGCAGCTGCGGGAGTTCGAGACGGCAGAGGAGGAGGCCCGGTGGCTGGCCCGGTCGATCTCCCAGCTGCCCACCCAGGACTACAGCCGGGTGGCGGTGATCACCCGCACCAACCGGGCCTGCGCCCAGCTGTGCGAGCTGCTCAAGCAGCTGCGGCTGGAGGGGGAGGGGCCGGTGCGGTTCATGCTGGCCGACCAGGCACGGCTGTTCCGCCGGGCGGAGGTGCGGGACCTGGTGGCCTGCCTGGGCCTCCTCTATAACCCCCGGGACCAGGAGAGCTGCCGGCGGGTGCTCACCCGGCTGGCGGCGGGGATCGGCCCCGCCGCCGTCAATGGGGTGCTCTCCTGCTGGCGGGCGGGGGGCGGGGCCGCCCTCTGCGACTTTTTGGACCCCCGGCTCTACCGGGCGGGGGACTACTTTGCCCCCCTCCTACAGGCGCTGGATGCGGGGGAGGTGGTGGTCTTTGACGTGGAGACCACCGGCACCGACGTCTATGCCGACGAGATCGTCCAGCTGGCGGCGGTGCGGCTGGGGCCGGATGGGCAGGTGACCGGGCGGTTCGAGGCGTTTTTGCGCCCCAGCCGCCCGGTGGGGGACTCCCAGCAGGTCCACGGCTTCTCGGATGCCTTCCTGGCCCAGCGGGGGCAGGCCCCCCTGCCCGCCCTGGAGGGGTTTTTGGAGTTTGCCGGGGAGGCGGTGCTGGTGGGGCACAATGTGGGGTTCGATGTGGAGATCACCGGGGAGAACCTGCGCCGCCTGGGGTATGGGGGGCGGTTCTCCCCCCTCTGGTATGACACGCTGGACCTCTCCCGGCGGTTTTTGCCCAAGCTGCCCGACCACAAGCTGGCCACCGTGGCCCAGGCGCTGGAGGCCCAGCACGCCCCCTCCCACAACGCCATGGACGACATCCTGGCCACCGCCCAGGTGCTCTGGAAGCTCTGCGAGGGATACCTGCGGCCCCGGGCGGCCCAGCGGCTGGACTGCTACAAAAAGTTCATGCCCCGGTTTCTGCCCTTCTGCCGCCAGTGGGAGGGGCTGCGGGCGGCCTGCGCCGGGCAGGCCGCCTGGGAGGCGGCCCAATACCTCTGCCAGGCCTTCGGGCTGCCCGGCCGGTGCGAAACCGGGGAGCAGCAGGCCAACCTGCTGCTCTTCACCGACCTGGCCCGGGAGCTGGTGGACCCCGGGCTGCCGCCCCGGCAGCAGCTGGCCCGGCTGCTGGAGCTGTGCGCCCTCACCGCCGGGGAGTTCGACCAGCTGGCTCAGGCGGGCAACAAGGTGGCGGTGATCACCGCCCACCAGGCCAAGGGGTGCGAGTTCGACTATGTCTACCTGCCGGTGCTGCAGGAGGGGGTGTTCCCCACCTACCAGGCGGTCCAGGCGGGGGATCTGGAGGAGGAAAAGCGGGTGTTCTATGTCTCCCTCACCCGGGCCAAAAGGCAGCTGTTCCTCTCCTGGGCCCACCAGCAGCCCAACCGCTACCCCGCCCAGCCCAGCCGGTTCCTCTCCCTGCTCTGGCCATAGGGGCAAAAAAGGGGGCCCGCCCCAGGCATGGATGCCTGGGGCGGGCCCCGCTGCGTTTCCGTTTGGGTTTAGGCGGGGGCATCCCCCGCCGGCTGGGCGGCCTGGAGGGCGCCGCCCCCATAGCGGTAGCTGGGCAGGTAGTCCCCCGCCACAAAGCCGGCGCCGGGGACGCTCTCCGGGGGCAGGTAGTCCTCCTTCTCCAGGTTCAGCCGCTGGCAGACCGCCTGGGCCGCCCCATCCTTGGCCAGGGCCAGCACCCCATCCAGGTGGGGGGTGGCCCCCAGGGGGGCGTAGATCCCCGCCCGGCCGTCCAGACCGGGGGCGGAGTAGCAGGCGTGGGCCAGGTAGAGGCCCATGCCGTTGGCACGGCTGCGCAGCAGGTCGGCCAGCACCCCGCCCCGGACACAGGGGGCCGCCACAAGCTTCACCTGCTTTGCCCGCAGGATCTGGAAGCACTCAAAGGCATAGGCATCGGGGCCGAACACCACCCCCACCGGGCCCAGGGGGGTGTTGACCGGCTCCACCTCCCAGCTGGGGGCCACCCCCGCCCAGCGTTCGGCCCCCACCGGGTTCACCCGGTCCTGGACGCCCAAGAGCTCCCCCGCCGGGCCGAACACCGCCGCCCGGTGGCGCAGCTTCCCCTCCTCCCAGAAGAGCCCCGTCCCGGCCACAATGCACACATGCTGCAGCCGGGCGATGGTGCTGAAGGTGTCCAGGTAGGCCTCCTCCAAAAAGTTGTGGAGGGCCTTGGCCGCCTGTTCCAGCCGGCCGGGGTCCACCTTGGCCTCCAGGGTGGGGGCCTGGCCCTCCTCCAAAAGCCACCGGCAGAGCCGCCGCCAGCCGGGGGCCAGGGTCAGGGGCAGCAGGCCGGTGTATTCGGGGTAGACCACCAGCTGGGCCCCCTGCTCCACCGCCGCCCGGGCGTGGGAGAGCATCCCCAGGGCATACTCCTGGATGGTCTGGTACTCCAGCTTTTCCAGCTGGACCGCCGCCACCCGCACCGCCTCCGGCGTCACAAACTCTAGGTTCCGGCGGCTGGCGGCGCTGGTCCCCTCCAGGCAGGAGAGGATCCGGTTGGGGGTCACCTTGAAGGACATATAAAACGAGATGAGCGAGAGCAGCCCGCCGTTCATTCCCCACACCTCCCCAGTTCCCCGGCATACCGCTGGGCCAGATGGGGGTTGAGCCCCTCCAGCAGCTGCAGCCGCCCGCGCACCTCATCCAGCCGGGCCATATTGAGGCCAAACCGCACCGGCAGCTCCCCGGTGGGCCGCACCAGCCAACCGTCCCCCGCCCGGGTCACCCCCGCCGGGCAGCAGACCGAGGCCTTCCCGGCAGCATAGTGGACCACATAGAGGTTGTTGGTCTGGGCGGCGTCCCAGGCGGAAAACAGCCGCAGGCAGGGGGTCTCGGCGGCCGGGTCCAGCCGCTGCACCGCCAAAAGCAGGTCGGCCCCCTTCAGCGCCGCCGTCCGGGCCACCTGGGGGTGGAGGATATCCTCCCCGGGGCAGAGGCAGAGGCTGCCCAGCCGGGTGGGGGCCACCTCCAGCCGGTCGGCCGGGCGCAGCCCCGCCCACCGGGGCGGCAGGCAGAGGGCCCCCTGGCGCAGGACCGGCATCCCATCCGGCCCCAGCAGGCACAGGCAGAGGGCGCCGTCATAGCAGAACAGCCCGGTGACCAGATAGAGCTTGTGGCGGATGGCGTAGTGGGCGCAGCGGGAGAGGTATTCCCCCGTCTCCCCCAGCTGCTCGTGTACCCCCTCCTCGGCAAATACCGCCAGCTGCACCTCCGGGTTAGAGGGCGGCTGGAAGGGGGGCAGCAGTTCAGCGGCAAATAGATCCATCGGCGCGTCACCCTTCCTCCCGGAAAATTTCATGGTTCTATTATAGCCCCTCGGCCCCGGAAACGCAACCGCCCAAAACCGGAAAAGGGCGGCGTCCCCCTCCCTGGGGACGCCGCCCGGCAGGCAGCCGTTACCGCTCCAGATTCTGTTCCCGGGAGGGGCCCACCCCCACCATCCGGATGGGGCACTGGCAGATCCGCTCCAGCTCCCGGATATAGTTTTTGCAGGCCTCCGGCAGCTCTTCAAAGCTGCGGCAGCCGGACAGATCCCCCGCAAAGCCCGGCAGCTCCTCGTACACCGGCTGGCACTGGGCCAGCTCCTCGATGGTGGCGGGGAAGTCCTCCACCACCGAGCCGTCCGCCTTTTTGTAGGCCACGCAGACCTTCAGGGGGCCCATGCCGCTGAGGGTGTCGATCTTGTTGATGGCCAGGGCGGTAAGGCCGTTGACCCGCACCGAATGGCGCAGGATCACCGCATCGAACCAGCCGCACCGCCGGGGCCGGCCGGTGACGGTGCCAAACTCGTGGCCCCGGTTGCGGATCTCATCCCCCACCTCGTCCAGAAGCTCGGTGGGGAACGGGCCGGCCCCCACCCGGGTGGTGTACGCCTTGGCTGCGCCGATCACCTCGTCGATGAGGGTGGGGCCGATGCCGCTGCCCACGCAGACCCCGCCGCTCACCGGGTGGGAGCTGGTGACGAACGGGTAGGTGCCGTAGTCGATGTCCAGGAGCGTCCCCTGGGCCCCCTCGAACAGCACCTCTTTGCCCTCCTTCAGGGCGTTGTAGGCCAGCACCGACACATCCGCCACATAGGGGGCCAGCCGCCGGCCGTAGGCGGTGTATTCGTCGATCATGGCGTCCAGGTCCACCGGCTTGGCGTGGTAAAACTCGGTGAGCAGCCGGTTTTTCATCTCCCCGGCCGCCCGGGCCTTCTGGGCGAACAGCTCCGGGTGTACCAGGTCGTAGATCCGCAGGCCGGAGCGCTCGGCCTTGTCCATATAGCAGGGGCCGATCCCCTTTTTGGTGGTGCCGATCTCCGCCTTGCCCCGCATCTGCTCCGAGAGCCCGTCCAGCAGCAGGTGCCAGGGCATGATCACATGGGCCCTGGGGTCGATGCGCAGCAGCTGGCAGGAGATCCCCCGGGCCTCCAGGGCGTCGATCTCCCCCAAAATCCCCTTGGGGTTGATGACCACCCCGCTGCCCAACAGGCAGAGGGTCTCGGGGTAGAGGATCCCCGAGGGGATCAGCTGCAATTTATACACCTGGCCGCCGTTTTCCACCGTGTGCCCGGCGTTGTTGCCCCCCTGGGAGCGGACCACCACGTCCGCCCGGGAGGCCAGGATGTCGATGATCTTCCCCTTCCCCTCGTCGCCCCACTGGACGCCCACAACCACTCTCGCTGGCATAAGAAAGCCCCCTTTGGCCTAAAAAAGACAGGCTCGCCCGGCGCAGTTTGCCGGGCGGCAAAAATTCTACCGCTTAGTATAACAGACTTTGCCCCCGCCCGCAATAGGCTTTGGGGGTGTTTTTTCCATTTTTTGGCCGCATATTCCCCCGTTTTGCGCCCAAACTAAGGGCAAAACGCTTGGAAAAGAGGGATCCCATGAAGATGACGCCCGAGGAATACGGCGAGCTGGCCCGCCAGGCCTCGCCCCCCTCCCCCACCGGCAAAAACCTGGCCATGGCCTTTTTGGTGGGCGGGGGGATCTGTATGCTGGGGGAGGGGCTGCGGCTCTGCTACCGGGCCCTGGGGGCCACGGAACAGAACGCCCCCACCCTGGTCTCGGTGACGCTGGTGGCCCTGGCGGTGGCGCTCACCGGGCTGGGGGTGTATGACAAGCTGGCCAAGGTGGCCGGGGCGGGGACGCTGGTGCCCATCACCGGCTTCGCCAACGCGGTGGCCTCCCCCTCCATCGAGTTTAAGAGCGAGGGGCTGGTGCTGGGGCTGGCAGCCAAGATGTTTTTGATCGCCGGGCCGGTGCTGGTCTATGGCACCGCCGCCAGCGTGGCCTATGGGGTGCTGGTCTGGCTGTGGGGGCTATTTTGAAAGGGGGGAACCGCCATGGCGCTGCGCAAGGGCCGTCACACCATCCTATTTGAAACCCCGCCCAGCCTGCGGGCATTTGCCGCCATCGGCTCGGATATGGAGGCCCAGGGGCCGCTGGGGCAGTGTTTCGACCTGATCGAGCGGGACGCCTACTTTGGCCAGGACAGCTGGGAGCGGGCGGAGAGCCAGATGCAGGAGCGAGTGGTCCGCCGGGTATTGGAAAAGGCCCAGCTCCCCCCCAGCCAGGTCCAGGGGGCGTTCGCCGGGGACCTGCTCAACCAGTGCGTGGGCTCCACCTATGGACTGCGGGGGCTGGGGGTCCCCTATGTGGGGCTGTTTGGGGCCTGCTCCACCATGGCGGAGGCGCTGGTGGCCGCGGCGGTATTTTTGGAGGCGGGGGCGATGGAGCGGGCGGTGGCCTGCACCTCCTCCCACTTCTGCACCGCCGAGCGGCAGTTCCGCTACCCGCTGGAGTACGGCGGCCAGCGGCCCCCCACCGCCCAGTGGACCGCCACCGCCGCCGGGGCCGCCCTGCTGGACCGGGGGGAGCGCCCGCCGTTTATCCGGGGGGCGGTGGTGGGGGCCATCCGGGACCTGGGGATCACCGATGCGGCCAATATGGGGGCGGCCATGGCCCCCGCCGCCGCGGACACCCTGGCCCGGTTTTTTGCCGACACCGGCCTGCGCCCCCAGCAGTTTGACCTGGTGGTCACCGGGGATCTGGGGCTGGTGGGGTCCCGGCTGCTGCGCCAGCTGCTGGAGGAGGAGGGGTTCCCCCTGGACCGGTGCCACGCCGACTGCGGGCTGATGCTCTACGACCGGCAGAAGCAGGACGTCCACGCCGGGGGCAGCGGCTGCGGGTGCAGCGCCGCGGTGCTCTGCGGCCACCTGCTGCCCCTGCTGCGCCAGGGGACGCTGCAAAACCTGCTGTTTGTGGCCACCGGGGCGCTGATGAGCCCCACGGTGGTGCAGCAGGGGGAGAGCATCCCGGGCATCGCCCACCTGGTGTGGCTCTCCCACAAAAAATCCGGGGAGGTGGCCTCATGCAGGTGTTGACCGCGCTGGTGAAGGCGTTTTTGGTGGGCGGGGCCCTCTGCGCCGCCGGGCAGCTGCTCATCGACCGCACCCGCCTGACCCCCGCCCGCATCCTCACCAGCTATGTGGTGGCGGGGGTGGTGCTGGGCGGGCTGGGGCTCTACCCCAAGCTGGTGGAATTCGCCGGGGCAGGGGCCTCGGTGCCCCTGCTGGGGTTTGGGTCGCTGCTGGCCCAGGGGGTGCGCCGGGCGGTGGCCCAGCAGGGGCTGCTGGGGGCGCTCACCGGCGGCTTTACCGCCGCCTCCGCCGGGATCACCGCCGCCCTCTTCTTCTCCCTCTTGGCGGCGCTGGCCGCCAAATCCAAGGCGAAATAGCCGCCCCGCGGCTTGACGCCGCCGCACCCGCCGTGGTACACTTTGCAGGGAAAGGCGGGTGGGGCGGATGACGCCGCGGGAACAGGTATTGGCACGGCTGGACGCCATGGGCGTCCCCTACACGCTGGAGGAGCATCCGGCGGTATTCACCATTGAGGAGATGGAAAAATTGGGCATCAACCGGCGGGGGGAGGTCTGCAAGAACCTCTTCCTCCGGGACCAGAAGGGCCGGCGGCACTTTTTGGTGGTGCTGCCCGGGGAGAAGCGGGCGGATCTGGAGGCGCTGCGCCTGCAGCTGGGCTGCTCCAAGCTGGGGTTCGCCTCCGCCCAGCGGCTGGAACAGCACCTGGGGCTCCACCAGGGGGAGGTGACCCCCATGGGGGTGCTCAACGACCGGGAACACACGGTGGAGGTGGTGTTCGACCGGCAGCTGGAGGGGTTCCCGGTGCTGGGGGTCCACCCCAACGACAACACCGCCACCCTGTGGATGACGTTTGCGGACATCCGCCGGGTGGTGGAGCAAAACGGCAACCCCATCTCCTATGTGGAGCTCTAGGGAGGGACACAGAGGGCCGGAGGGCCGGGCATCTGCCCGGCCCTCCGGCCCTCCTCTTTTGGCGCTGCGGCCGGTCAGACCGGCTGCAGCGGCAGGCGGACGGTGATGGTGGTGCCCTTCTCCGGCTCCGACTGCAGGCTGATGACGCCGCCGTGGCGCTCCACAATGTGCTTGACGATGGACAGCCCCAGCCCGGTGCCCCCCGTCTGCTTGGAGCGGGATTTATCCACCCGGTAGAACCGCTCAAAGATCCGCTGCTGGTGCTCCTGGGGGATGCCGATGCCGTTGTCCGAGACGGTGAGCACCGCCGAATCCCCCTCCGGGCGCACCTCCAGCCTGGCCCAGCCGCCGGGGTGGTTGTACTTCACCGCGTTCTCCAAAAGGTTGTAGCACAGCTCCTCCAGCATCCGCCGGTCGGCCTGCACGGTCACCGGCTGGCCGGCGGCCGAGAGGGAGACCTGCTTTTGTTCCGCCAGAAATTGCAGCGACTCGGCGGTCTCCTGCCCCAGCCGCAGCAGCTCCACCGGCTCCCGGTCCAGGGCGGTGCCGTCCTCGATGCGGGACAGGCGGATGATGTCGTCGGTGAGGGTGATCAGCCGCCCGGCCTCCTGGCGGATGCGCCCGGCAAAGTGGCGCACCTCCTCCGGGCGGTTGGTCATGCCGCTCTCCATCAGCTCGGCAAAGCCGGAGATGGAGGTGAGGGGGGTCTTGAGCTCGTGGGAGACGTTGGCGGTGAACTCCCGGCGGATCCGCTCCGCCCGCTGCTGCTCGGTCACATCCAATAGCAGCAGGATCACCCCGCACACCCCGCCCCCGTTGCCGGTCACCGGGTTGGCAAAGATGTGGCAGTACCGGTCCCCCTGGGGCACCACCAAGTCGGCATTCCGCCCGGCCAGCGCCTGCTCCACACAGCTGCCCAGCTCGGGGACCCGGGAGATGGTGAGCACGCTTTTGCCCTCATACTCCCCCTGGGGGGCCTGCAGCAGCTCCAGGGCCCCCCGGTTGTAGGAGAGCACCTGCCGGTCCTGGTTGAGCAGCAGAAGCCCCTCCCGCATGTTGGAGGTGATGGTGCTGATGGTGTCCCGCTCGGCCCGCAGGTGGTCCATCTGCTCCCGGATCAGGTGGTTCTGCTCCCGGATGCGGGCAAAGAACGGCTCCAGCTCCTGGTAGCCCTCCAGGCTGTCGGGGGCGTCCAGGTTCTCCGAAAGGCGCTGGATCGGCTGGAGCAGCCGCCGGGTGAGCCGGGAGGAGAGCCAGACGCTCATCACCACCATGACCACCAGCACCGCCAGCATCAGCGGCACCACCGACAGGAACACCGCCTCCACGCTGCGGGTCTGCAGGCTCACCCGCAGCACCGTATCGCTGTCCAGCTGGGCGGCATAGTAGACGGTGTCCTGGTCCATGGTGGCCGACTGGCGCACATCCAGCCCCGTCTGCCCCGCCAGGGCCGCCTGGATCTCCGGCCGGGAGAGGTGGTTTTCCATCTCCCCGGCGTTGTTATCCGAATCAAACAGCACCGTCCCCTGGCGGTCCACCACCGTGATCCGGAAGGAATCCCGGGCCACGTCCAGGCTGTTTAGGTAGTCCAGGGCCTTTTCGGGGCCCGCATAGGTCATCGATTGGACCAGCAGCTTGTGCTCCTGGGCCAGGTCGTCCTGGGCCTGGCGCAGCAGCACCCCATATACCGACCAGAGGGTCAGCGCCGCCGTCACCGCCACTGCCAGCACCGAAGCCAGGCAGAGGCTCCAATACATCCGCTTTTTCACCAGTTACCCTCCCAATGTTTACTCCCGGGGCCGCGGCCTCATTTGGCCGGGGCCCCCTCGGCCGAAAGCTTGTAGCCCACGCCCCGCACGGTGCGGATCAGCTCCCCGCACTCCCCCAGCTTTTGGCGCAGGGTCTTGATGTGCATATCCACCGTGCGGCTCTCCCCCTCGTAGTCGAACCCCCACACCCGCTCCATAATCCGCTCCCGGGTGAGGACCAGGCCCTCGTTGTGCATCAATAGGGCCAGCAGCTCGAACTCCTTGAAGGTGAGGGCCACCGGCCTGCCGTTGGCGGTCACCGTGCGCCGCTCCTCGTCCAGCTCCACCCCTTTGCACCGCAGGCTGGAGTGGGCCGGCTCGGAGGAGGTGCGCCGCAGCACCGCCCGCACTCGGGAGATCAGCTCCATCACCCCAAACGGCTTGGTGATGTAGTCGTCCGCCCCCAGGTCCAGGCCCTTGACCTTGTCGTACTCCGCCGCCCGGGCGGTGAGCATAATCACCGGCAGGGCGGCCAGACGGCTGTCCTCCCGCAGGCGGCGCAGCAGCTCCAGCCCGTCCTCCCCGGGCAGCATGATATCCAAAAGCGCCAGGGACGGCGTCTCGGCCTGCAAGGCCTCCCAGAAGGACGCCCCATCCGCAAAGCCCCGGGTGGCAAACCCGCTCTGCCCCAGGGCGTAGAGCACCAGCTCCCGGATACTCTCGTCGTCCTCCACCAGCCAAATCGCCGCCTCCATGAAACCATCCAGCTCCCTTCCTCTTGTTTACAGCACCTGCTGATTGTTGTGTTCCCCGGTGATGGCGAACACCACCCACTCGGCAATGTTGGTGGCGTGGTCGCCGATCCGCTCGAAATATTTGGCCACCATAATCAGGTCGATGGCCTGCTCGCCGTTGGCGGTGTTGTCCCGGATCATGGCCACCAGGTCGTTGCGCACCTGGACAAACAGGTCGTCCACAATGTCGTCGCAGGCGATCACCGCCCGGGCCCGGTCCAGGTTGCGGGCCACAAAGGCGTCGATAGCGCCGGTGACCATCTTGATGGTGGCCCAGGCCATCTGGGAGATGTGGTCCATGGACAGGTTCACCGGCTCGTTGGACAGGCGGATGACGATCTCGCCGATGTCCTCCGCCTGGTCGCCGATGCGCTCCATGTCGGTGATCATCTTTAGGGCGGTGGAGACCAGCCGCAGGTCGGCGGCCACCGGCTGCTGCTGGAGCAGCAGCCGCAGGCACCGGCGCTCGATCTGCTTCTCCTTCTCGTCCACCTCGGGGCCGCAGGTGATCACCTGCTGGGCCAGGGCCGCGTCCCGCTGCAGCAGGGCGTTCACCGCGTCCCGGATGGCCCGCTCGATGAGTCCACCCATCTCCATCAGTTCGTTGTTGAGCAGTTCCAGCTCCTTGTCAAAACGCGCTCTCATAGCTTCCTCCAAACCATCAGCCAAACCGGCCGGTAATGTAGTCCTCGGTGCGCTTCTCCTGCGGGCGGGAGAAGATCTGCTCGGTGTCGCCGTACTCCACCACCTCTCCCAACAGGAAGAAGGCGGTGCGGTCGGAGATCCGGGTGGCCTGCTGCATGTTGTGGGTCACAATGATGATCGTATAGTCCTGCTTCAATTCTAGCACAAGGTCCTCGATTTTGGAAGTCGAAATGGGGTCCAGGGCGCTGGTGGGCTCATCCATCAGCAGCACCTCCGGCTGCACCGCCAGCGCCCGGGCGATGCACAGCCGCTGCTGCTGGCCGCCGGAGAGGCCCAGGGCGCTCTTCTTCAGCCGGTCCTGCACCTCGTCCCAGATGGCCGCGTCCCGCAGGGATTTTTCCACAATGTCATCCAGCTTGCTTTTGGAGCGGATGCCGTGGGTGCGGGGGCCGTAGGCGATGTTGTCGTAGACGCTCATGGGGAAGGGGTTGGGCTTTTGGAACACCATGCCCACCCGGCGGCGCAGCAGGTTCACATCCATGCCGCCGTAGATGTCCTCCCCATCCAGCTTGACCGACCCCTCCACCCGGCAGCCCTCCACCAGGTCGTTCATCCGGTTGAGGGTCTTGAGCAGGGTGCTTTTCCCGCAGCCGGAGGGGCCGATAAACGCGGTGATCGCTTTCTCCGGCAGGGCCAGATTGATATTTTTTAAGGCGTGGAACTCCCCGTAATAGAGGTCCAGGTCCTTCACTTCAAATTTCGTTGCCATTCTATCACCATCCACTTCTCACAGCCTAAACAGCGTTCGTTCACGGCGTGCCCTACGCCTTGGTCAGCCGCCGGGCGATCACCGCCGACAGGGCGTTGATTAAGAGCACCGTCACCAGCAGCACCACCGCGGTGGCGTAGGCCTGGTTGGTGTGCAGCCCCTCGGTGGAGAGCACATACATGTGCAGCGCCAGCGTCCGCCCGGAGGAGAACAGCCCATCCGGGATCTTGGCCACCGTGCCGGCGGTATAGATGAGGGCCGCCGTCTCCCCCACGATCCGCCCGATGGCCAGGATGATGCCCGCCAGAATGCCCGGCACCGCCGCCGGCAGCACGATGCGGAACACGGTGCGCAGCCGGCCGGCCCCCAGCCCGAAGCTGGCCTCCCGGTACATGTCCGGCACCGACCGCAGCGCCTCCTCGGTGGTGCGCATGATCAGCGGCAGGATCATGATCGCCAGGGTGCAGGCGCCCGCCAGCAGCGAAAAGCTCCACCGCAGGGCGGTGACGAAGAACAGCATGCCAAACAGGCCGTAGACGATGGAGGGGATGCCCGAGAGGGTCTCCGCGGTCATGCGGATCACGTTCACCAGCTTGTTGCCCCGGCGGGCGTACTCCACCAGGTAGACGGCGGAGAAGATGCCCAGCGGCGCCGCAATCAGCAGGGACAGGGCGGTCATCTCCAGGGTGGTGATGATGGCCGGGAACATGGAGACGTTCTCCGAATTGTACTCCAACGCGAACAGCTCCGGGGTCAGGTAGGGGATGCCCTTCACCAGGATGTGGATCAGGATGAAGAACAGGGCCCCCACCGTGACCACCGCGGCGGCGGCCACCAGCAACAGCAGCAGCAGGGAGAGGGGCTGGCGCAGGTAGGCCCGCACCCGCTGGGGCAGGGTCTGGCGGTTGACACCTTTGGGGTGACGTCTCATTTGTCCATCCTCCTTTTCAGCGCCGAGAAGCAGAAGTTGATCAGCAGGATAAAGACGAACAGCACCACGCCGGTGGCGATCAGCGCCTCCCGGTGCAGGCCGGCGGCGTAGCCCATCTCCATGACGATGTTGGCGGTCATGGTGCGCACCCCTTGGAAGATGCTGGAGGGCACCCGGGGCTGGTTGCCGGCGATCATCACCACCGCCATCGTCTCGCCGATGGCCCGGCCGATGCCCAGGATGACCCCCGCCAGAATGCCGCTCTTGGCGGCGGGCAGCACCGCGAAGAACACCGCCCGCTCGTGGGTGGCCCCCAGGGCCAGGGCCCCCTCATAGTAGCTGTCCGGCACCGCCCGGATGGCCGATTCGGACACGCCGATGATGGTGGGCAGGATCATGATCCCCAGCAGGATGCTGGCGGTGAGTATGGTGTTGCCGTCCCGGACGCCGAACCGGCGGAAGTGCTCCCGGATGAAGGGGACCAGCACCATCATGCCGAAAAAGCCGTAGACGATGGATGGGATGCCCGCCATCAGCTCCACCGCCGGCTTGAGCAGGCGGTAGATCCCCTTGGGGCAGAATTTGGCCAGGAACACCGCCGCCAAAATGCCGATGGGCACCCCCACGATGATCGAACCGGCGGTGACATAGAGGCTGCCCACAATCATGGGGAAGATGCCATAGGAGGGGGGCACCTCGGTGGGGCGCCAGTTTTTGCCCAGCAAAAAGTCGCCCAGGCCGATCTCGGCCATGGCGGGCAGGCCGTTGACGAACAGGAAGACGCAGATCAGAAAGACCGCCAACACCGACGCCAGCGCGCAGAGGAGGAACACCACCTCCATCAGCTTCTCGCGGACGGCTTGTTTCATAAAATCACTCCTTGCTCACGACTCGCTCAAAACACGCAGGAGCCATCCCAAGAGAACGGCCCCCGTCCCACAGCTGTGGAGCGGGGGCCGGTGGATGCGCTCTCTTAGCCAAGCACTTCCTCCCAGGTGGTCACTTCGCCGGTGAAGATCTGGCGGACCTGCTCGCTGGTCAGGTCCTCCGCCGGGTTGGCGGGGGCCACCACCACGGCGATGCCGTCGTTGGCAATGGTCAGGCCGGTGAGCTGGGCAGCTTCCTCCTCCTTCAGGGCGCGGGAGGCCATGCCGATGTCGCAGGTGCCGTCGATGGCGGCGGTCATGCCGGCGGTGGAGTCGCTGGTCTGCAGCTCGATGGTGGCGCCGGTGTTCAGGGCGGTGTAGGCCTCAATCAGCTTCTCCATCACCGGGCTGACCGAGGAGGAGCCGGCCACCACAATGCTGCCGGTGGGGTTGGTGCTCTCGAAGGCAGCGGCCTCGGGGGCGGCCTTCACATAGCCGTTGTCCTCCACCACCTGCTGGCCCTCGGCGCTCATGATGTAGTTGATGAAGTCCTGAGCAACCCCGGTGGGCTCCCCCTTGGTGGCGATGTTGAACGGACGGGAGGCCTGGTAGGTGCCGTTGGAGACGTTCTCGGCGGTGGCCTCCACCCCTTCGATCTTCACAGGCTTCACCGTGTCGTTCACCGAGCCCAGGGAGATGTAGCCGATGGCGTACTCATCGCCGGCCACCTGGGTCATGACCACGTTGGTGGAGTTGGCGTTCACCGCCTCCATGGTGGTCTGGTCCACCTTGTTGCCCGCGTCGTCCTTCACCTCGATGCCGAACAGCTCGATGAAGGCGCCCCGGGTGCCGGAGCCGGACTCACGGGTGATGACGGTGATGGGGTAGGTGGCGTCGAAATCGCTCCCAGCGGCCTCGGCCTCGGACTCGGCCTCGGAGGACTCCTCAGCGGCGGGCTCCGCAGCGGAGGAAGCGGGGGCAGCGGAGGAGGCGGGCGCCTCCGCCTCGGAGGAGGTGGAACCGCCGCAGCCGGTGAGGGCCAGCGCCGCCGCCATCAGGATGATCCCAGTAGAAAGCAACTTTTTCATCTGTTAAGACTCCTTTTTGATCCCCAAGGGGGATGGTTTTCGGGTTTTGTTGTCGTTTCCCTTTGCCTTGGTACATGAGGCATTATAGCGGCAGATTGTAAAGTCACAAGCGCGGCCATGTAAAATACATGTAAAATCCGTTTTTTCTCTGTCAACTTTGTAAACTCCCTTTGTAAAATGGGTTGGAAACAAATTGGTTAGAGTTTCCTCAGATAAAAGTTAAAGTTTCTTCAAACCCACTTCACATTCTTCCCCTATACTAAAACCGTTCCCTCAAGGGAACATCTCTCCTTTTTCTTTTTCTTCTCCTCTTTTTTCTTCTCCTTTTTCACAAATGCTGTGGCGCCGGGTGGCCGGAATACCGGCCCGGTGCGCAGCGACTAAAAATCCCCCCGCCCAGCGCGGGGTTTTGATAAAAGGGGGGCGCCCGTGGCCACGGGCGCCCCCCTTTTTTATGTTTTATGCGGTTGGGCGGCCGGTGCTAGGGCTCCTCCGGCTCCCCCTCCCGGCGGATCAGCGGCTCCTCCAGCCCCAGGTCGTTGCCGATCACCCCCGCCGGGCGCAGGGAGCCTTTGCCATACCGCCGGCGGATCTGGTCCATGGCCGCCTCCAGCCGTTCCCGCTTCTCCCGGGCGGCGGGGGCCGCCCCGCCAAAGAGGGAGAGCTGCTCCCCCTCCTCCCCATGGGTCAGGTTGAGGCCGGTGACCGACAGCATCCGGATGGGGCGGCGCAGGTCCCAGTTGTGGCGGATCACCTCCAGGGCCGCCTGGCGCAGCTCCGAGGCCAGGTGGGTGGGGTGCTCCAGGGGCTTCTGGCGGGAGATCACCCGGAACTCCGGGTCCTTGATGACCACCTGCACCGTGCGGCAGCTCAGCCCCTGGGCCCGCAGCCGGGCGGCCACCGAATCGCACAGGGCGGCCACCCCCAGGCGGATGTCCTCCAGGCCGGTGAGGTTGCGCTTGAAGGTCATGTTGTTGCCCACGCTCTTCACCTCCGGGCGGTCGTCCGCCCGGCGCACCGGGGCCTCATCCAGGCCGTTGGCGTAGTCGTGGAGGGTGCCCCCCATCTTCCCCAGCCGCTGCTCCAAAAGGCCCCGGTCGGCGGCCGCCAGCTGGCCGATGGTGGTGACCCCCAGCTGGGCCAGGGCGGCCTGGGCGCTCTGGCCCACATAGAGGAGCGCCCCGGCGGGCAGCGGCCAGACGATCTGGCGGAAGTTCTCCCGGGTGATCTCGGTGGTGGCGTCCGGCTTGCGGTAGTCGCTGCCCAGCTTGGCAAACACCTTGTTGAAGCTGACCCCCACCGAGATGGTCAGCCCCAGCTCCTGGCGGATGCGGGCCCGCAGCTGGTCGGCGATCTGCCGCCCGGTGCCAAACAGCTGCCGGCTGCCGGTGACATCCAGCCAGCTCTCGTCGATGCCGAACGGCTCCACCAGGTCGGTGTACTGGCCGTAGATGGCGTTTACCAGCCGGGAGTATTTCACATACTCCCGGCGGTGGGCGGGGGCCAGCACCAGGTTGGGGCATTTGCGCCGGGCCTGCCAGATGGTCTCCGCCGTCTGGACGCCAAATTTTTTGGCCAGCTCGTTTTTGGCCAGGATCACCCCGTGGCGGCTCTCCGGGTCGCCGCAGACCGCCATGGGCACCTCCCGCAGCTCCGGGCGCAAAAGGCACTCCACCGAGGCATAAAAGGCGTTGCAGTCACAGTGCAGGATCACCCGGTCCATCCGGCCACCTCCCAAAAGAAAACATTTGTTCTTTTAGTATACCACAAAAATCCCCCATTGCAACGCCCGGGGCGGAGGATTTTGACCGGCGCGATTGACAAACGGGGTTTTGGATACTATACTAAAAAGGTCAATAGACCCCATCAAACGATAGGAGATGCGAACATGAGCGAATGCAACCATGACTGCGGCTCTTGCGGCGAAGATTGCCCCAGCCGTCAGTCCCCCCAGGATTTTTTGGAGAAGCCCAATGAGTTGAGCCACATCCACCGGGTGATCGGCGTGGTCAGCGGCAAGGGCGGCGTGGGCAAGAGCCTGGTCACCTCCCTGCTGGCCGTCCAGCTCAACCGCCGGGGCTACAAGACCGGCATCATGGACGCGGATGTCACCGGCCCGTCCATCCCCAAGGCGTTCGGCATCCACCAGAAGGCGGTGGGCACCGGCTCCGCCCTGCTGCCGGTGAAGAGCAAGACCGGCGTGGAGATCATGTCCATCAACCTGCTGCTGGAAAACGAGAGCGACCCGGTGGTCTGGCGCGGGCCGATCATCGCCGGGGTGGTCAAGCAGTTCTGGACCGACGTGATCTGGGACGACGTGGACTTTTTGTTTGTGGACATGCCTCCCGGAACCGGCGACGTGCCCCTCACCGTCTTCCAGTCGATCCCCTTGGATGGGATCATCGTGGTGGCCTCCCCCCAGGAGCTGGTGGAGATGGTGGTGGAAAAGGCGGTGCGCATGGCCCAGCTGATGAACATCCCCATCCTGGGGCTGGTGGAGAACATGAGCTATGTGGTCTGCCCCGACTGCGGCAAGAAGATCCCCGTCTTTGGCGATAGCCATGTGGACGAGATCGCCGCCCGCTACGGCCTGCCGGTGCTGGCCAAGCTCCCCATCGACCCGGCGCTGGCCAAGGCCTGCGACCAGGGGGTCATCGAGCTGTACGAGGGGGACTGGGTCGACCAGGCCGCCGACCGGCTGGAGCAGGTGGAGGAGAAGCAGTAACCCCAAACCCGCAAATAGCGCAAAAAACCGGTTGTCCAGCGGACAACCGGTTTTTTCTATGGGTTCAGTCCTCCCGGCGCCGGCGGCAGCCCTGGGCGCGGGCGCAGCCTGCGCAGCCGCCGGAGCAGCCCCCCGCCCCCCGGCGCACCGCCCGCAGGGCGAAGAACACCCCCACCGCCAGCAGCCCCAGCACCAGATAGTCCAGGCCTCCCATGGCGACGCCTCACAGGAACAGGCCGCACAGCTGGTAGACCACAAAGCCCACCAGCCAGGCCACCAGCGTCTGGTAGCAGACCACAATGGCCGCGTGGCGGCCGCTCAGCTCCCGGCGCACGGCGGCGATAGCCGCCACACAGGGGGTATACAGCAGGGTGAACGCCAAAAAGGCGCAGGCGGCCGCCGGGGTGAACATCTCCGCCAGGGCGGCGGGCAGCTGGGCGGTGTTGGCCCCGGTGAGCACCGCCAGGGTGCTCACCACCGTCTCCTTGGCGGAAAAGCCGGTGATCAGCGCGGTGGTGGCCCGCCAGTCGCTGAAGCCCAGCGGGGCGAACAGCGGCGCGATCACCTGGCCGATGCCGGCCAGCATACTGGCCTGGCCGCCGGCGGACACCACGTTGAAGCGGGTGTCAAACGTCTGCAAAAACCAGATGACGATGGTGGCCAGGAAGATGACGGTGAACGCCCGGGTGAGGAAATCCTTGGCCTTATCCCACAGCAGCAGCCCCACGCTCTTGGGGCTGGGCATCCGGTAGTTGGGCAGCTCCATCACAAACGGCACCGGGTTGCCCTGGAAGGCGGTGCGGCTGAGGATCAGGCCGCTGAGCACCCCCACCGCCATGCCCCCCACATACAATAGGATCATCACCAGCGCCCGGTACCGGGGGAAGAAGGCCATGGTGAACATGCCGTAGATGGGCAGCTTGGCGGAGCAGGACATGAAGGGGGTCAGCAGGATGGTCATCCGCCGGTCCCGCTCGGAGGAGAGGGTGCGGGTGGCCATGATGGCCGGCACCGAACAGCCAAAGCCGATGAGCATGGGCACAAACGACCGGCCGGAGAGGCCGATTTTCCGCAGCAGCTTATCCATCACAAACGCCACCCGGGCCATATAGCCGCTGTCCTCCAAAATGGAGAGCAGGAAAAACAGCACCACGATGGTGGGCAGGAAGGAGAGCACGCTGCCCACCCCGGCAAACACCCCGTCGATCACCAGCGAGTGGACTACCGGGTTGAGGCCGTAGGCGGCCAGGGCGGCGGAGGCCGCCTGGGTGGCCGCGTCGATCCCCAGGGAGAACAGGTCGCTCAGGGCGCTGCCCACCACCCCGAAGGTGATCCAGAAGATCAGCAGCATGATGCACAGGAAGATGGGGATCGCCAGGTACTTGTGGGTGAGCACCTCGTCCATCTTCAGGCTGCGCAGGTGCTCCCGGCTCTCGCCGTTTTTCACCACCGTGTGGGCGCACAGCCCTTCGATGAAGGTGTACCGCATATCCGCCAGGGCGGCCTCCCGGTCGGTGCCCAGCTCGGTCTCCATCTCGGTGACGCTGTGCTCCACCATGTCCTTCTCGTTGTCCGAGAGCTTCAGCTTCTCCAGCATGGGGTCGTCCCCCTCCACCAGCTTGGTGGCGGCGAACCGGGGGGGCACCCCGATGCGCTGGGCGTGGTCCTCCACCAGGTGGGCCACCGCGTGGATGCACCGGTGGACCGCCCCGGAGCAGAAGTCCACCCGGGCGGGGCGCTGCTGGACCTCGGCGGTGCGGATGGCCACATCCACCAGCTCGTCCACCCCCTCGTTGCGGGCGGCGGAGATGGGCACCACCGGGATACCCAGCTCGTTGGAGAGGGTTTGCACCTTGATGGTGCCCCCGTTGGCCCGCACCTCGTCCATCATGTTCAGCGCCAGCACCATGGGCAGCTGCAGCTCGATCAGCTGCAGCGTCAGGTAGAGGTTGCGCTCGATGTTGGTGGCGTCCACAATGTTGATGATGCAGTCGGGGTGGTCGTCCAGCAGGTAGTCCCGGGTGACGATCTCCTCGTTGGTATAGGGGGAGAGGGAATAGATGCCCGGCAGGTCCACCACGGTGGCGTCCCTGTGGCCCCGGATCTGGCCGTCCTTGCGCTCCACGGTGACGCCCGGGAAGTTGCCCACATGCTGGTTGGAGCCGGTGAGCTGGTTGAAGAGGGTGGTTTTGCCGCAGTTCTGGTTGCCCGCCAATGCGAATCTCATTGCACGCTGTCCTCCTCGATCTCGATCTGCCGGGCGTCCTCCAGGCGCAGGGTCAGCTCGTAACCCCGCAGGTGGATCTCGATGGGGTCCCCCATGGGGGCCATCTTGCGCACCATCACCCGGGTCTTGGGGGTCAGCCCCATATCCAATAGGCGGCGGCGCAGGGCCCCCTGGCCCCCCACCGCCCGGATGACCCCGCTGGCGCCCACCTTCAAACGATCCAATGTCATTTTTTCAGCACCCCTTTCCCGCTGCCGGCCCTAATGTTAGCCTCGGCTTACATCCTACCGCG
>DXES01000024.1 GCA_019114825.1 Candidatus Anaerotruncus excrementipullorum
CCATATGGCGCGGGCCCCCTGGGCTGTCAAAGGGGCGGGCTGTGCAATAGAATGGTAAAGGCGCGTGCTTGCGGCAGGCGCACGAAAAGTTTTCTCCGCCTGTTTAAAGGGCGCGTCCAGTGTACAAACTATCCACAGGACCTGCAAACTGCCAATGAATACCACGGAGTGTGATGGACGTGACCGTAAAAAGAGGGGAGATCTACTATGCGGACCTGAGCCCGGTAGTGGGATCAGAGCAGGGCGGTATCCGCCCGGTGTTGATTGTACAAAACGACGTGGGCAACCGCTACAGCCCCACTGTCATTGCGGCAGCAATCACCAGCCAGAGGGACAAATCCAAACTGCCCACCCATATCGAGATCCGTTCCCGAGGGTGCGGGCTTTCCAAAGATTCGGTGGTGCTGCTGGAACAGATCCGGACGCTTGACAAACGGCGGCTGAAGGAACGGATGGGCCATCTGGACGAGACCTCCATGGGGAAGGTGGACCAAGCGCTCTCTATCAGTTTTGGCCTGCGGGATACCCCCCGCCCGGCGGGGACCCTGTGATGGCGCAATTTTCTGCAAAAGGCCCGAGTTTTCGGGCCTTTTGCTTGCATTGGGGGAAAATTCCAGGTATAATAGACCTGTTGGACCATCTATTGTTGACACAATTCTGAAAATAAAGGAGTCCTCACTATGGAACTGACTAAAAAGACCGTCTCCCAATCCCGCACCGAGCAAATTCAGGCGGTAATGCCCCAACATGCCAATGGTATGGGCAATCTGTTTGGCGGCCAGCTGGCTGCTTGGATCGATATTGTGGGGGGTGTGGTGGCCCGCCGCCATGCCAACCGCAACTGTGTCACCGCTTCTATTGACAGCCTGAATTTCAAAAAGCCCGTAATGGTCAAGGAGTATGTGGTCCTGGTGGGCCAGGTGACCTATGTGGGCCACACCTCCATGGAGGTGCGGGTGGATACCTTTATCGACCATCTGGACGGCAGCCGTACCATGGTCAACCGGGCCTATCTGACCTTTGTGGCCCTGGATGAATATGGCAAGCCCACCACCGTGCCCCCCCTGGAGCTGGAGACCGATGAGGAGCGCCAGGAGTGGGAGGCCGGCGCCAAACGCGCCGCCCTGCGCCACCAGCGCCGGGTGGAGCAGTATTGAAAAGACCATCACGGGCCCCATCCTTTTGGATGGGGCCCGTTACTTCTATTCCCATTTTTCGCCGGTTCCCTTTTTACTGTCCGGGCACAGTTGCCCGGGGCAGTTCCTTGCCGGGGCCGGGCAAAAACTCCTGGATCAGCGAGGAGGACGGGATCCAGCTTTCGGGGATGCCATAGAAATATTCCACCGCCTGCTCCAGCCGCCCAAATGCCTCCTGATAGGTGGAGTCATCCGGCGTATTGGCCAGCAGTTGGGCCAGCTGGTCGTGGTAGAGGAACGGCTCATAGGTGTGGGTGGAATTGATGTGGACATCCGCATACCGGCGGAAGGGACGGATATAGAGGTCCTCCCCCCGCAGCACATAGTCCCACATGCGCATGGTGCCCTCCGCCTGGGTGCCTCGATGATAGAAATCCCGCAGCAGCCGGCGGCAGAGCCGCAGATCCCGGGCCCCCAATCGGATTTGGCCATCCCCATCCCAAAAGTCGCTGTGGACGCTGATATAGATTTTGACCGTCCGGTGCCCTGCCAGGGACTGGGTGACCTGGGGATTTAGGGCGTGGATCCCCTCAAAAATCAGGTAGGTGTGCCGGTCAAAGGCTACCTCCACCCATTTTTTCCGCCGCTGCCCGGCGTTGAAATCAAAGACCGGCAGCAGCCCGCGCCCCTGCCGGAATAAGGACTCCACAAACTGTTGGAAACAGGGGATATCCAATCCTTCCACACTCTCATAGTTTTGGTAACCGTCCTCCCACCGGGGCAGTTCGGCGGCCGGGCGGTAGAAGTTATCCAGGGAGATGCGGTCCACCCGCTCCCCCCGGCGGGCCAGTTCGGCGGCGATCATCTTGGCGGTGGTGGTCTTGCCGGAGGCGGAAGGGCCGGTGAGCAGGATCATATGGATGCTGTCCTGTAAAATCAGGTCGCAGGTCTGCTCAACTTCCTGCCGGAACCGGGCCTCCTCCCGGGCAATCAACGCCTGGGGGCGCTGCAAGAGGTCTTGAGCGATTTCTTCCGCCGGGACCGGTTCCATCTGCGGCAGATATTTTGTCACACCAACCACTCCTTCCCACTACTTTTGGATATCATAGCATAAAAGCGGCGGATTTGGCAAGTACAAAGCAAAAGGGACGGATCCAGGTCCGTCCCTTTTATACATCCCGGCAGGTCAGTCATCCCAACCCATCGATTCCAGCGCCCGCTCCACCAGGTCCTGCTGGTAGTCGTTCTGTTCGATCTGCACCAACAGGGCGGCCATCTGGCTGATGAAATCCTCCCGGGTGATGGCGCCCGAGCGGTAATCCAGTTCCAGGGTGTCTTCCTGCCGCTCCAGGGTATTTTCCTCCATCTCCAGCTGCTGCATCTGGGCGAACAGCTCCTCCAGGGTGCCCTGGGGCAGGGTGGGGGTGCCCATGGCGACCTTCCACTCCAGCTCCAGCCGGTCCTCCTCCAGCTCCAGCTGGTCCTCCTGGAGCGTTAGGTCGGCCTTCTGCTGGCGGAAGGTGGCCTCATCCAGCTGGCCGATGCGGAAGTTGGCCTCCAGCTGATCCTCCTCCAGGTCCAGCGCCTCCAGCTGGGCTTTGACCTGGCAGTAGCTCTGCAGGGCGGCGTCCGCATCGCCGGCAGGCTGGGACGCGGGGGCGGATGCAGCCTGGGAGGGCGCCGCAGCCTCGGAGGCGGGGGCCTGGGAAGCGGCTGCAGGGGCCTGGGAGGCAGCCTGGGAGGGTGCGGCCTGTGAGGCGGCGGGGGCTTCGGAGGAGGCCTCGGCCAGGCTCTGGGAGGCGATCTCCTGGGACATGTGGCTGGAAGCGGCTTGGTTGGCGCCGCACCCGGCAAGCACCAACAGCGCGGAAAGGGAAACGGCGAAAATTTTCAAAGTTTTCATTGATTTCACACTCCTTTTGACCCTATCATAGGGGGAGAAAATGAAAACAACATTAAAATGAAAAGGGGGATTGACCTTTTCATTTTATTCATGTTATTCTCAGGTTATCCTCAACTGGATTATAGAACTTTTGCAAATATTTTACAAGGGGGAGAGGCCATGCGTATCCTGGTGGCGGAGGATGAGCGGGATCTCTTGGAGATCACCGTCAAACGGCTGAAGGCGGAGGGCTATGGGGTGGACGGCTGTGCCAATGGGGAGGACGCCGCCTACTATTTGGAGCACACCGCCTATGACCTGGCAATTTTGGATATTATGATGCCCGGGAAGGACGGCCTCACCATCCTGCGGGAGCTGCGCCGGCAGGGCAGCTCCCTGCCGGTGCTGCTGCTCACCGCCTTGGATGCCATTGGCGACCGGGTGGAGGGGCTGGACGCCGGGGCGGACGACTATCTGACCAAGCCGTTTGCCTTTGATGAGCTGCTGGCCCGGGTGCGGATGCTGCTGCGCCGCCACTCTGGCCAAAAGACCGACCAGCTGACGGTGGGGGATCTGAGCATGACCCTCTCTACCCGGACGGTCAGCCGGGGCGGCCGGGAGATCTCCCTCTCTGCCAAGGAGTTTGCGGTGTTGGAGTGCCTGATGCGCAACCGGGGAGCGGTGCTCACCCGCAGCCAGCTGGAGAGCCATGTCTGGGACTATGACTTTGAAGGGGGCAGCAATATCATCGATGTATATGTGCGCTACCTGCGCAAGAAGATCGACGAACCCTTTGAAAAGAAGCTGATCCACACGGTGCGCGGGGTTGGCTATACCCTGAGGGAGGAGCCATGAAAAAGCGCCTTTCCATCAAAGCCAGGGTCACCCTCTGGTACACCGGCCTGCTCATTTTGCTGCTCTGCCTGGGGGTGGCCTATCTATTGACCTTCACCGACCGCATCTCCAACCAGCAGCTCCGGGATGCCCTCCAGGATGTGGTTTCCGATGCGGTACAGTCGGCCCAGTTCGACTATGGGGAGCTGGATGATGAGGATGTGGACTTCTATCGGGATGGCGTCTCGGTCTTTTTTTATGACGAAAGCGGTTACCTAATTGCCCCGCGGGTGAACCAGGGCATCCAGGTGAACGCCCTCTTGGAGGATCAGGTACTCAAGACCGCCCGGGGGGGCGGGGAGGACTGGCTGATCTATGACCTGTATGCCCGGGAGGACGGGGTGGGGTTTTGGGTGCGGGGGATGACCTCCCTGTCGGGCACCCAGGGCACCCTGCGGGAGCTGTTTTTGCTGGCGCTGATCGGGGTGCCGGGGTTTGTGCTGGTGGCGGCGCTGGGGGGCTGGCAGATCACCCGCCGGGCCTTTTTGCCGGTGGGCCGGATGGCCGAGACCGCCAACGCCATCACCTCGGGCAAGGACCTCTCCCTGCGGGTGCCGGACGACGGCTCCCGGGATGAGCTCTCCCGGCTGGGGGGGACGGTGAACGCCATGCTGGAGCGGCTTCAGGAGGCGTTTGAGCGGGAGAAGCAGTTTACCTCCGACGTCTCCCACGAGCTGCGCACCCCCACTGCGGTGATCCGCTCCCAGTGTGAATACGCCCTCTCCCCCCAGGCGGGGGAACCGGAGCGGCGGGAGGCTTTGGAGGCGGTGCTGCGCCAGAGCCAGCGGATCTCCACCATCATCTCCCAGCTGCTGCTGCTGGCCCGGGCAGAAAATGGGAAGTTTACCCCAAATTGGGAGCGGGTCAACTTCAGCGAGCTGTGCGAGATGGTGGCTTTGGAGCTGGAGGGGAGGGCCCGGGAGCGGCAGGTGGAGTTCACCCTGGAGCTCCAGCCGGAGGTCTGGCTGGTGGGGGATGAGACCCTGCTTATGCGCCTGGTGAACAACCTGCTCACCAACGCCATCCGCTATAATAAAGAGGGCGGCAGCGTCACCCTGCGCCTGTCCACCCTGCCCGGCGGTTGCCTTCTGGAGGTGGCGGACACCGGTATCGGTATCCGTCCGGAGGACCAAAAGAAGGTCTGGCGGCGGTTTTACCGGGTGGATGCCGCCCGCAGCCAGGGCGGCTGTGGGCTGGGCCTCTCGATGGTCCAATGGATCGCCCAACTCCACGGCGGCCGGGTGGAATTGGAGAGCGCCTATGGCGTGGGTTCGGTCTTTCGGGTCCAGCTGCCGGAGGATCCAAAAAAATAAAGCGTTTTCATTTTCTTTAATGTTCCTTTCATCTTTCCGCTCTAAACTAAAGGCACAGTCAAGGTTGACACAACCAAATCAAAAACTTTCGAAGGAGCGATAAAGATGAAAAAAGCGTATGGTGTTTTGGCAGGTACCCTGGTGGCCCTGGCGGCCATCTCCATCCCCGTGCTGGCGGCTGGGACCGCCTCCAGCGGCGCCCAGCAGGCGGCCCAGAGCTATCTGCCTGCGGACAGCGTGCTGGTGGAGACCGATTGGGACGACGGCCTGCAGGAGCTCAAATACTACCACCGGGACCGGCAGGAGGTCTACGAGCTGAAGCTGGACGCCAACCAGGCGCTGGTGGAGTTCGACAGTGAGCTGCTGGATGACCGGGGCTCCCGCACCGTGACCCTCACCGAGCAGCAGGCCCAGCAGGCGGTGACCAACGAGCTGGAGGACGCCCAGATCCTCTCCACCCGCCTGGACTACGACGACGGCCTGCAGGAGTACGAGGTGCGGTTCCAGACCGAGAAGCTCTACGGCGAATACAAGGTACACCCCGAGACTGGCGCGGTCCTCTCCCGGGAGATCAAGGTGGGCGCTTCCAATGTGGGCGCCACCTACATCGGCAGGGAGAAGGCGATCCAGATTGCCCAGCAGCAGGCCCCCGGCGCCACCGTGTGGGAGTGCAAGCTGGACCGGGACGACGGCTTTGCCCGCTACGAGCTGGAGCTGCGGGACGGCCTGTGGGAGTATGAGTTCGAGATCGATGCGGTCAGCGGCCGCATCCTCAAGAGCGAGCGGGATTTTGACTAATTGCCCAGCGGCACCCCAACGGACGGCGAAAGCCGTCCATTTTTCTGCGGTTTGGAACATATTCCCCCCACTCCTTGCAGCGGTGTGCTAAAATAGAAGCAGTGCAAACTGGAGGAGGGGATTCTCTTGCAAGGACAGAACGATACCGTCCATGTACTGGAAAACGCCAAGCGGCTGCCCTATGCGCTGGTGCTCAACGGCCTATTGGTGGGGGTGCTGGCCGGCGGGGTGGCAGTGATCTACCGGCTGCTATTGGAAAAGGGGGAGGCCGCCATGCGCTGGGCGCTCGGTCTGGCCCAGGACGGCCTGCCCGGGGCGGCGGCCTGGTTTTTGGGCCTGGCGGTGCTGGGCGGGGTGGCGGGCCTGCTGGTGCGGTGGGAGCCGCTGATCTCTGGCAGCGGCATCCCCCAGGTAAGCGGCGAGATGAAGGGGTATTTGGACCCCTGCTGGTACCGGGTGCTGGCGGCCAAGCTGGTGGGCGGCACCCTCTGCGCCCTGGGCGGCCTCTCGGTGGGCCGGGAGGGCCCCTCGGTGCAGCTGGGCGGCATGGTGGGGAAGGGGGTCTCCCGCCTGCTGCACCGGGTGCGCACCGAGGAGAAATACCTGATCACCTGCGGGGCGGGGGCGGGGCTGGCCGCCGCCTTCAATGCGCCGCTGGCGGGGGTGCTGTTTGCCCTGGAGGAGATCCACAAAAACTTCTCCGCCGCCGCGCTGGTCTCGGTGATGACGGCGGCGGTGGCGGCCGATTTCCTCTCCAAGCTGGTGTTCGGCATGACGCCGGTCTTCACCTTCGCCCTGGAGGGGGCGCTGCCCCTGGAGGAGTACTGGCTGCTGGTGATCCTGGGGGTGCTGCTGGGGGCGCTGGGCGCCTTCTATAACTTTGCCACCCTAAAGGTCCAGGCCCTCTACGGCCGCTCCCCGCTGCCCGAGGGGGCGCGGGTGGTGGTGCCGTTCCTTTTGGCGGGGGTCCTGGGCTTCTGGATGCCCCAGGTGCTGGGGGGCGGCCACGCCATGGTGGAGCTGCTCTATGGGGGCGACCTGCTGCTGGGCGGGATGTTGGCCCTATTGGCGGTGAAGTTTCTTTTTTCCCTTCTCAGCTTTGGTTCCGGGGCGCCGGGGGGCATCTTTTTCCCGCTGCTGGTGCTGGGGGCGTATATGGGGGGCAGCTTTGGGCTGGTGGCCATCCGCTATTGCGGGGTCTCCCCGGAGAGCCTCAACAACTTTATTATCCTGGCCATGGCGGGGTATTTCACCGCCATCGTCCGGGCGCCGGTCACCGGTGTGGTGCTCATCGCCGAGATGACCGGGTCGTTTTCCCACCTGCTCTCCCTGTCGGTGGTGTCGGTGGTGGCCTATGTGACCGCCTACCTGCTCCGCTCTGCCCCCATCTATGAGAGCCTGTTGGGGAACATCCTGAAAAAACGGGGGATCGCCGCCCCCCAGGAGACCGGCGAAAAGATCCTCACCACAGCGGTGGTCCAGCTGGGGGCGGCAGTGGCCGGGCAGCCGGTCCACCAACTGCATCTGCCCGCCGGGTGCCTGCTGGTGGCGGTGCGCCGGGGCGGCCAGGAGCTGATCCCCCGGGGGGATACCGTCCTGATGGAGGGGGACACCTTGGTGGCCCTGGCCGGGACCGAGCAGTACGCCGCCGTCAAGGCGGAGCTCCAGGAGCTGTGTGCGGCGGAGCCCGTCGGCCATCAAAAAAAGGGTTGACAAATTGGCGGTTTTGACTATAATGGGAACAGAACTTCGGACGGAGTTTTTTGGAGGATGTTATGAACCAGCAGCTTTCCAAACAGAATCGATTTTACCGCTTTTTTAGCTGGGCCTTCTTTTTTGGCTTCGGCTTTTTTGGCGTGGAAAAACGATTGTGTTTGATGAGTTTGCGGTGACCTCCCCTTCGGCGGGGTTTTAGCGAAAGACCGTTTCAGGAGAACTCATTGACGCAATGGGTTCTCCTTTTTGTTTGCCCTGGCGCATCCGCGGAGGACCCGGAAAATTGGAGGGAAATGACAATGGTAGTAATTATGAAGCAGGGGGTCTCCCAGCAGGAGATCGACAAACTCAGCGCGGCGCTCACCGCCCAAGGGGTGCAGGTGAACCCGGTCTACGGCACCGACGTGACCATCCTGGGCCTGGTGGGGGATACCAGCCACATCGACCAGGATTGGATTGCGGCCAACCGGAATGTGGAACGGGTCATGCATGTGAACGAGCCGTTCAAAAAGGCCAACCGCAAATTCCACCCGGAGGACACGGTCATCCAGGTGGGGGACCAGCAGATTGGCGGCAGCCGCCTGGCGGTCATCGCCGGGCCCTGCTCGGTGGAAAACCGGGAGCAGATCTGCTATGTGGCCCAGGCGGTGAAGGAGCTGGGGGCCAACTTCCTGCGGGGCGGCGCCTTCAAGCCCCGCACCTCCCCCTACGCCTTCCAGGGGCTCAAATATGAGGGGCTGGAGCTGCTGATGGAGGCCCGCAAGGAGACCGGCCTGCCGGTGGTCACCGAGATCATGTCCCCCTACGACATCGAGACCTTCGTGGAGGAGGTGGATGTGATCCAGGTGGGCGCCCGGAATATGCAGAACTTCGAGCTGCTCAAGGAGCTGGGCCGCACCAACAAAC
>DXES01000025.1 GCA_019114825.1 Candidatus Anaerotruncus excrementipullorum
GCAGTTGAGGTCCTGCCGGATCTGGGAGGCGGTGAGCTGCATCAGCTGGGCCAGCTCCCGGGAAGAGATGCGGGTGACATCTTTTTTCAAAAGATCCCCCAAAAACCGGTAATAGCGGGGCAGCCGCTTGATCACCGAGAGAGAAACCCCTTGATTCTTTGGCATGGTGAAAAATCCTTCCTCCAATCATGTGCCGCGCGCCGGTTACAGGCGGGCGACCGTCTCCATTACATAGTCGCCGAACTGGGTGCAGGTGCAGCCGGTATCCCGGCCGGTGACCTGCAGCTTTTTCTCCTCAAACATGCAGATATCCAGCGCCCGCTCCAGCTTGTCCGCCTGGGCCTGGTAGCCGATATGGCTCAGCAGCAGCACCGCCGCCCGCAGCATCGAGCAGGGGTCGGCGTACTGGGCGCGGCCCTCGGCCACCATCCGGGGGGCGGAGCCGTGGATGGCCTCAAACATGGCGTACCGCTTGCCGATGTTGGCGCTGCCGGCGGTGCCCACACCCCCCTGGAACTCGGCGGCCTCGTCGGTGATGATGTCGCCGTAGAGGTTGGGCAGCACGAACACCTGGAAATCCCGGCGGCGCTTCTGGTCCACCAGTTTGGCGGTCATGATATCGATATACCAGTCGTCGGTGGTGATCTCGGGGTACTCCTTGCCGATCTGCTGGCAGAGCTTGAGGAATTTGCCGTCGGTGGTCTTGACGATGTTGGCCTTGGTGACGATGGAGACCCGGTCCTTGTGGTTGCGCCGGGCGTAGTCGTAGGCCAGGCGGGCGATCCGCTCGGTGCCCTCGGTGGTGGTCACCACAAAGTCGAAGGCCACATCCTCATCCACATTGACGCCGTAGGAGCCCACCGCATAGGACCCCTCGGTATTCTCCCGGAAGAAGGTCCAGTCGATCCCCTGGTCGGGCACCTTCACCGGCCGCACATTGGCGAACAGGTCCAGCTCCTTGCGCATGGCCACGTTGGCGCTCTCGATGTTGGGCCAGGGGTCGCCGGCCCGGGGGGTGGTGGTGGGGCCCTTCAGGATCACATGGCACTCTTTGAGCTGGGCCAGTACGTCGTCGGGGATGGCCTTGCCCTGGGCAGCCCGGTTTTCAATGGTGAGGCCGTCGATCTGGCGGAACTCCACCTTGCCCGCCTGTACCTGGTCGGCCAGCAGGTATTGCAGCACCCGGGCGGCCTCATTGGTGATCACCGGGCCGATGCCGTCGCCGCCGCAGACCCCCACAATGATGGTGTCCAGCTTCTGAAAGTCCAAAAATTCCTTCTGGGATTTGATCCGGTCGTTGCGCTCCAGCTGCATCTGGACCAGCTTGGCAAACTGCTCCGCCGCTGCCTGTACCTTTTGATTCATCCTGCGAACCCTCCAAACTCAATTTCGCCCTTCCGCCCAGTGGGAAAGTAAAGTTACTGTCAAATTTTATTTTATAACACCCCGTCCCGATTGTCAATCAATCCGGGCGGCGGAATTTATGCCCTTTTCGCTTTCTTTTTCGGGGAAAATTCAGAGTTCCCGGTCCTCTTCCAGCTGCTGGAAAAGCTCGGCCATCCGTTCCAGCTGGCCGATGGCGGCCTGCAGCCGCCGGGAGGCGGTGGATTCGCTGACCCCCAGCTCCTGGGCAGCCCGGCGCAGGGTGTACCCCCGCAGCAGGCAGAGCTGGGCGGTTTGGCGCTGGCGGGGAGGCAGGCAGGCCACCGCCCCCCGCAAAAAACGGGCATAGCGGGCCCGGCGGCCGCTGCCCTGGGGCAAAAACCGCAGGTTTGCAGCCTTCTTTTGGTGTAGATTCGGCATCCGATTCCCCCCTTTTTTTAGGATGGCCGCCCTTGGAGTTGCCGCCAGGTCTGGTTCAGCTCCCGCTGCTCCTGCCGCAGCAGCAGGATCCGCCGCTGGAGGCTGCGGGCGGTCTGCTCGTCCGCCGCCCTGCCCAGGCAGCCCTCCAGGTCCCTGGCCCGCCGTCCCAACAGGCAGGCGGTGCGGCGGTATTGGCGGGAAAGCTGCAATAGTGTCATAGGAGACCCCCCTTCAAAACGTGTGAAAAGAGAATAGAACATATGTTCTTTTCCTGTACTATACCACACGTTTTGTTGTGTGTCAACAAGAAAATAGAAAAACTGTTGACAATACACACGAATTGTGTTATTCTTTTGGCGAAGAGGTGAGCCGAAATGTTGGGAAAACGCCTTCGCGCCCTGCGGAAAGCCCGTGGGCTGACACAGCAGGAGCTGGGGGAGCTGTTGGGGGTCAGCGCCAGCGCAGTGGGGATGTATGAGCAGGGCCGCCGCGCCCCCGACCACCGGACGCTGGCGGAACTCTGCCGCCTGTTCCAGGTGCCCGCCGATTACTTCCTGCTGGAGGAGGTCCAGCCCGCCCAGGCGCAGAGCCCCTCGGAGGGCCCGACGGAGCTCTCCCAGCTGCTGGAGGGGTTCCGGCGCAAGCTGATGGATCAGGAGGGCCTGATGTTCAACGGCGTCCCCCTCACCGCCGAGGATGTGCGGATGGTGATGGACGCCGTGGAGGTAGGGGCGCGGGTGGCGGTCTCCCGGCTTGCCGGACAGGGGAAGAAGCTCCCCTAAACCGCCGGAGGAGGGTTTCATGGACTATATTCGCAGTTGCGCCCAGGGGCTGGTGCGCCGGTTCGGCACCAACGACCCGTTTGCTCTGAGCGCGGCGCTGGACATTGTGGTTTTGGAGGTGGCGCTCCCGGCCAATATCCGGGGGTTTTTTACCCGCTGCCTGGATACCAGCATCCTCTATCTGAACCGGGACCTGCAGGACCCGGTCCAGCGGCGGGTGGTCTGCGCCCATGAATTGGGCCACGCCCTGCTCCATGGGGGGTGCAACGCCCTCTTTATGGAGGGCTGTACCGCCTTTGTCACCGGCCGCTACGAGCGGGAGGCGGAGCTGTTTTCCGGCTGGCTGCTGCTGGAGGAGGGGACGCTGCGGGAGTGTGCCCGGGACGGCTGGACGCTGGAGCAGACGGCGGCGGCCACCGGCCTGCCTGCCAGGGTGGTGGAGGCCTGCGCCCACAGCCTATTTCAGCGCCCCGGCTCCGCCTAGGGTAAAAAAACGCCGCCCACCCAGAGAATCTGGGTGGGCGGCATTTGGTATTTTTTAACTCCCTTTGGCCGTCAGTGTAAATTCTGCGGCGATCTCGGTGCAAGCCAGCGCCTGCCCCTGGGGGTCGGCAAAGCAGGCCAACTGGGCCGCCCGGTAGGTGCCCGGCCCCAAGGGCGGGTCGAACAGGTCGATGGGCACCGGGATCTCTGCCGTCTCCCCCGGCGCCAGCCGCTGGACGGCCGCCGGGTCGTCGGGGTTGACCATCGCACCCTCCCGGGGGGCCAGGGGCAGCAGCCCCTCCGCCGTCACCTGCCGGAAATCAAACCAACTGGTGTATTCCAAGGTACCCTCCCCCCGGTTGGCCACCACCAGCGTCAGCTGGCTAGTCCCTACAGGGTAGCTATCCTGCGTAAAATGGGCCTCCACGCTGGCAGCCGGCGCCTGTCCGGCCAACTGGGGAAGGCTGGAGGTTGCCTGTGGGAGGCTGGAGGGCGCAAAGGTCTCCTCGGAGGCCTCCGGCTGGGAACCGCTGCCGCCCCCCACCCAGCCGATTACAAAGTCGTTTTCCGCCTCCGGCAGGAACAGCTCTTTTTGGGGCTCCCCTCCGCAGCCGGACAGGAGCCCCAAAAGCAGCGCCAGAGCAGCCGCCAGGGCATATGGGCGGCGGATCATACGTTGAAGCGGAAGAGCACCACATCCCCATCCTGGAAGACGTAGTCCTTGCCCTCCGAGCGGATGAGGCCCTTCTCCTTGGCGGCGGCCATGGAGCCGCAGCTCACCAGGTCCTCATAGGCGATCACCTCCGCCCGAATGAACCCCTTTTCGAAATCGGTGTGGATCTTCCCTGCCGCCTGGGGGGCTTTGGTGCCCTTCTTAATGGTCCAGGCCCGTACCTCCTGTTTGCCGGCGGTGAGGAAGGAGATCAGCCCCAACAGGGAGTAGCTCTTGCGGATCAGCCGGTCCAGGCCGGATTCTGAAAGCCCCATGTCCTCCAAGAACATAAGCTTGTCCTCCGGCTCCATCCCGGCGATCTCCTCCTCCACCTGGGCGCAGATGGGCAGCACCTCGGCGTGCTCGGCGGCGGCCGCCTTCTCCACCTCCTGCAGGTAGGGGTTCTGTTCCACATTTCCGGAGAAGTCGTTTTCGCTCATGTTGGCCGCGTAGATCACCGGTTTGTTGGAGAGCAGCGGCATCTCCGCCAGCAGTTCCCGCTCCTCCGGAGAGCAGTCGAACGCCCGGGCGGAATGCCCCTCCTCCAGATGGGCCTTCAGCCTCTGGAGGGTCTCCGCCTGGGCGGCGGCAGTTTTATCGCCCCCCTTAGCGGCCTTCAGGCACCGGTCGATCCGCCGGTCCACAATGTCGATATCCGAGAAGATCAATTCCAGGTTGATGGTCTCAATATCCCGAGTGGGGCCGATGCTGCCGTCCACATGGACAATCTCCCCATCCTCAAAGCAGCGGACCACATGGACAATGGCGTCCACCTCCCGGATGTGGGAGAGGAACTTGTTGCCCAGCCCCTCTCCCTTGGAGGCGCCGCGCACCAGCCCGGCAATGTCCACAAATTCAATGGTAGCGGGGGTGTATTTGTCCGGATGATACATCTCCGCCAGTACATCCAGGCGCTTATCCGGCACCGCTACCATGCCCACATTGGGCTCGATGGTGCAGAACGGGTAGTTGGCCGCCTGGGCCCCTGCGTTGGTAATGGCGTTGAAGAGGGTGGACTTACCCACGTTGGGCAGTCCCACGATACCTAATTTCATTTTTCCTTCCATCTCCTTAAAAAGTGTCGTATTTCCGGGGTTTTGCCACCCTGCGGTTTGGCCGTTACACCATTTTGACACCAATTTCGCAGGGATTTATAGGAATCTGTATCGGAAAGACGCGATTTGACTCAAATTGCGAAACCGCCTGTTGCAGCGATTCCGTTGTAACATGCACATACCGATCCATAGTGGTTTTGATGCTGGCGTGTCCCAACAGCTTTTGCAGCACTTTCGGCTGCATTCCGCTTTCAATCGCTCTGGTCGCGTAGGTATGGCGCAGCGCGCATAGAAATCCATCCTTTCTCTGGCAAATACCTTTGCCACAACTTTTGCCTTTTAGGGTTTTACCCATAAAATTCTCCTTTCCCGCAAAGAGAAAGGACCCCTCCGCTACAAATAGAATTATAGCAGATGTACCCTATTCTCTCAAGCGTAATTTTGCCCTGGACACTGCCCCCCGGCGTATGGCTTTTTTGTGTTTGGCTTGAGGATCAACCGGAAAATGAAAAAGGTGTCTCTTTCAATTCCAAAATTTTGGGATTCGTCCCTAAATTTCGGAATTTGACTTCCCTGGGAATCCATGGTAGGATACCAAGTGTGGAAAAACGCTGTGCCCGCAAAGTGGGGGCCTCCAGCCGTGCCATCGGTAACGAATCTGCAATTATAAAATGGGAGGCGTCCAAAATGCTCACCAAGGCCAATCATCAGCAGGCACTGGAGCTTTTGCTGCGGCAGACAACGCCGGTAGCTACCGAACAACTGCCCCTGGCCGACTGTGCAGGCCGCATTTTGGCACAGGATTTTTATGCGGCCTACAATGTGCCGCCCTTTGACCGCTCCGCCTATGACGGCTATGCATTTCGGGCAGCAGATGTCAGCAACGCTTCCCAGGAACATCCGGTTACTCTGCGGATCCTGGGGGAGACAGCGGCGGGGGATCCGCCTTTTGGTCCCCTGCAGCCCGGCACGGCGGTTAAAATTCTTACAGGCGCTCCGATCCCGCCCGGCGCGGATGCGGTGGCAGCCTATGAGACGACGCGGTATACCCAAGCGGAAGTGACGGTCATGGCCCCCGCTCTGCCGGGAGCCAATATTGTCACAGCCGGTGAGGATGTGGCACAGGGGCAGCTGTTGGCCCAGGCGGGCAGCAGGATAGATGTGGGCCTGATGGGGACGCTGGCCTCCCAAGGGGTGGTCTGCCCAAAGGTCTTTCGGCTTCCCCAGGTGGGGATTCTTTCCACTGGGGAAGAGGTGGTAGAGCCCCCGGAACCGCTGATCCCAGGGAAAATTTGGAATACCAACCGATATGCCTTTACAGCGGCCATCCGCTCGGTGGGCTGTGTGCCCCGGTATCTTGGGTTGGTGGGGGATTCGGCCCAGCAGATCGCTGCACACATGGAGCAAGGGCTGAAGAGCTGCGATGTATTGATCAGCACCGGGGGTGTCTCGGTGGGGGACTACGATTTTACCCTGGAGGCAATGCGCCTGGTGGGCGCTACCCCGTTGATCTCCGGCCTGCGGATCAAACCGGGGATGGCCTGTGCCTTTGCAATGCGGGACGGGAAACTGTTGTGTGGCCTCTCCGGAAATCCTGCCTCTGCGATGACCAGCTTTTGGACGGTTCTCCGTCCGGTTTTATATAAGCTGGCAGGTTGCCGGTCCTATCTTCCGGCGGAAATCACCCTTACCCTTGCACAGCCGTTCCCCAAAGCCAGCCGGCAGGACCGGTTCTTGCGGGGCAAATTGGATTTATCCGACGGCATTGCCCGGTTCCATATCCCACAAAAACAGGGCAATACCCAGCTGAGTAGCGCCATCGGCTGTGATGCCATTGCCCTGATCCCAGCGGGCAGTGGTCCGTTGCAGGCGGGAACCCAGCTGAAGGGGTTTTTGCTGTGAGCGCAGATTTCCGTCCAGGTTCGGATACCCCATTCCCCTTCCCTGTTTTGGGGATTGCCGGTTGGTCTGGCGCCGGAAAGACGACTTTAGTGGAGCGGTTGCTCCCCATCCTGGCCCGCAGGGGGGTCCGTACCGCTGTGATTAAACACGATGTCCACGGGGTATCGGAGGACGAGGCCGGAAAGGACTCCTGGCGGTTTCGTCAGGCGGGGGCCCAACAGTGTATTCTCTGTGCCCCCGGCCCTGCCTTCCCCCATACCCTCTCCCAGGCCCTGGCGCAGGTGGCCCCGGTGGAGTTGGTTTTGGTGGAGGGGTTTAAACGGGCGCCCATCCCGCAGATCGGAGTTGCCCGGGCAGCCAATGGCAAGGGGTTTACCGACCGGCCCCGGCGATTTTTGGCCCTGGTTACCGATGCCCCGCTGGATGGGGTGGAGCTCCCCCAATTTTTGCCAGACCAGGTGGAAGAAATCGCAGCTTTTATCCTGCAACACCGGGAAGAGTTTCTCATTTTCCCCCATCAATTTCCGCCGGAGGCCTGACCTTCCGGCCTTCTAAAAGACAGAAAACCGGCACCCTCCTCTTTATAGGGAGGGCGCCGGTTTTTGTATAATATGCAC
>DXES01000005.1 GCA_019114825.1 Candidatus Anaerotruncus excrementipullorum
CCAGAGCGTCCAGGCAGAGGTTGGAGAGCCGCTCGATCTGTTTGGCCACTGTGGCGGGCTGCTTGCTATGGTAGGCGGCAACCACCCCATAGATATCGCGGATGAGCAGGATCTCCTCCCGGGGCAGTTGCTCCTCAAAGAGCAGATGCGCTGCCAGCTCAATCGCTTGGCAAAAGGGGCGGATGTCCCAACGGATGGGACCGACGATGGAACGCACGAGGGCCTCTGATTTTGTCATAAAGAACCCCACCTTTCTCGAGTAATGGACCTATCATATAAAAAGATGGCCACATTTTGACAGAAGGGGACAAAATCAGAGGAAAATTCCAGTAAATACCAATTTTGAACATCTGCTGTCGCATGGGAGCCGGGAAGAACAACCCCTCCACCTTTCCCTCTTTATTATACTATATTTTCCCCCTTTGGGCAAATTTGTCTTTCCTTTGTCAATTTACGCCTCCTCCAGAGAGAACCCGGCGCCCAGCCGCACACAGAGCTCCAATAGGAAACGGTCGTTGTAGTTTTCCAGGGATAGCCCTGTGACCTCCTCCAGCCGGTGCAGCCGGTGGATCAGGGATTGGCGGTGGAGATGCAGCGCCCGGGCGGTCTGGGAGACATTGCATCCATGTTCCAGGTAACATAGAAAGGTGGCCCCCAGTTCCAGCCGCCGGGTGCGCTCCCCTGTCCGCAGCCGGGCGCATAGCTCCCGGGCCATCTGGCGGACCTGTGGGTCCTGGGCGATGGCGGCCAGCAGCCGGTGGATCCGGGTGTCCTGGTAGGCCACCCGGCCTGCCTCCGGCTGGCGCAGGCAGAGCTCCAGCGCCAGTTGGGCATTGCAAAACTCCTGGTGGAAGGCGCCTGTCTGGGGGTGGAGTTCTCCAATCCCCCAGCGCCATCCGGCCTGGGGCAGTACCTGGGCCAGCCGCTCCTGGGCCTGGTCCAAAAACTGGTAGAGTTCCCCTAAGCCCTCCTGGGCGGGGCTCTCCAGATAGAGGATGAGGGTGTCCTGCTGGCAGGTAGCCAGCAGCGCCCGGTGGACTGCCCGGCCCAATTCCAACAGGCGGCCCAGAATCCCCTCCCAAGCCGCCTCCAGTTCCACCGGCGGGGACTGCTTGTCCCGGGGCTGGGCCTGCCCCAGGATGCAGGTATAGGGCAGTTCCAGGCAGAACCCCATGAGGGCCGCCTGTTCCCGCAGCTCCTGGGGGGATTCCACCTGCCCCTGGGCCAGCCGCCGGACAAAGTCGCTCTTTAGGCGCATCCGGGTGGCGGTGATCGTCTGTTCCCGGTCGAACCAGAGGCTCAAGGGCAGGGCGGCATACCGCTCCAAATATTCCTTTTCCAGCGGCCGGTCCCTGCCATCCCGGGGCAGTCCCCCCAATAGGTAGCCGTATAGCCGCCCCTGGGAACGGATATGCAGGCAGAGGGGGAATGCCTTTTCGTCCGCCGTTTGGCCGGGGGCCAGACCGGCCAGTTCCCGGCAGCAGCCCCGCACCTGCCAAGCGCCATCGGTGATGCAGAACGGCCGGTTCCCCCGGCGGGAGAGGATCTGGGCGGCATCGGAGAAGCTCCCGTCGGACAGGTAGGAGGCGAACAGCTCCCGGCGCAGCTGTTCATAGGCATCCATCTCCTCCTGCTGGGAGTGGTGGATCCACCGGTGGGCCTCCTCGATGATCTCTGAAAACCGCCGCTCCCAGGGAACCAGGATCAGCGGGAACCCCTGCTCCAGGCAGAACTGGAAGACACAGGGGGGCAGCTCCTGCCCCTGGCCCTTCATAGAGATGGCCAGAGCTGCCGCCCCGGCGTCCCGGATCTGGCGGGTGAATGCCAAAAACCGCTCCGGGTACCCCCACAGCTCGGCGGCAATGGTGAGCACCAGTTCATCCTGGCGGACAAAGTCCTCCACCGGCCCCTCCATCACCGAGATGCTGCGGATCACCCGCTGGGCGGCACTGCGCTGGGCGGTGAGCAGCTGCGACCCCGCCGCGCTCTCCATCTGTAAAAACTGCTGCACGGTGAATTCCAAAACATTCCCTCCCCGAAGTGACTACAAAAAGCAGGGTTTCTTCATACAGTTTGCCCGTTGTCATTCGTTGGTTCCCATTATATCATAAAAGAAAACGGAACGCACCGCCGGGGGGCAGATTTCTTTTGCCCAGGCGCGGTGGGGAAAAGGAGCGTGTATCGATGGAGATCAAGGAGGAGGTCCGCCAGGCCACAGAGGAACTGGTTGCCCTGCGGCGGGATTTTCACAGCCACCCGGAGCTGGGTTTCCGGGAGGAGCGCACTGCCGGGATTGTGGAGCGGTATCTGAAGGACCTGGGGCTGCGGGTGCGCCGGTGCGCGGGCACCGGCGTGATCGGCGTGCTGGAGGGGGCCCTCCCCGGCCGCACCCTGCTGCTGCGCAGCGATATGGACGCCCTGCCGGTGCAGGAACAGACCGGCCTGTCCTTCGCCTCCCAGACCCCGGGGGTGATGCATGCCTGCGGCCACGACGGCCACACGGCGGTGCTGCTATTGGCCGCCAAGCTGCTCTCCCGCCGCCGGGACCAGCTGGCGGGCAAGCTGGTCTTCCTCTTCCAGCCCAATGAGGAGGTGGCTGGTGCCGAAGAGATGGTCCAGCAGGGGGCCCTGGAGGACCCCCGCCCGGATGCAGTCTGCGGAATGCACCTGTGGACCCCGCTGCCCACAGGGGTGGTGGGGATCACCCCTGGGCCGCTGATGGCCTCCAGCTACTATTTCAAGGTGACCATCCACGGCGTGGGCGGCCATGGGGGCGCCCCCCATACCGCCATCAACCCCATCGATGCCGCCGGGCATGTGCTGGAGGCGATCAAGACCTTCCACACCCTGGAGGTGGACGCCCTGCAGCCCACGGTGGTCTCGGTCTGTACCATCCATGGGGGGGAAAACCAGATCATCGTCCCCGAGGCGCTGGAGATGACGGGCTCCATCCGCTGCCTGCATGACCAGGACGAGCAGGTGCGCCAGCGGTTTTGCCAGCTGGTGGAGGGGGCCTGCGCCCTTTACCGGTGTACCGCCCAGGTGGAGTTCACCTGCGGCAACACCCTGCTGAGCAACGACCCCACCCTGGCCGCCCTGGCGGACCGGGTGGCCACCCAGGTGGTGGGGGAGGCCCATGTCCAGCGGGAGGGGCTGCGCACCATGGTGGGGGAGGACTTTGCCGAGTTCACCCGCCGGGTCCCGGGGTTTTTCTACTTTGTGGGCACCGGCAACCCGGAGAAGGGCACCCATGTGGAGCACCACAGCCCCCGTTTTATGCTGGACGAGGACTCGCTGCCCATCGCCCTGGAGATGCAGGTGCGGCTGGCCCTGGCCTATCTGGCGGAATAGGCATCCCCTTCCCACGGCCCCGGCAGCAGCCGGGGCCGTTATAAGCCTTTTTGGAAAGCATACAAACTTTATCGTCAATTTTTTGCTAAAACAGAGAAAAATTTTAGGCCTTTTGACATAGGACATAAGAAGTGATAAGATGGAGGCGGAGATGGGAGGCAGTCAAGACGGGAGGCAAAAAAATGGAGGCTTCGTACCTCAACCGGATCTTCCGGGTCACAATTGGGCAATTTTTTTATGCCATCGGATCCTATCTGAGTATCCAAGCCAACATTGGGTTGGCGCCTTGGGCAGCGTTTAGCATGGGGGTCACCTATTACCTGCCCTTGAGTTACGGGGATGTCATCATCGTCAGCGGCCTGGTGATCCTGGCCATCGACCTGCTGCTCCGGGAGCGGATCGGACTGGGCACCCTGTTGGATATTTTCCTAATGGGGAAGTTTGTGGATCTATTCCAGTATCTGGGCTTTGTCCCGTTGATTGAAAACTTCTTTATCGGAGTAGTTGTATTGCTGGTGGGGCAGTTCTCCATCGCTCTAGGGACCTATTTCTATGTGGGAGCGGGGATGTGCTGCGGCCCCCGGGATGCGTTGATGGTGGCTCTGGGGAAACGGCTCAAGCGTTTCCCCATTGGGTTGGTACGAGGGCTCATTGAAGGGACCGCCCTGCTGCTGGGTTGGCTGATGGGGGCGAAGGTGGGCTTGGGTACGGTGATCGCCGTCTTCGGCATCAGCTTGATTTTGGATATCACCTTCCGAGCCCTCCGCTTTGATGTCACTGCGGTGGTCCACGAGGACCTGCGGCAAACCTGGCACCGGCTGCGCGGCGCCCAACGACAGGAGGAAAGCGCTTGAACAACTACGGATATGGACGCCGGCTCTCCCGGGTTCTGCTGGGGCAGTTGATCAACGGCCTGGGGGTGTTTCTCACCCTCCAGGCGAATATCGGCCTGGCCCCCTGGTCGGCCTTCAATGTGGGCTTGACCAACCTTACCCCCCTCAGCTACGGGGACGCCTCCATTGTGGTGGGGGCGGTGGTGGTGATCTTCGACCTGATCATGCGGGAGCGGATCGGGCTGGGGACCCTTTTGGACATCCTGCTCTGTGGCAAGATTGTGGACTTCTGCAAGTATATCAATCTGGTGCCGATGATGGACAGCCTGTTTAGCGGGATCGTCTGCCTGCTGCTGGGGGAGCTGGGCATCGCCCTGGGCACCTACTTCTATGTAAGCGGCGGCCTCTGCTGCGGCCCCCGGGATGGCCTGATGGTGGGCCTGGTCAAGCGGCTGCGGCGGATCTCAGTGGGGGTCATCCGGGGAGTCCTGGAGGGGACCGTCCTGGTGCTGGGCTGGCTGATGGGGGCGAAGGTGGGCATCGGTACCGTGATCGCGGTGTTCGGCATCAGCTTCATCCTGGACGGCACCTTCCGCGTTTTCCACTTCGATGTCACCCAGGTGCAGCACGAGGACCTGCGCCAGACCTGGCAGAACCTGCGCCGGAGGGTGCAGACCTCCGAAATTTGAGGGAAATCTGTATGCCATAAAAAATACCGGCCGCAGCCGCGGCCGGTATTTTTTATGGCGAGCCAAAGCTCACAGGTAGTGGTACCGCCCCCGCTGCCCAACCAGGAAGGCGGCCGTGACCCCCAGGGCCAGCAGCTCCGCCACCACGATTGCCCACCACACCCCGTCCACCCCCCATAGGGCGGGCAGCGCCAGCCCGGCGGCGATCTGGAAGACCAGCGTCCGCAAAAAGGAGATGGCCGCCGAGACGCCGCCGTTATTTAAGGCGGTGAAGAAGGAGGAGCTCCAGATGCTGATCCCCATCACCAAAAAGGCCAGGGAGTAGATCCGGAACCCCCGGCAGGTCATGGCGAACAGCTGGGGGTCATAGCTGGCGAAGAGGGCCACCAGCGGCCCGTTGAGCAGCTCGGCCAGCAGGGTGAGCGCCACCCCCAAAAAGCCCAGCAGGTAGAGGCTCTTGCGGAAAAGGTTTTGCAGCTCCCGGTGGTTTTTCGCCCCGTAATGGAAGCTCACCACCGGCGCGCTGCCCAGGGAGTACCCCAAAAAGATGGCGATGAAGATGAAATTCACATACATGATCACCCCATAGGCGGCAATCCCATCCTCCCCGGCCAGGCGCATCAGCTGGAAGTTGTAGAGGATGTTCACCACCGAGGCGGACAGGTTGCTCACCATCTCGGAGGAGCCGTTGAAGCAGGTCTGCAGGATCACCCGCCCGCAGAACCGGGCGGGCCCCAGCCGCAGCAGGCTGTCGTTCTGCCGGGCGAAGTAGCAGAGGGGGGCCAGCCCGCCCACCGCCTGCCCCATGGCGGTGGCGATGGCCGCCCCCGCCACCCCCCAGGGCAGCACCGCGATGAACAGGTAGTCCAGCACCATATTGGTCAGCCCCGCCAGGATGTTGATCTTGAGGCTGAGGACCGGCTTTTCCGCCGTGACAAAGAAGCTCTGGAACACCATCTGGAGGATGAAGAACGGCTGGGCCAAAAACAGGATCCGCCCATAGACCACCGCCTCGGCCAGCAGCGCCCCCTGGGCGCCCAGCGCCCGGGCGATGGGCGGCATCAGCAGGCACCCCGCCGCCCCCAGCAGCAGGCTGAGGCCCGCCGCCAGATAGACCAGCATGGAGAAGTATTGGTTGGCCCTCCCCCGGTCCCCCTCCCCCAGGGTCTTGGAGACGATGGCGCTGCCGCCGGTGCCGATCATAAACCCCACGGTGCCCACGCTCATGGCCACCGGCATAATCAGGTTGACGGCGGCGAAGGAGGTCTTGCCTACAAAGTTGGAGACAAAGAACCCATCCACAATGCTGTAGAGGGAGGAGCAGACCAGCATCAAAATGGTGGAGAGGGTGAACCGGATCAGCCGCCGGTAGGTGAAGTGGTCGGAAAGTTGAATGCGCATAGTTCCCTCCGTTGGATCAGTTGGATGTTGGGGGGAGCTTCTCCAGCTGGGCCTGCAGCAGGCGCAGGTATTTTTGCTCCAGCTGCACCAGCGACGCCTGCTCCCAGGGCTCCAGGCCGCCGAATGCCCGGCGCTCCAGCTCCATAGCGGGCAGGATTGCCCGCTGAACCAGTTGACGGCCAGAGCCGGTAAAAAAGAGGTGCAGGTCCCGGCCCCGCCCCGGCTCCAGCCGCAGGTACCCCTGGGCGGCCAGCTTTTTCAGGGAGGAGTTTACCGTCTGGGGGCTCAGGGAGTATTGGGTGCAGATATCCCGCTGCAAACACCCCTCCCCCAGATCCACCAGGGCATAGAGGATGAGAAAGGCGCTATCCGAAAGGCCCGACCGCTTGGCCAGCAGGTGGAAGATGGCCTCGGCCTCCTTGTAAAGGCGGTCGAGCTCCCGCCAGGCCTGTTCCTGTTCCATGGCAATGCCCCCTTAAATCCGATATCGGAATTAGCTTCCATTATAAGGAAACCGCCTACCCTTGTCAAGCCCAAAAAAATTTAAAATGGTGGGAAAATTTTGTCCCCAACCAGGCCTTTGGACGGTTATCCAAATAGAGGGAGGTGGGAAGGGCGAGAGGTTACAATTTCATTACAATTAGGTTACAGAGAAATGACAATTGTGAAAATTATTTTAACATTTTGGAATTTTTCTCTTGATTTTCCCATATCCTGTGGTATATTATAAATGAAAAGGACTATAAAGTTACAAATTGTAACTTTTAAGGAGGGGGAACCGATATGACGAGACGCAGACAAGAGAGAGCCCATCCCCTGCGCGCAGGGCTGCTGGCGGGTTTTGCCGCGCTGGTGCTGCTTTCCATCCTTGCGGGGAGCCTGGTG
>DXES01000006.1 GCA_019114825.1 Candidatus Anaerotruncus excrementipullorum
CTCCGGCGCTGCGCGCCACCTCCCCTTTCCAAGGGGAGGCTGAGAGGGGCGGGCGCTGGCCCCTCGGTTTTCGCTCGCCAGCCTCCCCCCTTGGGGGGAGGGTAGGGAGAGGGGTCCACCTTAGTTCCCCCCGCAGGGAATTTTGATCCCCTCCGGTTTGATGCTGTCAACGGGGATTCCTACCGAGGGAGCCGGGAAACACAAAGCTAGGGCCCCCTCTGGCCCCTGCGGGGCCACCTCCCCATCGGGGAGGCCGTTTCCCGCCTAATGGGCGCAAAAAGGAGGGGCCTTGGGGGCCTTTCTCTTGTAAAGGCCCCCCAACCCCCAAATACGCCTGAAGTATAGAGAATTCCGCTGGCTGCGGCCAGCGGCCAAAGGGCGCTGCCCTTTGGAATCCTGCCACCTTTTGAAAAAGGTGGACGAAAACTTTACTAACGCAGCGCCGCGGGCTACTGCGCCAAAAGCCCCAGCTTTTTCGAAAGCTCCCGCAACGCGCTGTCCGCGCATACCACCAGCAGCTTGTCCCCCCCAAATAGCTGCGTGTTGCCTCGGGGGAAGATGAATTGCCCCTTGCGCTCAATCGAGACAATCACCGACTCCTCCGGCAGCTGCAGCTGGGAGAGGCGGACCCCCTCCTGGCTGTAGGGCTCCGGCAGATGCAGCTCGGAGATGGAGGCCTCCCCCCGGTTTAAGGGGATCAGCTGCCGGATGGCCGCCGTATCCACCTCCCGCTCGATCAGCCGGGCAATGCTGTCGGTCACCGAAATCGGGGTCTCCACCCCCAGCTGGATCATCGCATCCTTGTTCTTCGGGTTGTTGATCCGGGCCACCGTGCGCCGTACATGGAATACCTGCCCCGCCAGCTGGCAGGCAATCAGGTTGTCCTGGTCCCGGCCGGTAACCGCCACCACCGCATCGGTATGGCGGGCCCCCGCCGCCTCCAAGACCTCCAGCGTACACCCGTCCCCACAGATCACCGGGATGTCCAATTCATCCGCCATATGGGCGCATTTCTCCGGGTCCATCTCGATCAAATGGGGATGGTGCCCATGTTCCAATAGGGTTTTGGTCAGATAGTACCCCACCTTGCCGCCGCCCACAATGATTAGTTCCATGGCTCTTGCCTCCTCTTCCCGCTCAGTCCACCACCTTGGCATATAATAGCCGGCAGCCCGGCTCCGCCAAGGTGTTGCAGCCCGGATAGGCCAGGGTCAGGTTGCCGTCCTCCCGCAAAAGGCCGAACAGCGCCCGGCGCCCATTGCCCTGGGCAGCTGCCAGATCCCCCAGCGTCCGGCCCAGCTGCTCCGCCGTGGGAGTTTCAATCTGGAAAGAGACACTGGCCGAATCCAAATAGACCGTCTTTAAGGTGTCCCGGCCGGTGAGCATGGAATAGATGGCATCCACCGACAGGTTGGTGGGGCAGACGGTGTGTACCCCAAAGTGGGAAAAGACATTCCCCCGCCGGGGGTCATACACCCGGGCCAATACCCGGGGCACATGGAAGACCTTGTCCGCCAGCTGGCAGACCATCAGGTTGGTGTTGTCGTCATCGGTGACCGCCGCCACCGCGTCGCACCCTTCAATCCCCCCCTGGCGCAGCACATCCTGATCGATGGCTACGCCGGTGACCGTATAGCCGGTAAAATCCTCCGGCAGGGCGCCCAGCCGCCGGGGATCCCGGTCGATCACCGAGACATCGTGGCCCATGCGGGAGAGTACGCCGCACAGCTGGGTGCCGGTCCTGCCGCACCCCACCACCAGAATATTCATCCAAACAAACCTCCTACTGTTAAGACTGGTAAAAAATTCCTCTCCAAAAGCAGTTGTCCCGCGCCGGAAAAAAGCCGCTGCGCGTTACAGCCAGTATACACCCCAAACCCGCCGGTGAAAAGGGGGGGCGGGGGGAAAATTTCCCCCCATTTCCCGGGAAACCCCATAAAAAAATCCCCCCAACGCCCAAAGGGGGGAAAACCGGTTGACGAAACCAGCCCCGGCCGCTATACTGGTACCATTGTGCGGTTTTTGCATGGAAAAAAACGCCGGCGGGCTGGGATTGCCCGCAGATTGGAAAACCGGTAGGAGCCCCGGGGGGCCGGCGCCGGTTTCCGGCGATGGAAATTTGGGAGGAAAAGAATGATTACAGTATCCAATGTCAGTTTAACCTTTGGCGGCAGCAAGCTCTTCAGCGGCGCCGACCTAAAATTTATGCCCGGCAACTGCTATGGGATCATCGGGGCCAATGGGGCGGGCAAATCCACCTTTTTAAAGATCCTCTCCGGGGAGCTGGAACCCACCACCGGGGAGGTGGCCATCCAAAAGGGCTGCCGGATGTCCACCCTAAAGCAGGACCAATTCCAATATGACGACTACCCGGTGATCGATACGGTGATTATGGGCAACCCCCGGCTCTACCAGGTGATGAAGGAGAAGGACGCTCTCTATGAGAAGCCGGATTTCTCCGAGGAGGATGGGGCGTTGGCCGCCCAGCTGGAGGGGGAATTTGCCGAGATGAACGGCTGGGATGCGGAGGCGGATTCCGGCCGGATCCTCACCGGCCTGGGGATCCCGCCGGAGCTGTATGGCGCCCGGATGGGGGACCTGAAGGGCGGGGAAAAGGTGAAGGTGCTGTTGGCCCAGGCGCTGTTTGGCCAGCCGGATATCCTGCTGCTGGACGAGCCCACCAACAACCTGGATGTGCGTTCGGTGGATTGGCTGGAGGATTTCCTGTTGGAATTCCCGGGCACCTTGATTGTGGTCAGCCATGACCGGCATTTCCTCAACACCGTCTGTACCCACATTGTGGACATCGATTACAACCAGGTGAAGCTGTATGTGGGCAACTATGACTTCTGGTATGACGCCAGCCAGCTGATGCAGCGGCTGATGAAGGACCAGAACCGGAAGCGGGAGGAGAAGGTCAAGGACCTGCAGGCGTTCATCTCCCGGTTTTCCGCCAACAAATCCAAATCCAAACAGGCCACCAGCCGGCGCAAGCTGTTGGAAAAGCTGACGGTGGAGGAGATCCCCCACTCCAGCCGCCGGTACCCCTGGGTGAGCTTCAAGCCCGACCGGGAGGCGGGAAAGGATATTTTGGAGGTGAAGGGGATCTCCAAGACCATCGATGGGGTCCAGGTGCTCCGGGATGTGAGCTTTTTGGTCAACCGGGGGGACAAGATCGCCCTGATTGGGGAGAATGAACAGGGGCAGACGGCGCTGTTGCGGATCCTGATGGAGGAGCTGCAGCCGGATGCGGGGTCCTTTAAATGGGGGACCACCATCTCCACCGCCTATTTCCCCAAGGACAACGCCCCCTTCTTTGAGGGGTGCGACCTCAACATGCTCCAGTGGTTTGCCCAATACTCCCCCGACGACACCGAGACGTTTATGCGGGGGTTTTTGGGGCGGATGCTCTTCTCCGGGGAGGATGTGTATAAGCCGGTGAAGGTGCTCTCCGGCGGGGAGAAGGTGCGGTGTATGCTCTCCCGGATGATGCTCACCGGGGCGAATGTGCTGCTGTTGGACCAGCCCACCAACCATCTGGATCTGGAGTCGATCACCGCCCTCAACAACGGGCTGATCGACTACCCGGGCAACCTGCTGTTCACCTCCCAGGACCACCAGTTTATCCAGACGGTTGCCAACCGGGTGATCGAGCTGCTGCCCGACGGCACCATCATCGACCGCCGCACCAGCTATGACGACTACCTGGAGTGGAAACGCAGCCAGGAAGCCGCCCGGGCGTAACCGGAAGCGCACACCCATACCATCCGCTGGAAAGGGGGAGGCCGGATGTTTGAAATCACCCTGCAGAGCTGCCAGCAGCTGCTGCTCTTCTATTGGTATAGTTTTTTGGGTTGGGCGGTGGAATCGGCCATCTGTTCGGCCACCGGCCGCAAGCTGGTCAACCGGGGGTTTTTAAACGGCCCGGTCTGCCCGGTATATGGGGTTGGCGCCCTGGCGTGTATCTATCTATTGGCGCCGGTAGCGGGACAGCCGGTCCTGCTCTATCTATTGGGGACCATCCTGGTGAGCATTGTGGAATATTTTACCGGATGGCTGTTGGAGACCCTGTTCCACACCCGGTGGTGGGATTATTCCCACTACCGGTTCAATTTAAAGGGGCGGGTCTGCCTGCCCAACGCGCTGTTTTTTGGCATACTGGCCCTCTTTGCCATGCGGGTGCTCCATCCCGCCTCGCTGCGGGCGCTGGGGCGGCTGGGGGTGGGGGCCACCTTCTTTTTGGCGGGGGGATTGAGCGCCCTCTTCCTGGCCGACCTGGTGGTATCGGTGCGGGCGGCGATCCAGCTGTCGGGCAAATTGGATAAGGTCCATGCCGCCCTGGGGGAGGCCCGCCAGCGGGCGGATGCCTCCCTCCAGAAGGGGCGGCTGCAGGCAGCCCTCTTTGCCGCTATGACCCCCCAGGAACGGCTGGAGGCCCTGCGGGAGCTGGGGGTGGATGACGCCCTTTTGGAGCGGATTGCCCGGCTGGTCCAGCGGCAATCGCTGCTGCACCGGCGCCTGATGGCGGCGTTTCCCCACATGCAGTTCCCCCGCTCCCCGGCCTCCCTGGAGGCCCTGCGGGCCGCATGGGACCGGCTGTGCCGCCCCCGGAAGAAAAAATAACCGCCCTGCCGCCTGCGGCCACTCGCGCCCGTTGGGCTGGCCCTTGCGGCGGCGCGCCCGCCCGCGGGGCTTCGCCCAAGCAAAGTTTTCGTCCACCTTTTTCAAAAGGTGGCAGGATTCCAAAGGGCGGCGCCCTTTGGCCGCCATCCGCAGATGGCGGAACTCTTTATACTTCAGGCGTATTTGGGGGTTTGGGGGCCTTTACAAGAGAAAGGCCCCCAAG
>DXES01000026.1 GCA_019114825.1 Candidatus Anaerotruncus excrementipullorum
GCGGAGGACGCCCGGGTGCCCCTGTGCGAACGGCTGTCCTTCCTCTCGATCTTTCAGAGCAACTTGGATGAATTTTTCATGGTACGGATCGGCAGCCTGCGGGATCAGATGCTGTTGGATGCCGAGAGCCGGGAGAACAAGACCAACATGACCCCTGGGGAGCAGATCGCGGCCTCCCTCAAACGTGTGCGGGAGCTGTGCGACCGCCGGGATGCGGCCTACGACGATCTGATGCAGCTGCTGAAGGAGCAGGGGATCACCATTGTCAACTTCCACAACATCAGCCAGGGCTCGGAGCAGTATCTGGAGGAGATGTTTGCCCAGGAGTTTTTGCCGCTGCTCTCCACCTTTATCATCGGCAAAAAACAGTCGTTCCCCTTCCTGGTGAACAAGGATATCTATGCCATTGCGGTGCTCAGCACCCGCACCGAAAAGAAAAAAGTGGGCGTGGTGTCCTGCGCCAGCGGTGTGTTTCCCCGGCTGATCCCGGTGCCGGAGCGCGCCGGCTGCTATATCCTGGCGGAGGAGCTGATCCTGCACTGCCTGCCCATGCTGTTTCCCGGCTACCGGATCACCAGCAAGACCCTGGCCCGTATCACCCGCAACGCGGACATCGACGCGGACAGCATCTACGATGAGGAGCTCAACTACCGGGACCACATGGCGGAGGTGATCAAGCTGCGCCGCCGCCTGACCCCGGTGCGCCTGGAGCTAAGCCGGGCGATCGACCTGGAGGTGATCGAGACCCTCTGCCAGCACCTGCAGCTGGATATGGGCCAGGTCTATGAATACGACTCCCCCCTGGATTTGGCGTTCCTATACGACATCCGGGATGCCCTGCGCAGCCACAGCGAGTTGTTCTATGCCCCCCGCCATCCCCAGGACAGCCCCGATGTGGACATGAGCCGTTCGGTCCTGGAACAGATTGCCCAGGGGGATATCATGCTGCACTACCCCTACCAGAGCATCCGCCCATTTCTAAAGATGCTCAATGAGGCCGCCCGGGACCCGAAGGTGGTCTCCATCCGCATGACCCTCTACCGCCTGGCCCGGGACAGCAAGGTGGTGGAATACCTGGCGGAGGCCGCCGAAAACGGCAAGCAGGTGGATGTGCTGGTGGAGCTAAAGGCCCGTTTTGACGAGGCCAACAACATCGAGTGGAGCCGGCGGCTGGAGCAGGCGGGCTGCCATGTGATCTATGGCCTGAGCGGCATGAAGGTCCACAGCAAGCTGTGTATCATCACCCGCAAGACCGAGCATGGTGTCCAATATATCACCCAAATCGGCACCGGCAACTACAACGAAAAGACCAGCCGGCTGTATACCGACCTGTCCCTGATGACCGCCCGGAAGGAGATCGGCGCAGAGGCGGCCGCCGTCTTCCATGCGCTGGCCCTGGGCGAAACGGTGGACCACACCCAGCACCTGCTGGTGGCGCCCCACTGCCTGCAAAATAAGCTGCTGGATATGATCGACGATGAGATCTGCAAGGCTGCCCAGGGGGGCGAGGGGCTCATCCGCATCAAGATCAACAGCCTCAGCGACAAGGTCCTGATCGACAAGCTCATCGAGGCCAGCCGCGCAGGGGTGAAGGTGGAGATGATCGTCCGGGGAATCTGCTGCCTGCGGGGCGGCGTGCCCGGCTGGACCGACAATATCCATATCATCAGCATTGTGGGCCGCTATCTGGAGCACTCCCGGATCTACATCTTCGGCCAGGGGGAGCAGGCCCGTTACTATATCGGCAGCGCCGACTGGATGACCCGCAACACCCTGCGCCGGGTGGAGGTGGCGGCTCCGGTCTACGACGAGGCGTTGAAGGCCCGCCTGCTGCAGATTTTTGAGGTGATGTGGCGGGATAACCGCCAGGCGCGGGACCAGCAGCCGGACGGCAGCTATGTGCGGCGGATGCCCAACGGCCAGCCGCCGCTGGCCTGCCAGGACTGGCTCTACGACGAGGCCTACCGCCTGGCCAAAACCAAGGAGTAAACGGAACTTTTCCTCTTTGCATCAAGCGGCCCCGCCGGCATTGCCGGCGGGGCCGCTGTTTTCGCTGTGCTATTCCAAAAAGGCCTTCTCCAAATTCTCCTGCATCCGCCGCAGGGTCTCCAACGCCCGTTCGATCTCCGGGCCGGTGAACCCCTGGTAGAGGTAGCGGTGCAGCTCCACCAGCACCTGCTCCACCTGGGGCTCCAGCGCCCGCGCCTTTTCGGTGGGGTAAATGTGGTTGACCCGGCGGTCCCAGGGGTCCCCCTCCCGGGAGGCGTAGCCCTGTTCCTCCAGCCGTTTGACGCTCCGGGCGGTGGTACCCTTGTCCATGCCGGTGCGGGAAGCAATCTCCTCCTGGGTGCTCCCCGGGAACCGGCAGAGCTGCAAAAAGGCGGGGAGCAACCCCACATCCAGCCCCAGTGGGCGCAGCCGGGCGGTGAGGAACCGCTGCCCATAGCGATAGAGGATGGAGATATAGCGGTTGACCCGGTCCACGGTCAGGCCTCCCGGTTCTGGGCGTCCAGGTGCTCCTGATCCCGCCGCATCTCCTGCAATACGCTGACCCCCATGGGGACCGCCAGCAAAAAGGAGCAGAAGTCCGAGACCGGCTGGCTGATCTGAACGCCGGTGAGCCCCACCAGATGGGGGAGCAGCCAGATTAGCGGCAGGAAGAACAGCCCCTGCCGGGCCATGGCCAATACCGAGGCCTTGAACGCCTTGCCGATCGTCTGGCACATCATGTTGCAGATGACGATCCAGGAGGTGAGGGGCAGGGTGATGCACTGGAACCGCAGGGCGGTGGCGCCGATTTGGATAACGTCCGCGTCATCCTTGCGGAAGATGGCGACAATCTGCGGCGCAAATAGGAATTCGATCACCGCGAAGGCCGCCAGGAAGCCCACCGCCACCTTGACGCAGAACCAAAACGCCTTCTGTACCCGGTGATAGAGCTTGGCGCCGTAGTTGAAGCCGCAGACCGGCTGGAACCCCTGCCCAAAGCCCAGCATGGCGGAAGAGGCAAACATGCTCACCCGGTTGACGATGCCCATGGCGGCAATCGCCGCGTCCCCATAGGGGCCGGCCGCCAGATTCAGAAAGATAGTGGCCGCGCTGGCCAGCCCCTGGCGATAGAAGGAGGGCAGGCCGCCCCGGGCGATCTGCCGGTAATACTCCAGGGAGGGTTTAAAGTTGCGCAGCCGGATGGGGATGTTGCCGCCCCGGTAGGTGTTGGCCAGCAGGATGCAGAAGCTGACAAACTGGCTGAGGATGGTGGCCAGGGCCGCGCCGCCCACCCCCATATCGAAGGTGAAGATAAAGAGGGGGTCCAGCACCACATTGAGCACCGCACCGGAGGCGATCCCGCACATGGCATAGAAGGCGTTGCCCTGATAGCGGATCTGGTTGTTGAGGGTCAGGGCCGCCACCATCCAGGGCATTCCGATGAGGATATATCCCGCATATGCCCGGGCATGGGGCAGAATGGTTTCGGTGGCGCCCAGCATCCGCACCAGCGGGTCCAAAAAGATGAGCCCCAGCACCGCCAGCACGGCGCTGACGATGAGGGCGGAGAAGAAACCGGTGGCGGCCATCTCCCCAGCGGTCTTGGTCTCCCGGCTGCCCAGTGCCCGGGCCATATAGTTGCCGCTGCCATGGCCAAAGGTAAAGCCCAGGGCCTGGATCACCGCCATCAGGGAGAACACCACGCCCACCGCGGCAGTGGCGCTGGTACTGATCTGGCCCACGAAAAAGGTGTCGGCCATATTGTAGAGGGAGGTGACCATCATGCTGATGATGGTGGGAACCGAGAGCCTGCAGATCAGGGAGGGAATGGGGGTCTGGGTCATTTGGAGGAATTTTTCCTCCTGGGTCAGGATTTTTTTCATAGGCGCGCCACAGTCCTTTTTGCTTTTTTCTCCATTATATCGCCAAAAAAAATAGTTGTCAACGCAACTATTTACAATTTCTTTACCGGAACATATTCTTTCCGTTTGCCGCGTAAACTGGCGGCGGGGAGGGATGGTAGATGTACCATGTGGCAAGGGGAAGGTGGGCGCTGCCGGTGTTGGCGGGGCTGGCTGCTGCGTTGGCCCTGCTGGTGGGCGCGGGTGGGCGGGCGCTGGCTGCTCAGGCCGCCGGCGGGCGGCAGCTGCCCATCTATTCGGTGGAGACCCCGGAGCGGCTGGTGGCCCTGGGCATCAACTGCGCCTGGGATGACAGCGGCCTTGGGGAGCTCTTGGCCCTGCTGGAGGAGCGGGGGGTCAAAGCCACCTTTTTCCTGGTGGGGGAGTGGTGCGAGCGGTATCCCCAGGCGGCAAACCGGTTGGCCCAAGCCGGCCACGAGCTGGGCAGCCACTCCCAGACCCACCGGGATATGACCCAGCTAGACCGGGCCCAGATCGCCTGGGAGTTGGAGGCCTCCGCCACGGCCATCCGGGCGGCCACCGGCCAATCCCCCCGGCTGTTCCGGCCCCCCTCCGGGGCGTATAACGACCTGGTGATCGCCACCGCCCGCCAGCTGGGGTGGGAGGCGGTCCAGTGGGATGTGGACAGCCTGGACTGGCAGGAGCCGCCGGTGGAGGAGATGGTGGAACGGGTCTGTGCAAAATGCCGCCCGGGCTCCATCCTGCTCTGGCATCTGGGCAAGCCGGACACCCCGGACGCCCTGGCCCAGGCGCTGGACCGGCTGCAGGGGGAGGGGTACCGGTTCTGTACGGTGGGGGAGCTGCTCTATCCGCCGCCCTACCGGCTGGACCACACCGGCCGCCAGTTCCCGGAGGGGTGAACCCGGTTGCCAACCGGAGGGATTTGCGCTAAAATGGAGGTGCATCAAATCGGAGCGGAAGGGGTGCATTTTTATGGAAGCGCGGGAGATCCTGCGGCATGTGGACCACACGCTGCTCAAGGCAACCGCCTCCTGGGCGGAGATCCAGGCCCTCTGCCAGGAGGCCATCGAGTTTGGGACGGCGTCGGTCTGCGTCCCGCCCTGCTATGTGGCGCGGATCAAAGCTGCCTATGGGGACCGGCTGCCCATCTGTACCGTAGTTGGGTTCCCCCTGGGATACAGCGTCACCGCCGCCAAGGTGCTGGAAACCCGCCAGGCGGTGGCAGAGGGGGCGGATGAGGTGGACCTGGTGGTGAACCTCACCCAGGTCAAAAACGGCCAATTCGACCGGGTGCTGGAGGAGCTGCAGCAGGTACGCCAGGCGGCGGGGACGCGGGTGCTGAAGGTGATCGTGGAGACCTGCTACCTCACCCGGGAGGAGAAGATCCACCTCTGCCAGCTGGTGACCCAGGCGGGAGCAGATTTTATCAAAACCTCCACCGGCTTTGGGTCCGCTGGGGCGGCGCTGGAGGATGTGGCGCTGTTCCGGCAGCATATTGG
>DXES01000027.1 GCA_019114825.1 Candidatus Anaerotruncus excrementipullorum
CAGTGACCTGGAGATTTTGGAGTTGGCTGCTGCGGCGCTGGGGCAGATCGGCAGCGGGTTTCGCATCGAGCTCTGCCACATCGGCTATTTTAAAGCTCTGATGGACAGCTTGGAGGCGGACGGCGTCACCAAAGAGGCCATTCGCCAGTATATCGAGCAGAAAAACTATGCCGCCCTCACCGACCTGCTGGAGCAGTTTGGCGACAGCCGGCCCGCCCGGGCCCTCAAGTACCTGCCCCGGCTGTTCGGCGGCGAGGAGGTCTTCCGGCAGGCCTACGCGCTGTTCGATGGGTGCGCCGCCCAGGAGTCGCTGGACGATCTGCGCACCCTCTATGGCTATCTGTGCCAGCTGGGACTGCGGGAACAGGTGCTCATCGACCTGGGAATGGTCAACCAGGCCGAATACTACACCGGCATCCTCTTCCGGGGCTATTTCGATGGCATTGGGGAGCCGGTGCTCTCCGGCGGGCGGTATGACCACCTGCTGGAGGACTTTGGCCATCCGCTGCCGGCCATCGGGTTCGGTATCTATGTGGATGCCGCAGTCTCGCTGCTGCCAGAGCGGCCTCCCCAAGGCCCACAGGTACTGCTCTTTTCGGAGGAGGATTGCCTGCCCCAGGCAGCCCAACAGCTGCGGGAGCTGGTATCCCAGGGGGTCCAGGTGGAAAATTCTTTGGCGGCAACCAAGGAGGAGGCCCTCCAAGATGCACAAAAGCGGCAGGTTCCCCGGTTGGTATATGTGACCGCCCAGGGCGTCCAGCAAATTTCACTCTCTCCGGCGGCAGAAGGGGGGCGGCAGGGATGAAGCCGATCCGAATCGCATTGACCAAGGGCCGCTTGGAAGCCAAAAGCATCGCCCTATTTGAGCGTTTGGGCTACGATTGTTCCGCTATCCGCAACAAGGGGCGCAAATTGATCCTGCCGGTCCCCGGAAGCAATCTGGAGGTGGTGCTGGCCAAAGCGGCTGATGTGGCCACCTACGTGGAAAATGGCGTCTGCGACCTGGGAATTTTGGGGAAGGATACCATTTTAGAGGCCGGCGGCACCTTCTATGAGGTGGCTGACCTGGGGTTTGGGCGCTGCCGGTTTGCGCTGGCGGTCCCCCAGGGGGTGGACTTCTATGCCGGCTATCACACCCGCTGCATTGCCTCCAAATATGTGCACGTGACCAAGGGGATCTTCGAGCGTAAAAATATGGATGTGAAGATCGTCAAAATCGAAGGTTCGGTGGAGTTGGCCCCCATTTTGGGGCTCAGCGACGGGATTGTGGACATTGTGGAGACCGGCGCCACCCTCCGGGAAAACGGCCTGGTGGTGGCCGAATACCTCACAGAGATCAGCGCCCGGCTGATTGTAAACATCGCCAGCCTAAAGCTGCGCAAGGCGGAGATCGAGCCGTTTATCAACCAAATCGAGCATTTTCTAGCCAAGGAGGGCACAGAGGGATGGAACTGATCAAAACAGATGGGACTGCGGAGCGGCAGCTGTTTCAGACACTGCGCAGCCGCAGCCGGGAGGTGGACCGCAAGGTGACCGCGGCGGTCTCCGAAATTTTGGAGGCAGTGCGGGAGCGGGGGGATGCGGCGGTACGGGCGTATACGCTCCAATTCGACGGGCAGTGTCCGGAGGCCTTTGAGGTGGAACGGGAGGCGATCAACGATGCACTCACCCAGGCCGATCCGGCCTTTGTGGAGGCACTGCTGTCAGCCCAGGAGAATATTGCAGCCTTCCACAACCGGCAAAAACAGCAGAGTTTTATCGATACCCAGCCCAACGGCGTGATTATGGGCCAACGGGTACGGGGGCTGGCGAGGGTGGGCCTCTATGTGCCCGGCGGCACCGCCGCCTACCCCTCCTCGGTGCTGATGAACTGCGTCCCGGCAAAAATTGCCGGGGTGGGGGAGATCATCATGGTCACCCCGCCCCAAAAGGACGGCACCGCCAATCCGGATATCCTGGTGGCCGCAGCAATTGCAGGGGTGGACCGGGTCTTTTTGGCGGGGGGCGCCCAGGCGGTGGCCGCCATGGCCTACGGCACCGAGACGTTTCCCAAGGTGGACAAGATCGTGGGGCCGGGGAATCTCTACGTGGCCACCGCCAAGCGGCTGCTCTACGGCACGGTGGACATCGATATGGTGGCGGGCCCCAGTGAAATTCTCATTTTGGCGGATGACACCGCCAACCCGGTCTATCTGGCCGCCGACCTCATGAGCCAGGCGGAGCACGATGTACTGGCCTCCGCCATTCTGCTCACCACCTCCCAGCGGATCGCCCAGGAGACCCGGGCCGAGCTGGAGCGGCAGCTGGAGGGGCTCTCCCGGCGGCAGATCATCCAGCAGTCGCTGGATAACTACGGGGCGATCCTAGTCTGCCGCAGTATCCAGGAGATGGTGGACCTGGCCAACGAATTGGCGCCGGAGCACCTGGAAGTGATGCTGGAAAACCCCATGGCCTACATCGGCCAACTGGACAATGTGGGCTCCCTATTTTTGGGTCAATATTCTCCTGAGCCGCTGGGGGACTATTACGCCGGCCCCAACCATGTGCTTCCTACCTCCGGGACCGCGCGGTTTTTCTCCCCGCTGGGGGTGGACAGCTTTGTCAAGCGTTCCAGCTTCCTCTATTACACCCGCCAGGCGCTGGCGGAGGCCCGAGAGGAGATCGTCTGCATTGCCCAGCGGGAGCAGTTGACCGCCCATGCCCATTCCATCGAGGTGAGGTTTGAAGAATGAGCTATCGTATACCTGAAAAGCTATTGAACTTGACACCATATGCTCCCTGGGAGGGGGAGGCGCAGATCCACCTGGACGCCAACGAGAGCCCCTTTGCTCCGCCCGAGTGGCTGCGGGAGGAGATCGGAAATGCTGTAAAGGAAATTGCCTTTAATCGTTATCCAGACCCCTATTGCGTAGCTCTCTGTGAGAAAGCGGCCGCCTTTTGGGGGGTCGCTCCCTCCAACCTGGTGGCAGGCAACGGTTCTGACGAACTGATCGGCCTGATCCTTAACTGGTTCACCCAACCTGGGGATACCGCGGTGGTGGTCTCCCCGGATTTCTCCATGTACAGTTTTTATGCCCAGGCCTGCGGTGTCCAGGTAAAATCATTTCCCAAGGCGCAGGACCGGTTGGATGTGGAGGCGTTGGCGGACTTTGTCCGGGAGCAGGGGGCGCGGGTGCTGATTTTCTCCAACCCCTGCAACCCCACCTCCCTGCAAGCCAGCCGCCTGCAGGTTCTCCAGCTGATCCAGGCCCTGCCGGATCAGCTGGTCGTGGTGGACGAGGCCTACATGGATTTCTCCGACGCCTCTATTTTGCAGGATGCGCCCCAGTATGACCATCTGGTCCTCCTAAAGACCTGTTCCAAAGCCATGGGGATGGCAGCTATCCGGCTGGGGTTTGCCATCTGCCATCCCACACTGGCCATCGCCCTGAAGGCGGCAAAGTCCCCCTATAATGTGAACACCATGACACAGGCGGTGGGGGAGGTACTCTTCTCCCATCCGGACTACCTGCGGGAGCAGGCTCTCAGGATCCGGGAAAACCGGGATCAGCTCTACCGCGCCGTCGTCCAGCTGACGGAACAAAAGCAGGAGCTGCTGGCGGTCTATCCCACCAGCACCAACTATCTCTACTGCGTTCTGCAGGATGCCCGGCGGGTCTTTTCCGCGCTGGCTCAGCGTGGGATCGCCGTCCGGCTGTTGGGGGACCGGCTGCGGATCTGCACCGGGACGGAGCAGGAGAACCGCGTCCTGCTGGACGCCCTGCAAGCAATTTTACACTGAGGGAGGCAAGAAGATGCGTGAGATCACCCTACAGCGCACCACCCGGGAGACCGATATCACCCTGGCGCTACATCTGGACGGCTCCGGGCGCTTTTCCGGCAGCAGCGGCATTGGATTTTTTGACCACATGCTCTCCGCCTTCGCGGTCCACAGCGGCATGGACCTCTCCCTGCAGATGACCGGGGATCTGAAGGTGGACTGCCACCACTCGGTGGAGGACGTGGGGATCGTGTTGGGACAGGCTTTGGGCCGCCTGGCGGACAAAAATGCCATCCAGCGGTATGGCTCCTTTTTTATCCCCATGGATGAGTCCCTGGCCTTTTGCTCCCTGGATCTGGGCGGGCGGCCGTTTTTGGTGTTTGATGCGGCCTTTCAGAATCCTGCGGTGGGGCAGTTCGACTGCTGCATGACCGGGGAGTTCTTCCGGGCGGTGGCCATGCAGGCGGGGATGACCCTGCACCTGCGGCTGCTGTATGGGGAAAACGACCACCACAAGATCGAGGCGCTGTTTAAGGCGTTTGCCCATGCCCTGCGGCAGGCAGTGGCTCCAAAGCAGGGCGGGCCCCTCTCCTCCAAGGGGGTGCTGGGCTGATGCTGGCGATTGTGGACTATGGCGCAGGCAACCTTTTCTCGGTGCAGAATGCCCTCACCTATTTAAACGAGACCTTCTGTACCACCCGGGACCCCGCCGTGCTTCAGTGCTGCGACGGAATCCTTCTGCCGGGGGTGGGGGCTTTCCCCGACGCCATGCAGCGGCTGCAGGAGACCGGCCTTATCCCCGTCCTGCAGCAGCAGGCACAGCAAAAGCCCCTCTTGGGCATCTGCCTGGGGATGCAGATCCTGTTTGAACGGGGGTATGAGTTCCAGGAGACCGCCGGTCTGGGGCTGTTGCCCGGGGAGGTGCGCCGTATCCAGGCGCCCGGCCTGAAAATCCCCCATATGGGCTGGAATGAGCTGGAAATCCTGCACCCCTGCCCGCTGACCGAGGGGCTGCATCCGGGGGACTATGTCTATTTCGTCCACTCCTACCGCGCCCATACGCCGGAGGCCCAGATCAGCTGCGCCGTCCAATACGGGGAACAGATTCCCGCCCTGGTCTGGCGGGGGAATGTGTATGGGGCGCAATTCCACCCGGAGAAGAGCGGGGAAGTGGGACTAACAATTCTAAGAAATCTTGCAAGGTTGGTGAACCGTCAATGATCATATTGCCTGCCATTGACATTCAGGGGGGGACCTGCGTACGCCTCTTCCAGGGGGATTTTTCTACCGCCCAAAAGGTGGCGGAGGACCCAGTGGATACCGCGATACAGTTCCGCGCAGATGGCGCCGCCTGGATACACATGGTGGACCTGGATGGAGCCAAACATGGCTCCCGGGAGAATACGGAAACCTTTTTACAGGTGGCGGCCCGATCGGGCCTGCAGGTGGAGCTGGGCGGCGGCATCCGGGATCTGGAGACGGTGTCCTACTATTTGGAGCGGGGGATCTCCCGGGTTATTTTGGGTTCTGCCGCGGTAAAAAATCCCGCGCTGGTACAGCAGGCGGTCCAAAGGTACGGCAGCCGGATCGCGGTGGGCATCGACGCAAAGAACGGCATCGTAGCCACCGAGGGCTGGCTGGATCGCAGCGGCGTCTCCTATTTGGAGCTGGCCAAACAGATGGAACAAATTGGCGTACAGTATTTAATCTTTACAGATATTTCCCGGGATGGGACCCTCTCCGGGCTCAATTTAGAGCAGCTGGACGCCATCAACCGGGCGGTCTCCTGCCGGATCATCGCCTCCGGCGGGGTGCGCAGCCTGGCAGATATCGAGGCCTGCCAGAAATTAGGGCTCTACGGGGTCATCTGCGGAAAATCCCTCTACCAGGGGACTCTAAAATTAAAGGAAGCCATCCGAAAGGCAGGTGAACAGACTTGCTAGCCAAACGGATTATTCCCTGCCTGGATGTACGGGACGGAAAGGTGGTCAAGGGGGTCCAGTTTGTGGGCATCCAAGAGGTGGGCGACCCGGTGGAGTGCGCCATCGCCTATGGGGAACAGGGGGCGGACGAGATCACCTTTCTGGACATCACCGCCACCCACGAGGGCCGGGGGACCATGTTGGATGTGGTGCGCAATACCGCCCGCAATGTCTTTGTCCCCCTGACGGTGGGGGGCGGTATCCGCACGGTGGAGGACTTTCGGGAGCTGCTGCGGGCGGGGGCCGACAAGGTATCGGTGAACTCCGCCGCTGTGCGCAATCCGCAGCTGATTCAGGAGGCGGCCGCCAAGTTTGGCAGCCAGTGCGTGGTGGCGGCTATCGACGCCCGGCGCAGAAAGGACGCCCCCGGATTCACAGTTGTGGTCAACGGCGGCAGAATCGACACCGGCCTGGACGCCCTGGAGTGGGCCATGACCTGTGAGCGGCTGGGGGCGGGGGAGCTTCTGCTCACCTCCATGGACACCGACGGCTGCCGGGATGGATTCGACCTGGAACTCACCCGGGCGGTTACCCAGGCGGTGGGCATCCCGGTGATCGCCTCCGGCGGCTGCGGAAAATTGGAGCATTTTTCCCAGGTGTTTGAACAGACGGGAGCGGATGCCGCCCTGGCAGCCTCGCTGTTCCATTTTCGGGAGCTGACGGTGGGGGAGGTAAAGGCGCATTTGGCCTCCAAAGGAATCCCGGTTAGGAGGTGCCTCTGATGGATTTAGACCGCTACTTTCAAAAATCTGACCTGATCCCTGCAATCGTTCAGGAGCAGGGGACCGGCCAGGTGCTGATGCTGGCCTATATGAACCGGGAGAGCCTACAGAAGACATTTGAGACCGGCTACACCTGGTTTTGGAGCCGGTCCCGGCAGCAGCTCTGGAACAAGGGCGCCACCTCGGGCCATCTGCAAAAGGTGGTGGACCTGCGGGCGGATTGTGACGACGATACCCTCTTGGTGACGGTGATCCAGACCGGCAACGCCTGT
>DXES01000028.1 GCA_019114825.1 Candidatus Anaerotruncus excrementipullorum
ATCTGGTCGCCCTTGATCTCGTTGATGTTGGCCAGATGCTCCCGCTCCTTAATTTCCACCAGCTTGGCGGTGAGCATCTTCATGCACATCTCCCGGTTCTGGAACTGGCTGCGCTCGTTCTGGCAGGAGACCACGATGCCGGTGGGGATGTGGATCAGGCGCACGGCGGAGGAGGTCTTGTTGATGTGCTGGCCGCCCGCGCCGGAGGAGCGGAACACCTCCATCTTGATGTCCTCGGGGTTGATCTGCACCGAATTGTCCTCCGGCAGTTCGGGCAGCACCTCCACCGAGGCAAAGGAGGTGTGGCGGCGGCCGGAGGCATCAAACGGCGAAATCCGCACCAGGCGGTGGACCCCCATCTCCGACTTCAAAAAGCCGTAGGCGTTCTCTCCTTCCACCAGGATGGAGGCGCTCTTGAGGCCCGCCTCGTCCCCATCCAGGTAGTCCAGGATCTTATAGCGGAAGCCGTGGCGCTCCGCCCAGCGGGTATACATCCGGTAGAGCATCTGGGCCCAGTCCTGGGCCTCGGTGCCGCCGGCGCCCGCGTGGAAGGTCATGATGGCGTTGTTGGCGTCGTACTGGCCGGTGAGCAGGGTGGCCAACTTCTGGGTCTCCAGCTGCTGCTCAAACTGCTCCACATCCGCGGTGGCCGGTTCCAGCTCGCTCTCGTCCTCCTCCTCGTTGGCCAGCTCAATGAGGGTCAGGGTGTCCTCGTAGAGGGAGACCAGCTGGTCGTACTCCTCCAGCTTCCCCCGGATGCGGCCGGACTCCTGCTGGTTTTTCTGGGATTTTTCCGGGTCGTCCCAAAAGCCGGGGGCAGTGGTCTGCTGCTCCAGCTCGTCCAATTTCCGGCGCAGCCCCTCATAGCCGATGGCCTGCTTGAGATCGTCCAGTTCCTTTTTCCGCCCCTCCAGGCGCAAACGCAGTTCCTCAAATTGCAGCATGGTCCAAAACACCGCTCCTTAAACATTGATGCTGGGAAAAAGAGGATACCATGCGGCCGCATGGTATCCCGCCCCTGTAAAACCCCAGGGCATACCAGGTTTATTATACTATCCCCCGGGCGAAAAGTAAAGGGAAAGTTGCGAAAGCCCCTTGAAAATGGGGCCCCACACAAAATATTCATAATTAAGCCCTTGAAATTTGCACCTGCAGAGGGTAAGATAACAAAATGAGAAAGGATGCGACAACCTGCGCATCCACGGCCGCCTTTTTAGGAGGCTTTTTCTTTGGAGGTTGATGATTTGGCCAATTATGTAGGCGTACACTGTCCGGTGTGCGACAAGCGCTTTACGGATACCGATGATATTGTGGTGTGCCCCATCTGCGGCGCCCCCCACCACCGGGATTGCTACCAGCAGCTGGGGCACTGCGCCTTTGAGGAACTGCACATCCAGGGGCATGTGTGGCAGCACCCGGATGAGCAAAGCCGGGCGGAGGAGCCCTTCCAGCAGGAGGGCGGGGCTGTCTGCCCCTCCTGCGGCGCGGTCAATCCCCCGGACGGCCTGTTCTGTCAGGTCTGCGGCACCCCCCTGCGCCGCCGTCCCCAGCAGGAGGGCTCCTTCTCCTTTGGAGGGGGATTCGCGGGGCCTACGGGCAACCCCTACACCGCCGCCTTTGGGGGCATCGACCCCAATGAGCAGCTGGAGGGGGTCAGCGCCCGGGATATTGCGCTGTTTGTAGGGAACAACTCCCAGTATTTTCTCCCCCGGTTTAAAATGATTGCGGAGAAGCGGTTTTTTGTCCCCAATTTTGCCGCCCTGTTTTGCAATTTCGCCTACTTCTTCTACCGGAAGATGTATTGGGTAGGGGGGATTCTGCTGCTGATCGACGCGCTGCTCCAGATTCCCTCCTTCCTGGTGGCCCAGGAGTACACCGCCTGGCTGCTGGCCAATCTGAAGGATATCAGCATGGGGATCGTCCCCGTTTTTACCCCCCAGGTACACCTATGGGCCTATTCCCTGATCCCCGTCCTGCGGCTGGTGACCTTTGGGCTCAGCATTTTGGCCGGCCTATTTGCCAACCACCTGTATTGGCGGCATGTGCTGGCCAATATCCGCCGGATCAAGGCGCAGTTTACCGCCGCGGATGGGAGCTGGGACGACAAGCTCTATTCCGATGCCCTAGTCCAGCGGGGCCACACCAGCAAAAAGGCAGTGGCGATCGTCCTGGTCTGCTGCGCGGTGGCCTACTTTGGCTGCTGCTTTTTGGTGGCGCTCTCCCTGCTGTAAATCCACCCCTAAGACTCACGGAGGAATGTTATGAAGGTCAAAAAAGCTGTCATCCCCGCCGCCGGGCTTGGAACCCGGGTGCTGCCCGCCTCCAAGGCGGTCCCCAAGGAGATGCTCCCCATTGTGGACAAGCCTGCCATCCAGTATATTGTGGAGGAGGCGGTGGCCAGCGGGATCGAGGATATCCTTATCATCACCAACCGGGGCAAAAGCCTGATCGAGGACCACTTTGATCACGCCCCCGAGCTGGAGGAAAAGCTGCTGGCCTCCCAAAAGCAGGCCCTCTACGACCAGGTGGTCTCCCTGGCCCATCTGTGCAACATCCAGTATGTGCGCCAAAAGGAGACCCGGGGGCTGGGCCATGCGGTCTGGTGC
>DXES01000029.1 GCA_019114825.1 Candidatus Anaerotruncus excrementipullorum
GCCAAAACGACCTTAAAAAAATTGCCGCAACAGGCATTGACCAAGACACTCTGGTTTCCAGTTGTAAAACAGGTGGGTAAATTGGTGGGGGTCAAGGTGACAAAAAACACCGTGGCCAAAGGCGTTTCCAAAGCGATCCCCATTGTTGGCGGCGTGGTCTCCGGTGGGCTGAATTTCGCCTCCATGCTGCCCATGGCCAAACGGTTGGCTGCCGCGCTGGATAAAGCAAATTTCGACTATACAGAGGCGGAAGCTTTGTCCGATTACCAGGAGGTTCAGGGCTTGGCTGAGGAGACTCGGCCATCGGACAAGGCAACTGGGAGCCGTAAGATGGCAATGGGAAAATTCTTTTCCAAAGGAAAGAAGACCGCCCCGGTTGCACTGCAGACGGAGGACAGCATCGATAAAATCCAACGGTTGGCGCGGCTTCGGGAGCAGGGAGCTATCACGCAGGAGGAGTTCGAGGCCAAGAAAGCGGAATTGTTGGCACGAATTTGATAAAAAGAGTCTTCGCCATTATAAAAAAGCGAGGCCCCCGGCCAAAGCCGGGGGCCTCGCAGAGGAAAAGAAAAACGCGATTACAAAGCGGCAAACCCCCGCTCCAGGTCGGCGGTTAGGTCCCGCAGCCCCTCGCAGCCCACCGACAGGCGGATCAGCCCATCGTCCCGGTGGAGGGGGTCCAGCAGGGTGCCCACATCCCCCAGGCTGGTGGCAATGGGGATCGACCGCAGGGCATCCACAAACCTGCCCATCGCCTCCATGCCGCCGGTGAGGTGGAAGGCCAGCATCCCCCCAAACCCCTGGGGGAGCAGCTTTTGGGCCAGGGCGTGCTGGGGGTGGTCCTCCAGCCCGGGGTAGAGCACATAGGCCACCTGGGGCTGGGCCTTCAGCCACCGGGCCAAAGCCAGGGCATTCTGGCACTGGCGCTCCAGCCGCAGGTGCAGGGTGCGGATCCCCCGCAGCACCAGCCAGGCGTCAAACGGGCTGATATGGCTGCCCAGCATGTCGCTGTAGTCCCGCACCCGGTCCACCAGCTCCTTTTTGCCGGATACCAGCCCGCACAGGGCATCCCCATGGCCGGCCAGGTATTTGGTGCCCGAATGGATCACCAGGTCGGCCCCGTGGTCCAGCGGCCGCAGCAGGCAGGGGGAGAGGAAGGTGTTGTCCACCACCAGCTTGAGGCCGCGGCTGTGGGCCAGCTGGGCCAGGGCGTCCAGGTCGGCCAGCTTCAGGTGGGGGTTGGAGAGGGCCTCCAGGTAGAGCACCTTGGTGTTGGGGCGGATGGCCGCCTCAATCTGCCGGTGGTCGGTGATGTCCACCCGGTCCACCTGGATGCCCTTGGCGGGATAGAGCTGCTGCAGCGACTGGGTGGAGACCACAAACAGGTCGTCGGAGGCCACACAGTGGTCCCCCGCATCCAAAAGGCTCATCAGCGCGGCATTCACCGCCCCCATGCCGCAGGCGGTGACGGCGGTGGCCTCCGCCCCCTCCAGGGCGGCCACCTTCTGCTCCAGGGCGGCGGTGGTGGGGTTGGCGCTGCGGCTATAGAAGTAGTAGCCCGGCGTCCACTGCAGGGCCGCCTGGCTCTTCTGTTCATAGGTGGCCATATCCGGGTAGGCGAAGGTGGTGGTCTCATAGATGGGGGTATTCAGCGCCCCGGTGGCCGGGTCGGGGGTTTGGCCGGCCTTGACAGCCAGCGTGGCGAAATCCACATAGGCATTGGCGTCCATAGATGCAGCCTTCCTTTCCGAATTAGTATGACTCATTTTAAACCTTCCAACCGTTATAGAGTCAAGGGATATTAAGGGATATTTTTTTGCAAATTCCCCGGGCAAAGGGCTTGACTAATCGGCGCAATAGGTGTATTATAGTTAGGCTGATTCTATTTGAGAACGGCATCTGCGCTTGTAGCTCAGCTGGATAGAGTGTCTGACTACGAATCAGAAGGTCGCGGGTTCGAGTCCCTCCAAGCGCGCCAAAAAAGGTCCGGAACCAATCGGTTCCGGACCTTTTTGTTGCATCCGCCTGGGAATCTGTTATAATGGAGGCAAGAGGCGGCGCGGTCTGCCGCGCCTCGAATCTGCAAAACCCATGGAGGAGGTCTTTTTATGGAAGAAGTCTATGCATTCCTAAAAGCCTGCGGCACCTACTATCTGGCCACCCTGGAGGGGGACCAGCCCCGGGTGCGCCCGTTTGGCACGGTTGATCTCTACCAGGGGCAGCTGACCATCCAGACCGGCCGCAAAAAACCGGTGGCCCAGCAGCTGCTGGCCAATCCCCAGGTGGAGCTGTGCGCCTTTGATGGGGAACGCTGGCTGCGGGTGGCGGCCAAAGCGGTGGAGGTGCCGGAGATCGAGGCCCAGCGCCATATGCTGGAGGCCTATCCCAATCTACAGAATGCCTATGCCCCCGGCGATGGCAATACCATGATCTTTGCCCTTACCCAGGCCACCGCCACCTTCTCCTCCTTTACCGCCCCCAGCCGGACGGTCACCTTTTAAAATCCCCACCAAAAGCCCACCGGCGGCACGGGAGGTTCCCGTACCGCCGGTTTTTCTATTCGGTTTAGCCCGCCTTTGCGGCTGCCGGGCTGCCGCTGGTGAACCAGCCCTCCACCCGGCTTAAGGGCTTGCGGATCTTCCGGGTAAAGGTGCCTACCAGCAGGGCAGCGGCCACGGTGCCCTCCCGGACACCGGCCACCTGGCCGGTGAACAACAGGGAGAGGGCGCAGGCGGTGAGCACCAGGGTCACATCGAAACAGACCTTCATGGTGGGGAACCGGATGGGGGCCACCTTGCAGATTGCCAGGATCACCCCTTCTCCAGCCAGCACTGCCACATCGGCGATCACCTCGCAGCTGACCCCCACCGATACCAGCAGGATGCCGATGAGGCAGACCAGCCACTGCTGCCAGTAGGCGGTACAGACGATCCAATCCACTGCCAATAGGGCCGCATCGGTGAGATAGCCGAACAGCAGCGCCACCGGCAGCTGGACCAGCTGCATGGGGTCATACCGGCGGCGTAAAATCAAAATCTGCAATAGGATGAACAGCACATGCATGATAATCGAGACGGTGCCCACAGTCAATGGGGTAAAACAGCTCACCGCATAGGGCACGCTGGAGATGGGGGAGGTGCCCAGCGCCCCTTTGATCGAGCAGGCCACCCCCAGGGACATGATTACCAGCCCCCCGCAGAGAAAGAGATACCGTTTTACCCATTCACCCAATGTCCGCCTGTTTGCCATCCGATTCAGATTGCTCCTTTCTTATTTGGTTGTGTGTCCCAACCCTCCGCCGGGCGCAAAAATACCCCCGCTCCCCAGCCCCGCCGCCCAAAGGGCGGGAGGGACTGCCGGGGCGGCCGGCTGTTTTTTCAAAAACTACCATTTTTTATTATAACATAGAACCGGCGGCAGCGCAAATCCGGGGCCGTACCGCCCCTCTCTGCCAGCGGCTGCCCTCCGTAGGAGCCGTACCCCTCAAACCCCGTCCCCTCCCAATTTCAACAGCCTAAAGAGAAAGCATCAGACCGGAGGGGATCAAAATTCCCTGCGGAGAGAATAAGGTGAACCCCTCTCCCTACCCTCCCCCCAAGGGGGGAGGCTGGCGAGCGAAAACCGAGGGGCCAGCGCCTACCCCTCTTAGCCTCCCCTTGGAAAGGGGAGGTGGCGCGCAGCGCCGGAGAGGTCCCCTCCGCCAGCTGCCACCCTCCGTAGGAAAACCACCCCCAAACCCCGCCCCCTCCGCTGCGCAGCAACCTAAAGGCGGCGGCAGCCTGGTATTCACCCACGCCGCACTCAGCCCTGAGCTAGGCTCTAGCCTGAAGGCCAGGAGCGGCTGCAAGTCTGGAACGACAGCGCCTG
>DXES01000030.1 GCA_019114825.1 Candidatus Anaerotruncus excrementipullorum
ATAAAGAGTTCCGCCATCTGCGGATGGCGGCCAAAGGCGCTGCCTTTGGAATCCGCCACCTTTTGGAAAAGGTGGACGAAAACTTTGCTTACGAAAACCCGCGGGCGACAGCGCCGCCGCAACAGCGAACCTAACGGGCCCGCCGCCGCCGTAAAAGGAGGAGATCCTGTGAAAATCCTTGCAATCGAGAGCTCTTGTGACGAGACCGCCGCCGCCCTGGTGGAAAACGGCCGCCAGGTCCGCTCCTCAGTGGTCAATACCCAGATCCCCGAGCACCAAAAATATGGCGGCGTCGTCCCCGAAATCGCCTCCCGCCGCCATATCGAAAATATCGTCCCCGTGGTGGATGCCGCCCTCCAACAAGCGGATTGTACCCTCGCCCAGGTGGATGCCATCGCCGTCACCGCCGCCCCCGGACTCATTGGGGCCCTTTTGGTGGGGACCAACTATGCCAAAGGCCTCGCCCTGGCCGCCGGTAAACCCCTCATCCCCGTCCACCATATCCGCGGCCATATCGCCGCCAACTACCTGGCCCACCCCCAGCTGACTCCCCCCTTCCTCTGCCTGGTGGCCTCCGGCGGCCATACCCTCCTGGTCCAGGTGGAGGACTATACCCGCTTTACCGTCCTGGGTACCACCCGGGATGACGCCGCCGGAGAGGCCTTCGATAAATCCGCCCGGGCTATGGGCTTCCCCTATCCCGGCGGAAAATACCTGGATGCCGCCGCCCACCGGGGGGACCCCTCCCGCTATAAACTCCCCCACCCCAAAGTGGAGGGCTCCAGCTACGATTTCAGCTTCTCCGGCCTCAAAACAGCTGTGATCAACCTGCTCCACAACGCCGCCCAAAAGGGAGAGGCGGTGGCCATCGACGACCTGGCCGCCAGCTTCCAGCAGACCGTCTGCCAGGTGCTCACCGGCCATCTGGAACGGGCCGCCCTCCAACTGGGGGTGACCGCCGTGGCCGCCGCCGGCGGCGTCTGCGCCAACAGCGGCCTGCGGGCCAGCTTGGAGGGGATGTGCGCCCGCCATGGCTGGGGGCTCTACCTGCCCCCCCTGCCCCTCTGCGGCGACAATGCCGCCATGATCGGCGCCCAGGCCTACTATGAATATCTGGCCTACCAGCCCGCAGGTATGGACCTGAATGCCGCCGCCTCCATGGACCTGGAGGAGGCCTTCACCGCCCCCCGCCGCCAGCCTCTGCCCGCCGATTGGCAACAATCACCAGAGGAACCCCAGGAAATTGGCAAAAGTTTGACATAGATTTAACGGAAAGTTTCAAACTACCTCTTGCAATTTCATATTTGACCCGCTATAATGGTACCAAAGGGCGAAAATTGCAGGAATTGAAAAGTCCCCCTGCATTTTACCCAATTTTCCACAGTAGTGCCAAATGAATTTTTTATAAATTAGGGAGGAAGCGCACATGACGACCAACAAAAAGGTCCTCGACTGGGTCGAGGAGATGAAGGCCCTGGTCAAACCCGACAAGGTGGTCTGGATCGATGGCAGCGAGGCCCAGCTGAAGGAGCTGCGGGATCAGGCGCTGGCCACCGGCGAGATGGAGGCCCTGAATCCGGAGAAGCTCCCCGGCTGCCTGCTCCACCGCACCGCGGTCAACGATGTGGCCCGGGTGGAGGGCCGTACCTACATCTGCTCCCGCAAGCAGGAGGATGCCGGCCCTACCAACAACTGGGAGGACCCGGTGGTCATGTACGACCGGCTGCGCAAGCTGTATGACGGCGCCATGAAAGGCCGCACCATGTATGTGCTCCCCTACTGCATGGGCCCCATCGGCTCCCCCTTCTCCAAGGTGGGCATCGAGCTGACCGACTCGATCTATGTGGTGCTGAATATGGACATCATGACCCGCATGGGCCAGCAGGCGCTGGACCAGCTGGGGGATAGCAACGACTTCGTCCGGGGCCTGCACTCCAAGGCCAAGATGGAGGAGGAGAACCGCTACATCGTCCAGTTCCCCGAGGACAACACCATCTGGTCGATCAACTCCGGCTACGGCGGCAACGTGCTGCTGGGCAAAAAGTGCTTCGCCCTGCGTATCGCCTCCTATCAGGCGAAAAACGAGGGCTGGATGGCGGAGCATATGCTCATCCTGGGCCTGCAGAATCCCCAGGGGGAGATCCGCTATGTCTGTGCCGCCTTCCCCTCCGCCTGCGGCAAGACCAACCTGGCCATGCTGATTCCGCCCAAGAAGTATCTGGACGCGGGCTACAAGGTCTGGACGGTGGGCGACGATATCGCCTGGCTGCGGATTGGGCCGGATGGCCGCCTGTGGGCGATCAACCCGGAGAACGGCTTCTTTGGCGTGGCCCCCGGCACCAACGAGAAATCCAACCCCAACGCCCTGGCCACCACCCGCAAGAACACCATCTTCACCAACGTGGTCCACAACCTGGACGACAACACCGTCTGGTGGGAGGGGCTGGACAAGAATCCGCCCAAGCATGCGGTCAACTGGAAGGGCGAGCCCTGGGACTGCACCGATGGCTCCAAAGGCGCCCATCCCAACTCCCGGTTCACCGCCCCGGCGGTCAACTGCCCCTGCCTGTCCCCCGAGTTTGACAACCCCAACGGCGTGCCCATTTCGGCCATCATCTTTGGCGGCCGCCGGGCCAAGACTGCGCCGCTGGTCTATCAGTCCCGCAACTGGCAGCACGGTGTGTTTGTAGGCTCCACCATGGCCTCCGAGACCACTGCGGCGGCTGCCGGCGCGGTGGGCGTCGTCCGCCGGGATCCTATGGCCATGCTGCCCTTCTGCGGCTACCATATGGGCGATTATTTCCAGCACTGGCTGGAGATGGGTGAGAAGCTGGGAGACAAAGCGCCCAAGATCTTCAATGTCAACTGGTTCCGTACCGACGACGAGGGGCACTTCATCTGGCCGGGCTTTGGCGACAACATGCGGGTGCTCAACTGGATTGTGGACCGGTGCGAAGGCAAGGCCGACGCGGTGGAGACCCCCATCGGCTATGAGCCCAAGCCGGAGGACATCGACGTGGAGGGCCTGGATGGGGTCACCACCGAGACGGTGCGCAGCCTGCTGAGCGTGGATAAAGACCTGTGGAAGGACGAGGTGGCTGGAATCCAGGAGTTCTACACCAAGTTCGGCGACAAGCTGCCCCATCAGCTGAAGGACGAGTTGGCCACCCTGAAAGCCAACCTGGAGAAATAAGCCATGCGGGAACTGCGGCTTTTTAACCCCTGGCGCGGCGTAACAGCGGCCATCCTGGTGGCCGCAGGGGCCGTGGTAGCGGTGGTATATGGGATTATGGCAGTGGTCCTGCTGAAGGACCGCCGGTAAATAGAGGACGCGGCCCCGGCGCATTTG
>DXES01000031.1 GCA_019114825.1 Candidatus Anaerotruncus excrementipullorum
CCATGATCAGCCGTTACGATAAACCGGTATGTATTCGCGCTGGTGGAGATGCGCCGAATCAGGTCGATGATTTCCGTAATCGCTTCCTGACAGGCAACGAAAACTTCGTCCTCGGTATTGGGTTTGTCCCCTCTGGCATCAATCTGGTTGTGATATACATACACGACCTGTTTTCCGGTAAAAATGCTGCGAAGGTCGGCAATTTTAAGCGATTTAATGCTGTCGAACTGGACGCACACGCTATCCGGGCTGCATTTCCGCAAAATAGCCTCTCGCTCCGATAGATTTTCACAGGGCTGGCCGTCAATCAATACTTTGAAATCGTCGGTCAGAGTAAGCTCTGTGTGCGGGAGCAGCGCCGCCATGCCGAGACGGGTATAGGACGGCAAAACACTGAGCTGGACTTCCAGCTTCGCTGTACATTTGGGGTCATCCTGCACCCGGCGGAACAGTTCCTTGCCTACCTCATAGCGCATGGCATCTGAGATGATGACCACCGTACGCTCCTTGGCATTCTTCAAATTGCGGGCATAGAAGTCCCGCTGCAAGGGCAGCGCCATAAATGCGTCCGACTCCTGAATGGCGGCATTCCACTTGGGAAGCAGCGTTTCCAGATACTCGTTGGTGTAGATGTTTTCTATCAAATCGCGCAGCGGCTCAAAAGCTGCCGTTTCTTCGAGCTGATCATAAGCGGAATAGAACCGGCGATATTCGTAGTCCAGCCGGAAGTCCTCCTCCTGATACTGGCGCAGAATCTCTTTGAAGCTGTCCGGGCAACGGTAATTCCCAGCCTGAATGATCTGATAGGCACTGTCAAGCATCTGTATAAAGAGCCTCCAAAAGAAATCAAGGACTGCTTAAAGGATCTAAATCCACACTATGCGACCCACACACTTGCCTATACGGAAAACTGCCAGCGGTGCGTGGTCGCGTATGAAGTGCGGCGCAGGGGGTATTCCGCAAATGCAAAGCCTTATATCGGTGGCAAAACAGACCTGTTGCCCTATATGGATGCTCACAACGGGTGGCCCGCCGTTTTCCGGGAACAAATTATAACGAATTGCAGTGCGCCGACACCCCAAAAGGTGCAGGAAAACATAGAGTTTCAGATGCACTTGTACGGGAATCACAGCCGTGCGATTGTGAAAGTCAACTGGCACCACAGAGCGAGGGGACACCTGTTCATGACGGAAAACATCGACGATATAATCTACTTTGTCGATCCGCAGACGGGGGATGATGATGCAAGGTGGTATTTCCGGTACATTGACCCAAACCGCGTTGTCATCATGCGGACCGACTGCGTAAGGCTGACCGGGCTAGCCCAGAAATGCTGCAAATTTTGAAATTCCAATTCCCCTTCTGTCCATTTTTCAAAACAGCCTGTTCCATAGAGCGCTTAAATCGGCTATAGGACAGTCTATTTTGAGAGGTGATCAACTCCACGATTGCAAATGACTGCGGGGCAATAAAACAGCGTAAAAGGGCCTAGGGCAGCAAAGTGAACAGCGGATGCCTTTGGAAGTGTGAAGCCTCTGGCCCCACTATGGAAGGGCTGGAAAGGACAGGAAAGCACCTGGGAGCGGATTTTATCCGCTCCCAGGTGCTTTTTATTTGCGAGGCTGTCGCTGCTGCCGGTAAACTGTTACCTTCTTCCCCTGTTTTTTACACGCTTCAATGACAAATCGGGTACCGTGGGACTGTCCATCCCAAAAAGCGATCACCTCATCTGCATAGCTGACAATCTCCAGGTTCCGCCGCAGCGGCGCACTGCGGCCATATTTCTGATAGTCCGGCAGAAACTCGGCTAGTTTCAGCCCTGACCGGAGGGCATACTCTCTGGTGCAGGCATCAATCCCTCTTGCCCCGCCGGATACGATCTCCGTCATATCCCGGGGAAGATAGGTCCCCAGGTCCTGTACCGTCAGATCTCTGGACCCAATTACAGCAACTTTCATAGCAACAACTTCCATGGCAGGTTTCGTATACTTAAATTAAGTATACTATCCTCATTATACCTCAAAATAATCTTAATATATACTTAAATTAAGATTTTTGAGGAAAAGCATGCGAAATAAAAATAATAAGCATCTGGGGATTGAAGTTGACCCGGAACTCCACTATAAGCTTCACTATATTGTCAAATATGAGGGCCGCTCCGCCAACGGTCAGATCCTCTATCTGATTCGGCAATGCATCCGCAAGTTTGAAGAGCAGAACGGCGAAATTGTGCTGCCTGTATCGGATTCTTCGGAAAAATAAGGGACAGAAAGCACCGGAGAGGGGTTTCTCTCCGGTGCTTTCTGCATATCACAGATTCTCTTGTAAAGTTTCCCCTCTTCTCCGCTGCCGTTTCCTGCATGTATTGGAGATCGCCAGGGGCGGCGGCATCCGCTGGAGCCAGGGTGATTGCCGGTATTCACCCTCGCTTTATCCGGCAAAATGTGATAGGATAGCCATAGAAAATCCCGAGAAGCAGAAAATTCGGGGGAAAACTGCGATAAAATGGCCAGGAGACCACAAAAATGATTCACCCGCCGAAAGGGAGGAAGAACGATGTCCCAATATCTAGCCCATGTTGCGCCGGATGGCCGGGAACAGACGGTTCTGGCGCATTTGGAGGGAACAGCGGCGCTGTGCGCCCACTTTGCCGCTGCCTTTGGCGCGGAGGGCCAGGGCAAAGCGGCCGGTTTTGCCCATGACCTGGGAAAATATGCCGCTGCATTCCAGCGCCGGCTCCTGAACAATGGGCCAAAAGTGGATCACGCCACCGCCGGGGCTTTCGAGTGCTGGAAGCTGGGGCAGCCCTTTGCAGCCTTCGCTGTGGCGGGGCACCATGGCGGCCTGCCGGACGGCGGCGGTCAAGGGGACCGGCCGGAGGTCGGCACCTTCTGGGGACGCATCAACCGGGCGGCTCAGGGAGGGCTGGATGACTACAGCGCCTGGAAGCAGGAGCTGTCCCTGCCGGCCGCTGCCATACCGGACTTCCTACAAAGGGACGCCCTTGCTGGGATGTTCTTTACCCGGATGCTGTTTTCCTGTCTAGTGGACGCGGATTACACCGACACGGAAAATTTTATGAAGGGCCGGTCTATAGAAAACGGCAATACAGCTTCCATAGAGCAGCTTTGGGAGGCACTCCAGAAGAGCATCTCCGACTGGTTTCCCCCAAAAGGGGCGCTGAATGCTCAGCGCTGTGCCATTTTGGAGCAGTGCATCCGGGAGGGGGAGCGGCAGGAGCCTGGCCTCTTCACCTTGACGGTCCCCACCGGCGGCGGCAAGACGGTGGCCTCCTTGGCATTTGCTTTGGCGCAGGCCAAAGCGCAGGGGATGAAGCGGATCATCTATGTGATCCCCTTCACCTCCATCATTGAACAAACCGCCCAAAAATTCCGGGATATCCTGGGAGCGGACAATGTATTGGAGCACCACTCCAACGTCCAATACGACCTTGGAGAGGAGGCCACACCGGAATCCCTCCGCCTAGCCCGGGCTACAGAGACCTGGGATATGCCGGTGGTGGTCACTACAGCGGTACAATTCTTTGAATCCCTGTACTCCTGCAGGCCATCCCAGTGTCGAAAACTCCACAACCTCGCCCAAAGCGTTATCATCTTCGATGAGGCGCAGATGCTGCCTCTCCCCTACCTGCGCCCCTGTGTGTGGGCGATTTCCCAGCTGGTACGGCGATATGGGGCCTCCGCCGTGCTGTGTACCGCCACCCAACCGGCCTTGGAACCGATCTTCCGGGAGTTTACCCCGGAACTCCCCATCACCGAGCTGTGTCCCGCCCCGGTCTTTCAGTGGGCTATCTTCCGGCGGGTGACCTTCCGCCGGGCCGGGGTGCTGGGCTATGACGAACTTGCCGCCCAGCTGCAAGTCCAGGAACAGGTGCTGTGCATCGTCAATTCCCGCAAGTCCGCCCAGGAGATTTTCCGGCAGCTGACCGGCGAGGGGAATTTTCACCTGTCCACCCTCATGTATCCCGCCCACCGGCGGGCGGTGTTGAAGGAGATCCGGCGGCGGCTCCGGGAGGGGCTTTCCTGCCGGGTGGTATCCACCTCCCTGGTGGAGGCAGGGGTGGATGTGGATTTCCCCGCCGTCTATCGGGAGGAGGCGGGGCTGGATTCCATTCTCCAGGCCGCCGGACGGTGCAACCGGGAGGGGAAACGCGCCCCGGAGGACAGTATCGTCACCATCTTCCGGGGAGAGGACGGCACGCCGCCTCTGTTTGCCGCTGCCACCGGCGCAGGCCGCTATGTGATGAAGCACTGGGAGGAGCTGGATTCCCCCCAGGCAATCCACGCTTATTTTTCCACCCTACTGGATTTAAAGGGCAAAGAGGCCCAGGACATGCAGCACATCCTGGGCCTGATGCAATCCGAGCGGTTCCCCTTCCGGACGGTTGCGGAGCGGTTCCACCTGATCAATACGCCTACCACCACCGTGTATATCCCCCAAGGGGAGGGCGCCCATTTGGTGGAACGCCTGCGGGCCGGCGAATACAGCCGGGGGCTCTACCGCCAGTTGGGGCAGTACGGCGTGGCTGTCTTCGATCAGCATTTCCAGGCCCTGGACCGGGCTGGCGCCTTGGAGCGGTTGGGGGATGGTTCTGCCCTGCTGGCCAATTTGGAACTCTACACAGAATCCACGGGGCTGAAGTTGGATGTGGAGAGAGGGATTGCACATATCCTCTAAAAAACCGCCGCAGAAAGGGAGCCTTTCCCTTCTGCGGCGGCCTTTGAGGGATACCACATCCCTTTTTATATTTCAACCCGCGCTTTTCAGCGACAAATTTATTATACCCTTTTTTCAAATTTATGCAACGATTTTTAATAATCATTTTATAAATATGAAAGTGGTTAATTATTGGCAGCACCCTTTAAGGCATGTTATATTTGACATAAACTTTCTGATGGTTTCTATTTTTAGAACGGAAAGGAGTGAACGCCTATGTCAATCTCTCTGGAAGTCTGGGGGGACTACGCCCTCTTCACCCGTCCGGAGATGAAGGTGGAACGGGTGAGCTACGACGTGATGACCCCCTCCGCCGCCCGGGGGCTGATTGAAGCCATCTATTGGCACCCGGGGCTGAAATGGGTCATCGACCGCATCCATGTCTGCGCTCCCATCCGGTTCACCAATCTGCGGCGAAATGAGGTGAAGTCCACCATCTCCGCCCGAACCGCCCGGACGGTTATGGAGCGGGGCCAGGGGGAGCTGTACCTGTGTACCTCAGAGGACATTCAGCAGCGGGCCTCCCTGCTGCTGCAGGATGTCCGCTATGTGATCGAGGCCCATTTTGACATGACCGATAGAGCTGCGCCGGGGGACAACGCCGGGAAATTCCAGGACATTGTCAAGCGCCGCATCCAAAAGGGGCAGTTCTATCACCAGCCCTACTTCGGCTGCCGGGAGTTCCCCGCCCAGTTTCGGTGGTGCCAGGCGCTGCCCCCCTGCCCCGATGGGCTAAAGGGGACGCGGGACTTGGGCTGGATGCTCTATGATCTGGACTACACCGACCCGCAAAATATCCGCCCCCGGTTTTTCCGTGGAAAGCTGGAGGACGGAGTTCTACAGGTCCCACCCTGGGACAGCAAGGAGGTGCGGGGATGATCCTACAGGCGCTGGCCGAATACTATCGCGCTTTGGAGCGGGATGGCAAGATCTCCGCTCCCGGGTGGAGCCCGGTAAAAGTCTCCTTTGCCCTCTGCTTGGGGGAAGACGGAACATTGGAGCAGGTACTCCCCCTGCAGACAGAACAGAGCCGGGGGAGGAAAACCTTTCTGGCCCCTCAGCAGATTGTCCTCCCTGCCCCGGTGAAACGGACGGCAGGGGTGGCGGCCAACTTTTTGTGCGACAATTCCGGTTACATGCTGGGGATTGACAACAAGGGAAAACCTCAACGCACCCGGGAATGTTTCCTGGCATGTAAGGAGCTTCACGAGCAGCTATTGGGCGGGGTAAATTCCCCTGCTGCCCGATCCATTCTGGCCTTTTTTCGCACCTGGGAACCAGAAAAGGCAGCGGAAAACACGTTTTTGGCGGAGGATTGGAAGGGCATCCTTTCCGGCGGCAACCTGATTTTCCGGACAGCGGACGGCTTTGCCCATGATGACCCTGCCATCCGGCAGGCCTGGGAGAACCACTACAACCGTTCCAGCGACGGGATCCAGGGCGTCTGCCTGGTAACCGGGGAACTGGGCCCTGTGGAGAGTGTCCATCCGGCTATCAAGAATGTGGCCGGGGCCCAATCCAGCGGGGCGGCTCTGGTATCCTTCAATGCCCCGGCCTTCTGCTCCTATGGCAAGGAGCAGAGCCTAAATGCACCCACCGGCAAATACGCCGCCTTTGCCTACACCGCCGCGCTGAACTACCTGCTGGCCGACCGGGACCACGTCTTTCGGGTGGGCGACGCCACGGTGGTGTGCTGGGCCAGGGGCGGCGGGGACCTGTACCAATCCCTTTTCAGCTATGCCGCCATGGGCCAGACCGAGCCCGCCTATGATGAGAACGACCTGCGAAACATGGTCAAGCAGCTCTGTCAAGGAAATCCGGTGACGTATCAGGAGGAGAAGCTGGATCCTGACATGGACTTCTATGTCTTGGGTCTGTCACCCAACGCTGCCCGGCTCTCCGTGCGCTTCTTCCTGCGCAACACCTTCGGCAACTTTCTGCGCAACATTCAGGCCCACCAGGAGCGGCTAGAGATCGTCCGCCCCGCCTATGACAAGTTTGAGACACTGCCTGTGTGGAAACTGCTCTCTGAGACGGTCAACCAAAATGCGCGGGACAAATCCCCTGCCCCCGGCCTAGCTGGCGAGGTGCTGCGGGCCATTTTGGACAACTCCCTTTACCCCGCTACCTTGCTCAACGGCGCCACTCTGCGCATTCGGGCGGAGCGCGAGGTCACCCGGGGCCGGGCTGCCATCCTCAAAGCCTACTACAAAAAGCTGGAAGAAACAGCGAAACGCGAAAATCCCGATATCCCGGAGGAGGTCTTATGTGTGTCACTCAATGAAAACAGCTCCAACGTCCCCTACACCCTGGGCCGCCTGTTCTCCGTGCTAGAGGCCATCCAGGCCGCTGCGAACCCCGGCATCAACGCCACCATCAAGGATAAGTATTTCAACTCCGCTGCGTCCACCCCAGCTGTGATTTTCCCCATTTTGATCAATCTGGCGCAGAAGCATCTGAAAAAGCTCAAGGGCACCAATATGGGTTTAACTGTCTTTTATGACAAGCAGCTCACCGACCTGTGTGGCCGCATGGGAGAGAATTACCCCGCCCACATGAACCTGCCCCAGCAGGGCTCATTCCAGCTGGGCTACTACCACCAGACCCAGGCCCGCTATCAGAAAAAGGAGGAAAAAGGAAATGTCTGACCCCATCAAAAACCGCTATGAATTTGTAATCCTATTCGATGTGGAAAACGGCAACCCAAATGGAGATCCGGATGCGGGGAATATGCCCCGGGTGGACCCGGAGACCGGCCTGGGAATCGTCACCGACGTGTGTTTGAAGCGGAAGATCCGAAACTATGTGGAGACGGTGAAGGAGGACGCCGCTGGCTGGCGCATCTATATAAAGGATGGCGTGCCCCTGAACCGAAGTGATGCCGAGGCCTATAAAGCCCTGGATGTGGACGAGAAGTCTGTAAAGGAAAAGAAAAAGGCCGACCCCGATCTGGATCGAAAGATCAGAGACTGGATGTGCGCCAATTTCTATGACATCCGTACCTTCGGTGCAGTGATGACGACTTTTGTCAAGGCCGCCCTCAACTGCGGCCAGGTCCGGGGGCCGGTGCAGCTGGGTTTCGCCCGCAGTGTGGAACCCATCCTCCCCCAGGAGATCACCCTCACCCGGGTGGCCATCACCACCGAGGCGGACGCGGAGAAGAAGGACACGGAGATGGGCAGAAAATACATCGTTCCCTACGGCCTCTATCGCTGCGAAGGCTACATCTCCGCCAATCTGGCTCGGAAGACTACCGGCTTCTCCCAGGAAGATCTGGAACTCCTGTGGCAGGCCATCCTGAATATGTTTGAAAACGACCACTCCGCTGCCCGGGGTAAGATGGCAGTGCGGGAGTTGATTGTCTTCCGGCACGACAGCGAACTGGGGTGCGCTCCAGCCTGGAAGCTTTTCGATACGGTAAAAGTTGCGCGGAAGGACCCCGGAAATCCCTCGGCTACCCGTTCCTATCAGGACTACACCGTCACGGTGGACGAGGCCGCCCTCCCCGACGGCGTCACCTGCGTACGGATGGGGTGAACTGCCGCTACAAGAAGCCCGGCCAGCTCTCCGGCCTCCAATAGGTTGTTTTCTGCCGCCGCCAGTGGATGCTGCTCCAAGTAGACCAGCGCCCACTGGCGGCGGTACCTGTTCCATCAGCAGGCCCACGATGAGATGCGCTATTGATGGAATAAAAAATCCCGACGTTGGTCGTTTCCCTTGCGGGGAGCGGGGATTGAAATTTGCTGCGGATATCCATAAACGGGTTATCGTGCATGGCCGCTCTGCTTGTGGGAGTGTGGGGTAAAATTTTGATCTGGTACCCGCTTAATGTCATGTTGCCGGTCTCCTCTTTTACAGGAAGCATCGATTGAAAACGGAAAGCCGGTTCCATATTACCGTTTGCATAAGGGCGCTAAAGCCGTATGCAGCTGGCGCCCGTCTCAGCTGCTGCAATACTTCTTCGCTGCGGCGATGAAATCCCGGAACAGCGGGTGGGGCCGGTTGGGGCGGGATTTAAACTCCGGATGGAACTGGACGCCCACGAACCAGGGGTGGCCGGGCAGCTCCACCATCTCCACCAGCTTCCCATTGGGGGACAGACCGGAGAGGACCAGCCCCGCGTGGGTGAGGGGACCCCGGTAGTCGTTGTTAAACTCATAGCGGTGGCGGTGGCGCTCAAAGATGTCCTGGACGCCATAGGCCTGGTAGGCTCTAGTGGCATACGCCGGAATATGGCAGGGATAGGCCCCCAGGCGCATGGTCCCGCCCTTGTTGGTGACGCCCTGCTGGTCGGGCATCAGGTCGATAACCGGATGGACGGTGGCGGCCAGCTCACTGGAATGGGCGCCGGCCAAGCCCGCTACATGGCGGGCAAATTCCACCACCGCCATCTGCATCCCCAGGCAGATACCAAAATAGGGGACCCGATTTTCCCGGGCCCAACGGATGGCGGAGATCATCCCCTCCGTACCCCTGCTTCCAAAGCCGCCTGGAACGATGACCCCAGCGCACCCAGCTAGCTGCTCCAGAGCGTTTTCATCGGTCAAGCCATCCGCATCCACCCAGCGCAGGTCCACCCCTACGCCGTTTGCAATCCCACCATGGGTCAGAGCCTCCACCACCGAGAGGTAGGCGTCATGGAGGGCCACATATTTCCCCACCAGGGCGATCTCCACCCGGCCTGCCGGGCATTTGGCCCGCTCTACCATGGCCCTCCACCCATTCAAATCGGGGTCCCGGTCTGGCAGGGAGAGGGCCCCGCAGACCGCTTTGGCCAGCCCCGCCTCCTCCAGCAGCAGAGGGACCTCATAGAGGATGGGGGCGGTCTGGTTGGAGATGACCCGCTCTTGGGGGACATTGCAGAAGAGGGCAATCTTATCCCGCACCTCTTTGGGGACCGAGCCATCGCAGCGGCAGAGGATCACATCCGGTTGGATACCCAGGCCCAGCAGCTCCTTCACCGAGTGCTGGGTGGGTTTGCTCTTAAGCTCCCCTGTGCCCGGAATGGAGACAATGAGGGAGACATGGACATAGAGCACATTCTGCCGCCCCACTTCTGCAGCCACCTGGCGGATGGCCTCCAGGAAGGGCTGGGACTCGATATCCCCCACTGTGCCGCCGATCTCGGTGATAACCACATCCACCCCCTCCCGGCGGCCCACCCGGTAGATACGTTCCTTGATCTCCCCGGTGATATGGGGGATCACCTGCACCGTACCCCCCAGGAAAGCCCCCTCCCGCTCCCGGCTGAGGACCGACCAGTAGACCTTGCCGGAGGTGACGGAGGAATCCACCGTCAGGTTTTCATCGGTGAACCGCTCGTAGTGGCCCAGATCCAGGTCGGTCTCCGCCCCGTCCTCGGTGACAAATACCTCCCCATGCTGATAGGGGTTCATGGTACCCGGATCGATGTTCAGGTAGGGATCAAACTTCTGGAGGGCCACCTTTAGCCCTCGGGCCTTCAGCAGCCGCCCCAGGGAGGCCGCTGCAATCCCCTTCCCCAGGCCTGACACCACTCCTCCAGTGATAAAAATATACTTTGCCATAGCAAACGCCTCCTCAAAATCGGAAGTTTTGAACCGGCGGGCATCCGCCGGGGCCTCAAAGCCCACTGTCGCCGTAGTTTTTCAGCACCCGGGCGGAGGGGTCATCCACGTCGCAGCCCTCCCACTCCCGGTTGGGCATCCAGAAGTCCTTGATCATGCGGGCCTGGCCGGGATAGTACCGCTCAAACAGATCCCGGTAG
>DXES01000032.1 GCA_019114825.1 Candidatus Anaerotruncus excrementipullorum
CAAAATCTTTATCACGCAAAAAAGGATGGCTGGCGCAGTGCCAACCATCCTTTTTTGTCATGCAAAGAGGAAAATCCGCCGCTTATTTCAGCACGTCCCCCAGCTCCCGGGTGACGGTGCCGTCCTCCAGGACAAAGCAGGGGATGCCCAGCTTGGCGGTGCCCCGCACCTGGGCGTAGGCGGGGTCGTTCTCCCGCAGGGCGATGTAGGCCCGCAGGTCGGGCAGGCTGGCGGAGATGCTCTTGAAATCGATCTCCGCGCCGGCGGCGCTCAGGCGGTTGAGGGCATAGAGGGTATCCGGGCACAGGTGGCTGCCGATGACGGTGACTTTCATGGGAATTCGCTCCTTTTCCAATTTTTTCGGGGGCGCAGCTTGGGCCTTGCCCCTCCCTCCCGCTATCACCATACCAGGTTTTTCCACAGGATGCAAGGAGCTGGGCGGCCAGCGGGGCAATTTTCTTTTTTCCCTCTGGAAGCTGCCTGGCAAGTGTGTTATGATAGGAAGGCAAAGGGGGAAAGAAGATGGAACAGCAATCCTTTTTTGACAGCCGGGCGGCCAGCACCCCTCTGGCCAGCCGTCTGCGGCCCCGGACATTGGAGGAATTTGTGGGGCAAAAGCAGCTGCTGGGGGAGGGCAAGGTGCTGCGCCAGCTGATCGACCAGGACCTGGTGCCCTCCATGATCTTCTGGGGGCCGCCGGGGGTGGGCAAAACCACCCTGGCCCGGATCATTGCCGGCAAAACCAAATCCAACTTCATCGACTTTTCCGCTGTCACCAGCGGCATCAAGGAGATCAAGGAGGTCATGCGCCAGGCGGAGCAGAACCGCCTGATGGGGGAGCGGACCATCCTGTTTGTGGACGAGATCCACCGCTTCAACAAGGCCCAGCAGGACGCCTTTTTGCCGTTTGTGGAGAAGGGCAGCATCATCCTCATTGGCGCCACCACCGAAAACCCCTCCTTTGAGATCAATTCGGCGCTGCTCTCCCGGTGCAAGGTGTTTGTGCTCCAGGCCCTCTCCCCCCAGGAGCTGGAACAGCTGCTCCACCACGCCCTCACCGATCCCCGGGGGTTCGGCAGCCAGCAGGTGGAGATGCCCGAGGGGATGCTGGCCATGATCGCGAGCGCCGCCAATGGGGACGCCCGTTCCGCCCTCAACACCCTGGAGATGGTGGTGCTCAACGGGGATCTGCGGGAGGGCCGGACGGTCATCACCAAGGAGACGGTGGAGCAGTGTGTCAGCAAAAAATCCCTGCTCTACGATAAAAACGGCGAGGAACACTACAACCTGATCTCCGCCCTGCACAAATCCATGCGCAACAGCGATGTGGACGCCTCGGTCTACTGGCTGGCCCGGATGCTGGAGGCGGGGGAGGACCCCCTCTACATCGCCCGGCGGATGGTGCGGTTTGCCAGCGAGGATGTGGGCATGGCGGACAGCCGGGCGCTGGAGATCACCGTGGCCGCCTACCAGGCCTGCCACTTTATCGGGATGCCCGAATGCAGCGTCCATCTGACCCATGCGGCGGTCTACCTGGCCCTGGCCCCCAAATCCAACGCCCTGGAGGTGGCCTACAACACCGCCCAAAAGGACGCCTTGGAGCGGCTGGCGGAGCCGGTGCCCCTGGTAATCCGCAACGCCCCTACCCGGCTGATGAAGGAGCTCCACTATGGGGAGGGCTACCAATATGCCCATGACACTGCCGACAAGCTCACCAACATGCAGTGCATGCCCGACTCCCTCAAGGGCCGCCGGTATTACCACCCCACCGACCAGGGTTCCGAGGCCAAGGTGCGCCAGCGCATGGCCCAGATCGATGCCTGGAAGAAAGCCCATCCACCCCAGTGAACGCCCTCAGGAGGACGGTATGAACGTGTTCGACATTGTGGGGCCGGTGATGATCGGTCCCTCCAGCTCCCACACCGCCGGGGCTGCCCGCATTGGGCGGGTGGCCTACAAGCTGCTGGGGGAGGAGGCTGTAAAGGCCCAGATCCTGCTCCACGGCTCGTTTGCCAAGACCTACCGGGGCCACGGCACCGACAAGGCGCTGGTGGCCGGTATTTTGGGGATGAAGCCGGATGACGCCCGGCTGCGCCAGAGCTTCCAGCTTGCCCAGCAGGCGGGGCTGCAGTTCTCCTTCACCCCCACCCATCTGGAGGGGGCCCACCCCAACACCGCCCGCATCCAGCTCACCGGCGCCTCCGGCAACCAGATCAGCGTCCAGGGGGCCTCGGTGGGGGGCGGCAACATCCTGATTACCCAGGTCAATGGGATGCCGGTGGAGCTCACCGGCCAATACACCACCCTGATCGTCCTGCACCGGGACGCCCCCGGCACCATCGCCGCCGTCACCGAGTATGTGGGCCGGCTGGGGGCCAATATCTGCAACTTCCGGCTGGCCCGGGAGAAAAAGGGCGGCACCGCCGTCATGACCATTGAACTGGACGGCGGGCTGGACCCGGCGGTAAACCGGGAGATCCGCAAGCTGCCCAACATCATCGGCTCCACCATGCTGGAGCCTGTCTAAGGGAGGGGAACCTATGCAGCAGCTTTCCTATGCCACCATCGCCGGGCTGGTCCAGGCCGCCGAAAAGGCGGGGGTCCCCCTCTCCCACCTGGTGCTGGCCGACCAGGCCCAGCAGCTGGAGCGCACCCCCCAGTCCCTGTGGGAGCAGATGGACCAATCCCTGGCAGTGATGGAGGAGTCCGCCCAAATGGGGATGCGGCCGGACATCCGCTCCACCAGCGGCCTCACCGGCGGGGACGCCGCCCGGATGCAGGCGTATGCCAAGGGGGGCAGCCCCCTGGCCGGAGGGCCGTTTGCCCGGGCGGTGGCCCGGGCGCTGGCGGTCTCGGAATACAACGCCGCCATGGGGCGGATTGTGGCCGCCCCCACCGCCGGGTCCTGCGGCATCCTGCCCGCGGCGGTGCTCACCATGCTCCAGGACCGGGGGGCCTCCCGGGAGGCCTGTATCTACAGCCTGTTCACCGCCGCTGCCGTGGGGATGGTGATCGCCCAGAACGCCTGCATTGCCGGGGCCCAGGGGGGCTGCCAGGCGGAGTGCGGCTCCGCCGCTGCCATGGCCGCCGCCGCCCTGGTGGAGCTGGCGGGAGGCACCCCGGACCAGTGCGCCCAGGCGGTGGCCATTGCCCTAAAAAACGTGCTGGGGCTGGTGTGCGACCCGGTGGCCGGGCTGGTGGAGATCCCCTGCATCAAGCGCAACGCCTCCGGCGTGGCCGGGGCGTTCACCGCCGCCGATATGGCCCTGGCGGGAATCAAAAGCGCCATCCCCGCCGACGAGGTGATCCTGGCGATGAAGTGGGTGGGGGACGCCATGCCCGCCGCCCTGCGGGAGACCGCCGAGGGGGGCCTGGCAGCCACCCCCACCGGCCGCCGCCTGCACCGGCAGGTGTTTGGGGACCAGCCCGCCGGGGAAATGCTGTGACCCCGCCAAAACGGGCAGCCGGAGGAGCTCCGGCTGCCCGTTTTTTGCTTAATCCCGCCTGCAAAAGCCCACCAGCAGGACAAGAAATCCCCCAACGGCGATGAAGTCGGTCCAAAAGAGCGCCTCCGCCGCCAGATGGACGCTGGCCATGGCCACCATCACCCCCAGGCCCAGCAGCATGCATTTTACACCTTTCATAAGTTTCCCTCCCGCTTTGGCGGCATCCGCCGTTTTTCCCAGGATACCAGAAAGCCGCCCCGCTGTCCAGGGGCTGCCCGCCGGGGGATTGACAACCGGCCCCTGGGGGATTATAATGGGGAAAACAAAAGGGGAGCTCGTGGAGCGGGCTGAGAGGAAGCGGACTACGTTTCGACCCTGGACCTGATTTGGATAATGCCAACGTAGGGAAAGAGATCGTGCTCAAACGGGACTTGCCTTGCGGCAGGTCCCGTTTTAATCTTCAGAAAAGAGGTCTTCGCTATGCAAAACCGTACTGTCAAAAAGCTGTGCATCGCCGGGGTGCTCATCGCCCTGGGAGTGGTCTGCTCCGCCTTCTATATCCCGGTGGGCGCCTCCAAGTGCTTCCCGGTCCAGCACATGGTGAATGTGATCGCCGGGGTGCTTTTGGGGCCCGCCTATGGGTGCGCCATGGCGTTTGTCACCTCCCTATTGCGGGTGCTCATGGGCACCGGCAGCCTGCTGGCCTTCCCGGGCAGCATGATCGGGGCGCTCTGCTGCGGGCTCTGCTATAAGTTCACCCAGAAGCTGCCCGCCGCCTACTTTGGGGAGATCATCGGCACCGGCATCCTGGGCGGCATCGCCTGCTACCCGGTGGCCACCCTGCTCATGGGCCAGGAGGCCGCCCTCTTCACCTATGTGCCCGCCTTTTTGCTCAGCACCGGCGGCGGCGCCACCATCGCCATCCTGGCCATGGGCGCCCTGCAGCGCACCCACCTGCTGGGGCAGGTGAAGGCCTCCCTGGCCAACGGCCGGTGAACCGGCATGTTTGAGGGCATTTTGGAGCAGGTGGCCGCCCGGCGGCCGCTGGTCCACTGTATCACCAACTATGTCACCGTGGGGGATGTGGCCAACATGGTGCTGGCCTGCGGCGGCTCCCCCATCATGGCCGACGACCCGGCGGAGGTGGAGGAGATCACCGCCATCTGCGATGGGCTGGCCCTGAACACCGGCACCCTCAACGCCCGGACCATCCCCTCCATGCTGGCGGCCGGCAGGACCGCCAACCGGCTGGGCCGGCCGGTGGTGCTGGACCCGGTGGGGGCCGGGGCCTCCCGGCTGCGCACCGAAACCGTCCGGCAGCTGCTGGAACAGGTGCGGTTCACCGTCATCCGGGGCAACAGCTCGGAGATGCGGGTGGTGGCCCAGCAGCAGCCCGCCGGTGCCAGCCGGGGGGTGGACGCAGGGGCCGGGGACGCCACCAGCGAACAGAACCTGGACCAGGTGGTCCGGGGGGCCAAGGAGCTGGCCGGGCGGACGGGGGCGGTGGTGGCCGTCACCGGGGCGATCGACGTGGTGGCCGGGCCCCAGCGGGCATATATCATCCGCAACGGCCACCCGATGATGGAGCGGATCACCGGCACCGGCTGTATGCTCACCGGGGTGGTGGCCGCCTGGTGCGCCGCCAACCCCCAGGACCCCCTGCGGGCGGCGGCCGCCGCCGTCTGTGCCATGGGCCTCTGCGGCCAGCTGGCCTGGGAGCAGGCCCAGCGGGAGGGGGGCGGCGTGGGGCTTATGCGCATCCACCTGGCCGACTGGATGGGCAAGCTGACCAGCGCGAAACTGGAGGAGGGAAGACAGGTTGAACTGGGATAGGAAGATGCTGCGCCTCTACCTGATCACCGACCGCAGCTGGCTGGGCGGCCGCTCGCTGGAGGACCAGGTGGAGGCGGCCCTGGAGGCGGGGGCCACCTGCCTGCAGCTGCGGGAAAAGCACCTGGAGGAGGAGGCCTTTTTGGCACAGGCGGTGCGGATCAAGGAAATTGCCCACCGCCACGGGGTGCCGCTCATCATCAACGACAACCTCCGGGTGGCCCTGGAATCCGGGGCGGACGGGCTGCATGTGGGCCAGGGGGACCTGCAGGCCCAAAAAGCCCGGGCGCTATTGGGCCCGGAGAAGATCCTGGGGGTTTCCGCCCGGACGGTGGAGCAGGCGCTGGCCGCCCAGGCGGCGGGGGCCGACTACCTGGGGGTGGGGGCGGTGTTCCCCACCTCCACCAAGCCAGAGGCCGCCGAGGTGCCGTGGGAGACCCTGGGGGAGATCTGCCGGGCGGTGGAGATCCCGGTGGTGGCCATCGGCGGCATCACCGCCCAGCGGCTGCCCCAGCTGGCCGGGTCGGGCATCGCCGGGGCTGCGGTGATCTCGGCGGTATTTGCCCAGCCAGATATCCCGGCGGCGGTGCGGGGGCTGCTGGACGCCCTGGAGAGGACGGTGGCGCCGTGATCCGGGGGGCAATCTTCGATCTGGACGGGACGCTTTTGGACTCCATGCCCCTGTGGGACACGCTGGCGGAGCAGTTTTTGGCCCAGCGGGGGATCCAGGCGCCCCCCGGGCTGCGGGCGCTGCTCAAGCCCATGGACATGCCCACCACCGCCCGCTACCTAAAGGAGCGGTTCACCCTGCCCGAGACGCCGGAGCAGCTGGCCCAGCAGATCGACGGCATGGCGGAGGACGCCTACCTGCACCGGCTGCCCCTGAAGGCGGGGGTGCGGGCGTATCTGGAGGCCCTGCGGGCCCAGGGGGTGCGCATGTGCGTGGCCACCGCCACCGACCGCCCCCTGGTGGAGGGGGCGCTGGAACGGCTGGGGGTGCTGGGCTGGTTCGACTTTGTGCTCACCTGCACCGAGGTGGGGGTGGGCAAGCAGCGGCCGGACATCTACCTATTGGCGCTGGAACGGCTGGGCACCCCCCGGGAGGCCACCGTGGTGTTTGAGGACTCCCCCCACGCCCTGCGCACCGCCCAAAGCGCGGGGCTGCGCACGGCGGCGGTCTATGAGCCCAGCGCCCGGCTGGAGCCGGACGCCCAGGGGGCGCTGGACGCAGCGGAGACGGTGATCTACGCGTATAGCAAGAGCGAGGTGGAAAAGCTGTGAAAAAGGTTTTGACGATTGCAGGCAGCGACTGTTCGGGCGGCGCGGGCATCCAGGCGGACCTGAAGACCATGTCCGCCCACGGGGTGTTCGGCATGAGCGTCATCGTCTCGGTGGTGGCGGAGAACACCGCCCGGGTGCTGGGCATCCAGGACGTCTCCCCGGATATGATCCGCCAGCAGATGGACGCGGTGTTCCAGGATATCTTCCCCGATGCGGTGAAGGTGGGGATGCTCTCCCAGCCCCCCTGTATGGATGCGGTGGCGGAGAAGCTGCGGGAGTACCGCCCCCAAAATGTGGTGATCGACCCGGTGATGTACGCCAAAAACGGCTGTCCCCTCATGGACCCCGGCTCCATCGACCGGCTGATCCAGACCATCCTGCCCCTGGCCGACCTGTTGACCCCCAACATCCCCGAGGCAGAGAAGATCGCCGGCATGGAGATCCGCTCGCTGGCGGATATGGAACGGGCCGCCCAGGCAATCCAGGCCATGGGCCCCAAAGGGGTGCTGGTGAAGGGGGGCCACGCGGTGGGGGACGCGGTGGACGTGCTCTATGACGGGCAGGCGTTCCACCACTACGCCACCCAGCGGATCGACACCAAGAACACCCACGGCACCGGCTGCACCTACTCCAGCGCCATCGCCTCCAACCTGGCCCTGGGCCACCCCATGGACGAGGCAGTGCGGCTGGCCAAGGGGTATGTGACCACCGCCATCCGCCACTCCCTGGCCTTTGGCCAGGGCTGCGGCCCCACCCACCACTTCTGGGACCTCTACCGCAATGGCCTTACCACCAACGCGGACCTGATCGGCTGAACCGATGGCAAAAGCCCGCCCCCATCCCTGGGGGCGGGCTTTTTGTCCGGCAGTCAGGCCAGCTGGCTGCGCAAAAATTCCAGCATCTGCATGGTGGTGGGCGGGCAGCCGGGCTGGGAGGCATCCATAGCGGCGGTGCAGCGGCCCACCCCCAGCCGGCCGGGCTGGCCCTGGTAGCCCTGGCCGATACAGACCGGGCAGTCCCGCAGCTTCTCCAGGAGGCCCTCCTGGTCCAGCCGGGCCAGCGCCTGGATCAGGTTGGCGTAGCAGGCGGAGCAGCTCTCCTTGGGGGCGGCATAGCCGGCCAGGCGGGCCACCTTGCCCCCCGGGGAGGGCTTGGCGGCGGAGGTATCCCGGTTGAGCTCCACCAGCTGGCCGGGGCCGGCCAGGCAGCGGCCCACCCCCAGCTCCTCCGCCAGGGCGATGTACTCGATCGACCGGGGCTGGTAGCCCATGCAGGAGGCGATGTAGCTATCCACCAGCACCGGGTCCAGGCCGCAGAACATCCGGTGCATGGGCACCGGGTTGCCCCCCTCCTCATAGTCCAGGTCGCCGCAGATGCCGTCCCCCAGGATGAAGTCGGTGTGCAGGATCTTGTTCAGGTAGGCGATGGGCTTATGCAGCCCCAGGGTATGGAAGTGGCGCTTCTCCCGGTCGGAGATGAGGCCCTTGAGGTTTTTCAGCGCCCCGGTCACCAGCGTCTGGCAGTGGCCCTTGAGCACCGGCAGGTTGATCAGGTAGTCCACCTCCAGCGCCTTCTGGCAGACCTCCATGGTGATGCCCCCATAGCTGCGGGGGGTGGTGGCGTCCCCTTTGGTGTCCAATAGGGGCACCCCGTACCGGCGGGAGATCTCCTGGTAGCCGCAGAGCTGGAACGCCTTGCGGGTGCTGTCCCCCACCCAGGCCCCCTCCAGAATCAGCAGGTTGGTGTGGCCGTGGGCCTGCAGGTACTCCACCAGGGCGGCCACAATCTCCGGGTGGGTGGTGGCGCCGGTGTCCGCCGGCTTGGCCACCACCAGGTTGGGTTTGATCCCCACCAGCGCCCCCTGGGGGATGCGTTTTTCCAGCTGGGCGGCCTCCAGGAGTTTTAAGGTCATCTCCCGGGGGTCCTCCCCATAGATCACCAGCAGCCGGTCCTGTTCCAGCTGGGTGTGCGGTGCGGTGTTCGCCATCTGCGCTGCCTCCTTTGCCGTTTTCCCTATCATACCGCCGGGATGGGGTGGGGCGTCAATGGGCAGAGTGTATGAAGCTTTTGGCAAAAAAACGGCATTTT
>DXES01000033.1 GCA_019114825.1 Candidatus Anaerotruncus excrementipullorum
CGCTTTGGAGGGCACCCAGATCGTCACCAGCTCGGTGGTCGCCTCCACCATCACCACCATCGTGGTGTTCCTGCCCATCAGCCTGATGGAGGGCATGTCCGGCCAGCTGTTCAAGCAGCTGGGCTTCACCATCGTATTTGGCCTGTGCGCCTCCTTGGTCTCCGCCCTAAGCCTGGTGCCGCTGCTCTTCTACCGCCTGACCCCCCGGGAGAAGGAGGGTTGGCCGGTGTCCAAATATCTGCTGCGGATTGAGGACGCCTATGGCCGGTTCCTAAAGAAAACCTTCCACCACAAGGGGTTGGTGGTCTTGGTTTCGGTGGGGCTGTTGGTCTTCTCCTTTGCCATGATGCCCTTTATCCACATGGAACTGATGCCCGATGTGGACCAGGGCATGGTCTCCATCGAGGTGGACACCAAGCCCGGCCTCAAACTGGAGGAGTTGGATAAGACCCTGCGCTCTTTGGAGGAGCTGGTGTCCGCCTCCCCCGATGTGGACCGGTACTCGGTCTCCGGCGGCGGTGGGTCGATGTTCTCCACCAGCACCGCCGGGTCCTCCCTCACCGTCTACCTGAAGGAGGACCGGGAAAAATCCACCGACGAGTGGGTGGATATCTGGCGGGAGCAGACGGCGGACTACCGCAACTGCGATGTGAGCGTCTCCGCCCAGAGCATGATGTCCTCCTACACCGGCGGCGGCAACGCCCAGGTCAACCTCCAGGGCAACGATCTAAACGTGCTGCGGGAAGCCTCCCGCCAGGTGGAGGATTTGATGCACCAGCATCCGGACATCGTCCGGGTTTCCTCCTCCCTCACCTCCGGAAATCCCCAGGCAGAGGTGGTGGTGGACCCGATCAAGGCCACGGCCGCAGGGTTGACCCCCGCCCAGGTGGTCTCCTCGGTCTACGGGGTTCTGTCGGGCACCACCCCGGATACCCTGCGGATGGATGGGCATGAGTATGACATCACCGTGGAGTTCCCCGAGGGCAGCTATGAGACGGTGGCAGACCTGTCCGGGTTGATGATCAGCGCCCCCAGCGGGCGGCAGATCCCCCTATTGGATGTGGCCTCCATCGAATACTCCAATGCCCCCCAGAGCATCGACCGCAAAAATAACCAGTATGTGGTGACCATCACCGGCCAGCCCACCACCGCCGCCCAGCTCACTGCGGCGGCAGAGATCAACCAGCAGGTTGCCCAGATGGAGCTGCCCGCCGGCGTCTCCATCACCCAAAACGAGATCACCGAGAGCATGAACGAGGAGTTCTCCGCCCTATTCGGCGCGCTGGCGGTGGCTGTCTGGCTGGTATTTATGGTCATGGCCATCCAGTTCGAATCCATGCGGTTCTCGATCATCGTCATGATCTGCATCCCCTTCTCCCTGGTGGGTTCGCTGCTCCTGATGCTCACCTCCCAGGTGACGCTGAGCATGGTCTCCATCCTGGGCTTCCTGATGCTGGTGGGCACCGTGGTGAACAACGGCATCCTGTTTATCGATACCGCCAACCAGTACCGCAGCAGTATGGACGCGGAGACCGCCCTGGTCTACGCGGGCAAGAGCCGCCTGCGCCCCATCCTGATGACCACCCTGACCACCGTCCTCTCCATGATCCCCATGGGTCTGGGGATTGGCGATGGCGCGGAGATCATGCAGGGTATGGCGGTGGTAATCATCGGCGGCCTGACCGCCTCCACCATCCTGACCCTGCTATTGCTGCCCACCTTCTATCTGCTCTTCCGCGGCAAACCCCACAAGGAATATGAGAGCCCCGAGGACAAAGAGGCCAAAAAGCCCAAGCCGGAGCTCACCCAGGAGGAGCTGATCACCCAATAAGCCTCCCCTTCCCACTGCATAGCAGACAGCCCGCCCGCCGGTACCCGGCAGGCGGGCTGTCTGCCATCCAGGCATAACGCCGCCGCCCCGGGAATATGTATGGGACAGGCAAAACAAGCCTGTTGAGACCGGAAAACCAGGGGAAAGGACGGAAAGTGGTATGGAAAAACTGCAGGGGCTCACCCAGCGCCAGGCGCAGGAGCTTTTGAAGGAATATGGGGAAAATGTGATCCGCTCCTCTGCCAAGGCGGGGGCGCTGCGGCTATTTGCAGGGCAGTTCAAGGACGCGATGGTGCTGATTTTGTTGGCCGCCACAGCCCTCTCCGCGCTGTTGGGGGAGATCAACGAGGCGTTCACCATCATCGTCATCGTGCTGTTGAACGCACTGTTGGGCTTCCTGCAGGAATTTCGCACCGAACGGACGCTGGAAAAGCTGGGGGAGCTGGCCGCCCCTACCGCCTCGGTCATCCGGGAGGGCCAGCTGGCCACCATCCCCGCCGCACAGGTGGTCCCCGGGGACCTCTTCTGCCTGAAGGCCGGGGACCGGGTGCCCGCGGATGGGCTGGTGGTGGAAGCCCAGGAGCTGGGGTGTGACGAATCCATGCTCAGTGGGGAATCGATCCCGGTGGAAAAACGCCCCTGCCCCGGGCTGGCTGAACCGCCCAAGGCCGGCCAGGTGTATATGGGCACCATGGCCACCCGGGGCAGGGCGGTATGCCGGGCCAGGGCCACCGGCGCCAACACCGAGATGGGCCGGATCGCCGACCTATTGGGCGGGATCGAGGCCCAGCCCACCCCGCTTCAAAAACGGCTGGCCCATATGAGCCGGGCCATCGGGATCGGCTGCCTGCTCATCTGCCTGGTGGTGGCAGCGGCGGGCATCCTGCGGGGGGAGGACCCGTTTTCCATGGTGCTGGTGGGCATCTCTTTGGCGGTGGCGGCCATCCCCGAGGGGCTGCCCGCCGTGGTCACCATCGCCCTGGCCCTCTCGGTGGGGCGGATGGTCCGCAGGGGGGCGCTGATCCGGCGGCTGCACGCGGTGGAGACGCTGGGCTGCGCCAACGTGATCTGCTCCGACAAGACCGGCACCCTCACCGAAAACCGCATGACCGTCCGGGCGGTGCGCACCCCTGGCCTCTCCCTGGAGGTGGGCGGCGGCGGCACCGAGGCCCATGGGCAATTCACGCTGGAGGGCAAACCGGTCCGGCCGGCCAGCTATCCAGATTTGGCGCTGCTCTTGGATATCGCGGTCCTCTGCAGCAACGCCGCCATCTCCCCCATCGGCCAGGACGGCGCTCAGCTGCGCCTGGAGGGGGAGCCCACCGAGGCTGCCCTGTTGGTGCTGGCCGCCAAGGCGGGGATCTGGCGGTCCGCCCGTCCCTACCGGCCCGGCAAGGAGGTCCCCTTCGACTCCACCCGCAAGATGATGAGCTTGGGGGTCCGCCGGGAGGATGGGCAGGCGTTCCTCTTCTGCAAGGGCGCCCCTGATCTGCTGTTGGACCGGTGTACCCACTACCTGGAAAACGGCCACACGCGCCCCCTCTCCCCCGCCATGCGCAAAAAGATCCTCCAATGGAACGACCAAATGGCCGCCCAAGCGCTGCGGGTACTGGGGTTTGCCTTCCGCAAGGCGGGCTCGGAGGGGGATGTGGCCGAGCAGAACCTGGTATTTGTGGGGCTGGCGGGAATGATCGACCCGCCCCGTCCGGAGGTATTGGAGGCGGTGCGCAAATGCCGCCAGGCGGGGATCCGGCCGGTGATGATCACCGGCGACCATGCCATCACCGCCCGCGCCATCGCCGGTGACCTGGGGATCTGCCCACCCCAGGGCCGGGTGGTCACCGGCAAGGAACTGGATGCCATGAGCGACGACCGGCTGGCCCGGCAGATCGCTGAGATCCCGGTGTTCGCCCGGGTTACCCCCGCCCACAAGCTGCGGATCGTCCGGGCGCTCAAGCGCCAGGGCAATGTGGTGGCTATGACCGGGGACGGGGTCAACGACGCCCCCGCCGTCAAGGAGGCGGACATCGGCGTGGCCATGGGGATCACCGGTACCGATGTGACCAAGGAGGCCTCCTCGGTGGTACTGATGGATGACAACTTCGCCACACTGGTGGCGGCGGTGGAGGAGGGGCGGGTGATCTATCAGAACATCCGCAAGTTCATCCGCTACCTATTCTCCTGCAACATCGGCGAGGTGGTCACCATGTTTTTCGCCATGCTCATGGGGATGCCGGTGCCGCTACTGCCCATCCAAATTCTATTGGTCAACCTGGCAACCGACGGCCTGCCCGCCATCGCCCTGGGGCTGGAACCGGCGGAGGAGGATGTGATGCGCCAAAAGCCCCGCCGGGCGGAGGAATCGGTCTTCTCCAATGGGCTGGCGTTCACCATCGCCATCCGGGGGCTGCTCATCGGGCTGTGTACGCTGGGGGCTTTTGTCTCCCTCTACCGCTCCTCCCAGGGGGATGTGGCGCTGGCACGCACCGGGGCGCTGTCCGCGCTGGTGCTCATGCAGCTGATCCATGTGTTCGAGTGCAAGAGCGAAACCAAAGGGCTGTTTTCCATCCCATTTTTTAACAACTGGAAACTGATCGGGGCCACCGCCATCTCGGTGGGGCTGCTCTGTCTGGCAGTGTGGCATCCTGCCGTCTCCGCCCTCTTCCAGACATCCCCCCTCACCCTATCCCAGCTGCGGACGGTACTCTGCTACTGTCTGGCCGTGCCGCTGGTGTCCGGCGTCCTGCTGGCTCTGCGGCGGCGGGGGCGGCTGCGGCCGCAGCCCTCCGCTCAGGAAGCCCTCTCCGCCCCCCACTGATCCCCCATACAAAAAACCGCCGGTATGGCCTACCGGCGGTTTTTTTGTATAGAGCAAAATTCAGCCCTCCCGCAGGAGGAACCGAAGCCCCTTTTCCAGGCGTACATCCCCATCCACATAGTGGCTGCCCCGGTTGCGCTCAAAGCAGGTCTCGATCCCCTGCGCCCGGAACAGCGCCTCCGCTTGACGGGTACAGTCCTCCACCTGGCGCATCCGAGGGTTGGTGGTGTACTTTTCCCGGTCCCCCACCGAAAAATAGGCCCGCTGGATCGCGGGTGGGATCGGATGGGCGGCTAGGTAATCCAAAAAGCCATCGTACCACAGGGAGCCGGAGACCGAGCAGACCTGGGAGAAGCCGCCGGTCTTGACCGCGGCATAGACGGCAAACAGGCCCGACAGGGAGATCCCCGCGATCCCCCGGGGCAACCCGCCGGCGCCCAGGCGGTTCTCCGCCAAAGGCAGCAGCTCCCCCATCAGGCGCTCCAGATAGCGGTCCGCACAGCCGCCGAACGGCTCCCGCCGGTCGAATACCCCCGGCGCAGGCCAAGGGGTCAGGTCGTTGTCCCAGTTTTCTCCCAGGATGCAGACGCAGATGGTCCCCATCCGCTCCAGCAGCTCCTCCGGCAGTTTCTGCCCCTCCACAGGGCTGTGGAGGTAGAGGATCCCCCTGGGCGGAGTCCGGGGGATGGCGCAATCTAAGGTGTAGAGGCCTTTTTCCAGAGTGACAGTTTTCATATCGTCCCCTCCCCAGCTTTTGAAAGATGGGAAAGCGGGCGAAGGGGAATCCCCAACGCCCGCCGGTTGCTGAAAAGATCGCCGTCAGCCCGGAGGCCAGCCCAACTCCCGTCCCGCCAGGACATGGAAGTGCAGATGATTCACCGACTGGCCGGCCTTGGGGCCGCAGTTGGTGACCACCCGGTAGTCATCGCCGCAGCCCAGCTCCTTGGTGATCTGCGCGATCACCTGGAAGGCATGGCCCACCAAATCGCCGTTGGTGGCGTCAATTTTGTTGGCGCCGGTGATGTGCTGCTTGGGAATCACCAGAAAATGGATGGGGGCCTGGGGGTCGATGTCGTAAAAGGCATAGACCCGGTCGTCCTCATACACCTTTTTGCTGGGGATCTCCCCTGCAATGATTTTGCAAAACAGGCAGTCGTCCATGGAAAACCCTCCTTTCTGCTGAGATTGTTGAGGTGGTTATTTCACATATTTGCCCACAATGGCAGGCAGCTGGGCAATCGCCTCGTCGATGCGGAAGATCTCGCTGGTGCCGCCCATGGCGTTGTCCGGGCGGCCGCCGCCGCTGCCGCCGCACAGGGCCGCCAGATCCTTCACAATTTTGCCGGCATGGGCGCCCTTGGCCACAGCATCCTTGCCACAGACCACCAGGATGGAGCCCTTGCCCGCATTGACGGTGGTGAGCACACAGACCGCGTCCGGCTGGTTGTCTCGGGCCTTGTCGCCCATGGCCCGCAGCGCCTCGATCTTCGCCGCGTTGATGGAGACCGAGGCCACCCGGATGCCGTTCACCAGGGTAGCATCCTCAAAGAGGTTGTCCATCTGGCGCTCCGCCAGCTTGTTCTCGGCGGATTCCAGCTCCTTCTTCAGCTGCTTGACCTCCCCCTGGACCGCCTCGGCACGGCTGGGCAGCTCCGCAGGGCTGCCCGCCTTCAGGGCGGCGGCGGTCTGGTGGAGCAGCGCCTCCTGATCCGCCATAAACTTGAGCACATTGCGCCCGGTCACCGCCTCGATCCGGCGGACACCGGCAGCCACCGAGGACTCCTTGACGATCTTAAAGAGGCCCACTTTGGCGGTATTGTCCAGATGGGTACCGCCGCAGAACTCCATCGAACGGCCGGGGATGTTGCACACCCGCACCGTCTCGCCGTATTTCTCACCGAAGAGGGCCATGGCCCCCAGCTTTTTGGCCTCGCTCAGGGGCATCTCCTGCACCGAGACGTCCACCGCGTCCAGCACCATCTCGTTCACCAGCTGCTCCACCTGGGCCAGCTCCTCCGGCGTCACAGCGGAGAAGTGGCTGAAGTCGAACCGGCAGATGGTGTCGTCGTAATAGGCGCCCGCCTGGTGTACATGGTCGCCCAGCACCCGGCGCAGGGCCGCCTGGAGCAGGTGGCAGGCGGTGTGGTTGCGCATGATATCCCGGCGGCGGGACTGGTCGATGGCGGCGGTGACGCTGTCCCCCACCGTGAGGGTGCCCACCGACAGCTCGCCGATGTGGACGATGTGGCCGCCCTTGGACTTCTTGGTGTCAAACACATGGAAGACGGCGCCGTCAGCGGTCTTCAAAAGGCCGCTGTCCCCCACCTGGCCGCCGCTCTCGGCGTAGAAGGGGGTCACATCCAGCACCACCGAGCCGGTCTCGCCGTCCTGGAGCTCATTGACGCAGGTGTTGCCCTTCACCAGGGCCACCACTTTGGCCTGGGCGGTGGGCTCGGTATAGCCCACAAAGGTGCCCTTCTCCTCCACGCCGGCCAGGACGTCCTCCTCCCAGCCCAGGTCGCCCAGGGCAGCCCGGGCCTCCCGGGCGCGCTTTTTCTGGGCCTCCATCTGGGCTTTGAACTCCTCCTCGTCCAGCTGGATATCCCGCTCCTCCAAAATCTCCCGGATCAGGTCGATGGGGAAGCCGAAGGTATCATAGAGGCGGAAGGCGTCGGCCCCGGAGAACAGCTTCTGGTCCATCTTGGAATCGATCTTGTCGATCAGGTTGTTGAGCAGCTCCATGCCCTGGTCGATGGTGCGGGCAAACCGCTCCTCCTCCACCTTGATGATCTTGACGATGTAGTCCTTATGCTCCACCAGCTCCGGATAGGCGCTGGCATTCTCTCTGACCACCGTCTCGCAGACCTTGTAGAGGAACGGCCCCTTGATGCCCAACAGGCGCCCGTGGCGGGCGGCCCGGCGCAGCAGGCGGCGCAGCACATACCCGCGGCCCTCGTTCTGGGGCAGGATGCCGTCGCTCACCATAAAGGTGGTGGAGCGGATGTGGTCGGTGATCACCCGCAGGGAAACATCCGCCTTGGGATCCTGGTGGTACTTGATCCCCGCGATCTCGGAGATGTGCTTCATGATGTTCTGGACGGTGTCCACCTCGAAGAGGTTGTCCACCCCCTGCAGGATGCAGGCCAGGCGCTCCAGGCCCATGCCGGTGTCGATGTTGGGGTGGGCCATCCGCTCGTAGTGGCCGTTGCCGTCGCTGTCAAACTGGGAGAACACCAGGTTCCAGAACTCCATGTACCGGTCGCAGTCGCAGCCAGGGGCGCAGTCGGGCTTGCCGCAGCCGTACTCCTCGCCCCGGTCGTAGTAGATCTCCGAGCAGGGGCCGCAGGGGCCGGAGCCGATCTCCCAGAAGTTGTCATCCCGGCCCATGCGGACGATCCGGCTGGGGTCCACCCCCACCTCGTTGACCCAGATCTGCTCCGCCTCATCGTCGTCCTCAAAGATGGAGACCCACAGCCGGTCCACCGGCAGCTTGATCACCTGGGTGACAAACTCCCAGGCCCAGGCAGTGGCTTCGTGCTTAAAGTAGTCGCCGAAGGAGAAGTTGCCCAGCATCTCGAAATAGGTGCCGTGGCGGGCGGTCTTGCCCACGTTCTCAATATCGGGGGTACGGATGCACTTCTGGCAGGTGCAGACCCGCTTGCGGGGCGGGGTCTCGATCCCCAAAAACCACTTCTTCATGGGCGCCATGCCCGAATTGATCAGCAAAAGGCTCGCCTCGTCCGCCGGAGGCATCAGCGGGAAGCTGGGCAGCCGCAGGTGCCCCTTCGATTCAAAAAAGCTCAGGAATTGCTCCCGCAGTTCGTTGAGTCCGGTCCATTCCATGTTTTTTCCGCTCCTTTAAATTGTTGCAAAATCTTTGGCGGCAGCTTGCCGCGCCCGGGCGCGCAAAAAGGCGCTTTTCGCCCCTCTCTGGGACGAAAAGCGCCAACTTTCCGCGGTACCACCCAAATTGCGCGGGAAACTCCCGCGCCGCTCGCCAGGAATAACGCTCACACCGCGTCCGGCTCCTCGCCGGAAGGCTCCGGGATGGCCCCCATCGGTTTCCACGGCGGCTTTCAGCCAAGGCCGCCTCTCTTGGGAGGAAAACCGAAGGTTCTTTCCCTTCATCGCCCACTGTAACAGTAGCAGTATAGCCTTTTCCGCCGGGATTGTCAACTCCTGGGCCCGGGAAAAACACAATTTTTTAACGGCATAGCCCGGCCAGCAGCTCCTGGGGAAAGCCGCAGAAGTCCGGCAGCACCGCCGACACCCCCTCCAACTGCGCCAACCCCGCCGGATCGCCGCCGGGCGCGATCGCCACGATCCCACCCGCGCCTGCCGCCTGGGCGGCGCGGATGCCCATGAGCGAGTCCTCCACCACCAGGCAGTCCCCTGCCGGCAGCCCCAATTTTGCCGCCGCCCGCAGGTAGACCTCCGGATGGGGCTTTCCGGGGAAGCTGCCGTCATCGCAGACCACCCGGTCCCGGTCGAACCACCGGTCCAGCCCAAACCACTGGAAGTAGGCGTCCACGTTGCTGGCCACCGCACTGGTGGCGATTGTGCGGGGGATTCCCGCCGCCTTTAGCCGGTCCAGCAGGGCGGGCAGCCCTCTCACCAGGTGCTGCCCATCCGGGTCCTCCAGGCAGAGGCAGCGGTAAAACGCCTCCTTGCGCTCCGAAAGCGCCCAGGCCTGGGCGGGCGGCAGCGGATGGCCCAAAAAACGCTCCAGAATCTGTCCGTTGGGCATTCCCATCATCGCCTGGACCTCCGGGACGGTCACCGGGCGGCCCACCAGCTCCTGGCCCAGCTGGCACCAGGCGCGGATGTGTTTTTCCGAATCGAAGAACATGGTCCCATTGAAATCCAACAGGACCCCATGAAGCCCCGCCATGGCCGGCCTCATAGGGACCACACCACCAGCCGTGCCCGGCGCAGCGCCCGGTGGAGCGCCACAGCCAGCAGGCTGGAGAGGGCCGCTTTCAGCAGATCAAAGAGGGCAAAGGGAATGACCGCCAGCCCCAGGGCCTCCCAAAGGCCGCTGCCGGTGAGGGCCATCAGCTGGAGGGTACCACAGGTATAACAGATCAATAGGCCCGCCGCCATGGCGCCCAGCATCCGCAGAAAGCCCCGGCCCCAGCGGGCGGTCAGCCAGGCGGTGGCCGCCGCCATCAGCGGATAGGCCAGCAGGTAGCCACCGGTGGGGCCCACCAGTTTGGCAGGCCCCGCCCCAAAATAGGAGAACACCGGCACACCCGCCAGCCCCAGCAGCAGGTAACAGCCCTGGGCCAGCAGGGCGGTTTTCCAGTCCAGCACCGCGCCGGTGAGGAACACCGCCACAATCGCCAGGCTAAAGGGCACCGGCGTAAACCACAGGGGGAGCACCATCTGGGCCATCAGGGCGGTGAGGGCGGCAAACAGGGCCGCCAGCGTCAATCTCTTTGTCTTCTGGTTGTGCAAAAGGTTCCCTCCAAGCTCTTTTCACCGCGCTTATTCCACGCTGATCACAAAGTAGTAGACCGGCTGGCCGCCATTGATGAGCGCCACCTCCAGGTCATCCGGCAGCTTTGCGGTCACCGCATCGCACACCGTCTGGGCCAGCTCCTCGGAGATCTCCTCCCCGTAGAGCAGGGTCACAAAGCTACTGTCCCGGTGGACCAGGGATTTGGCCAGCCGCACCACTGCCTTGGTCAGATCCCGCTCGGTAAAAGCCAGCTTGCCATTTTCCAGGGCCAACAGCTCCCCTTCCTTGATCTTGTGGCCGTCGTAGTCGCTGTCCCGGGCGGCGAAGGTCACCTGGCCGGTGCCCACCCGCTCATAGGCCTTCTGCATATTGATCTGATTCTCCGCCGCAGGCAGCTCCTGGTCGAAGGCGATCATGGCCGCCAGCCCCTGGGGGATGGTGCGGGTCTGCAGGACGATCACCTGCCGGTCGGCCAGCTTGGTCACCTGCTCCGCCGCCATGATGATATTCTTGTTGTTGGGCAGCACAAAAACCGTCTTGGCCGGGGTGGCATGGACCGCTGAGAGGATATCATCGGTGGAGGGGTTCATGGTCTGACCTCCGCTGACCACATTGTCCACCCCCAGGTCCTGGAACAGCTTTTTGACCCCCTCCCCGGCGGCCACCGCCACAAAGCCGTAGGCACGGGAGGGGTCCACCGGCGCATAGGTGAAGCCCTGGTCCGACTGGGCCTCCACCACGCTGGCCCGCTGGGCCTCGTACTGCTCCCGCATATTCTCGATCTTCAGGTTGGTCAGGTGGCCATGGCCCAGCGCCGCCTCCAGCGCCTGGCCGGGATGGTCGGTATGGACATGGCATTTGATGATCTCATCGTCATCCACCACTACTACGCAGTCCCCAATCGTCTCCAAATAGGCCCGCAGCACCTCGGGGGTGGGGTTCTTCTCCTGCTCCTTCACCACCAAAAACTCGGTGCAGTAGGTAAAGGTGATCTCCCCAATATACTCCCCTGCTGCATTGCGGTCGGGATGGATCGACTGGGAATCGGCGTAGGCCTGCTGGCGCTCCTCCTCCATGGGCAGGATACCCTGGCCGTCGAAAACCTGGGCCATCCCTGCAAAGATCACCACCAGCCCTTGGCCGCCGGCATCCACCACGCCCGCCTTCTTCAGCACCGGCAGCAGCTCGGGGGTCTGCTCCAGCGCCTGCTGGGCGGCATCCAGGATCACATGCCAGATCTCCTGGGGGGTGGTTTCGGGGGTAAGCGCCTGGCGGGCGCTGGTGGCGGCCAGCCTCGCCACCGTGAGGATGGTGCCCTCGGTGGGCTTCATCACCGCTTTATAGGCCGACTCCACCCCTTTTTCCAACGCATCCACCAGCTGCTCCGCATTGGCCTCGGTCTGGCCCTTGAGCCCCCGGGAGAAGCCCCGGAAGAGCAGCGAGAGGATGACACCGGAATTGCCCCGGGCCCCCCGCAGCAGCGCGGAGGCACACACATCCGCCACCTGGGAGACGGGGGCGTTATCCGGCACCCGTTTGAGCTCCCGCTTGGCGGCGGAGGAGGACATGGACATATTGGTCCCGGTGTCGCCGTCCGGTACCGGAAAGACATTGAGGGCGTCCACAAGCTGACGCTGGTTGGCAATGTTGTTTGCGCCGGATATCAGAGCATCCCGAAGTTGTTGTCCTGTGATCACGATTGTTAAACCCCCATCAATTTCCATTTTTCCGCCCAAGCGGTCAGTTGCCCTCGGTCTTCATGGCGTCCACAAAGACGTTGACTTTGGCGACCTCCAGGTTGGTGGCCTGCTCCACCGTATAGCGCACCTTGTTGACAATGCTCTTGACCACCACCGCAATGTTCACGCCGTAGAGCACCGCGATGTGCAGGTCGATCACCAGCTGTTCCCCGGCAGTGCGCACCCGCACCCCCTGGTCCAGCCGGTTGCGGTTGCCCTGCAGGGCCGCCGCAATCCCTTCCGCCCGGGAGCTGATCATCCCCGCCACACCGAAGCATTCGGTGGCGGCCTTCCCCACCAGGTTGCTGAAATATTCCTGGGAAATTTCAATGGACCCGTATTGGTTTTCCAAATTGATCAACGCGATAACCTCCCTTGATCCTATAGTAAAACGGGGCACCGCCCCGTGCGGCATCACCAATCGGTTATATTATAAAAAATATCCTGCGAGGTTGCAACCATTTCCGATGGAAAAGTCAAATTGGAGGAGACGAGCCCCGTGCGGAAGACCAGGGGGATCAACGGCTGCACCTCCTGGAAGCGGGCGCAAAGCCCCACAATCCCCTGGCCGGTGGCCCGGTAGTTGGCCTCCAATTCCGCCAGCTCCTGGTCGTAGGGGGTACCAAAATCCAACGAGCCGCCGGAAAGCAGCATGGAGAAGTCCCAGTTGGGCAGCAGCCGTACCTCCCCGATGTACAGGTCGTAATCATGGGCCGCCAGGCTGGCCTGATACTGCTCAAACGGCTGGGAGACCACTTCAATCTCCACCCCCAGCTGGCGCAGCTGCTCGGCAATCAGGGTGGCGGCGGCGTTACGGCTGGCGTTTTCGCTGTTCACCAGCAGCTCCAGCTGGACCGGCTGGCCATACCGCAGCCGGTAACCCCGGCTGTCGGTCTCCTCCAAGCCCAGCGCATCCAGAATCCGGTCCGCCTGGGCCAGCTGCCGGGGGGTGGACTGGTCGGTTCCGGCCAGCCGCCAAAAGTCCGGGTGGAAGGGATAGAGGGTCCCCCGGGCGCGGGTCACATATGCCTTGGCCACCAGCTCATCCCGGTGAAGGGCTTTAGAGAGGGCCTGGCGGAATTCCGGCTGGGCCAGCAGGCCGCTCTGGCCGTTGATCCCCAGGTAGACCAGATCGGTGAGGGGGACCTGGAGGTTCACCGGTGCAGAACCGGACATGTCGTTGTCCGGCCGCTCTGAATAGGCCAGGTCGATATCGCCGGTGCGCAGATTAAAGCTCAGGGTATCCGGGTCGCTGGATTGGACCAGGTAGATCCGCTGGACATGCTGGATCTCCTTCCAATAGAGGGGATTGGCGGAGAGGGTCACCCCGTTTTCCCAGGTGCCGCTCACATAGTATTTGCTGACGCCGGTGGGGAAGTCCTCCCCTGCGGTGCCATATTTGACAACCGGGAAGTTGAGCAGGGCGGCAAAGTCCGCATCTGCGCGCCCCAGTTGGATGAGCACCCGCCCCTCCCCATCCACCGAGGCGGAGACCGCGTTCTCCAGCGCCGTAGCCCAGTTGGTCTGGGACTGCTTGGCGGTATTCAGCGAATAGATCACGTCCTCGCCGGTGACATAGGTGCCATCGGAAAATTGGACATTGTGCTTCAGGATGACCGTGCAGAGGGTGCCCTCCACCGTGATCTGCTCGGCCAGCAGGTTTTCCGGCAAAAAATCCGGCCCCAGGTGGGTCAGCCCATCATAGAGCAACGGCGCCAGCTCCCGGTTGATCTGGGTCTGGGCCAGGTAGGGGTTCAGGGAATCGGCGGCGCTGTAGGCCAGGCGGATCTGGTTGGCCGCCTGGCGGGGGGGCTCCTCCGGCTCAGCTGCCGCAGAGGAGCTGGAGGAGCTCTGGCTGGCCACCTCCAGCTGCTGGTCGCTCAGCCCGGCGCCGGGTGTGCAGCCCCCCAGCACCATCACCGCCGCCGCCAGCGCAAGTATCCTTCTTTTCATCCGTTCACCCCATCCCCCTGGGCCGCCGGGCGGCCTGTTCTATCTCCAGTATACCCTGGAATCCCTGGAAATTCAATGCAAGTTTATGAACAGCCGGGCCGCAGGGCAAAAAAAGGCGCAGGCTCTGCGCAACTGTGCAGAGCCTGCGCCTGGGGCGGTTCCCCTATGCCGGAACAACCACCCGGCTGATCCGCTCCACCCGACCGGGACGGCCTCCAAACTCCAACAGCACCCCGTGCAGCTCCACCGCCTCCGGGTCGTTGACAAACCGGGTGGGCAGGCCGGTGCGCAGCCGCTCCACCGCCCGCTCCCGGCTGACCCCCAAAACCGAATCCCGTCCGCCGCACATGCCCGCATCTGTGATGTAGGCAGTGCCCTGGGGCAGCAGCCGCTCATCCGCCGTCTGTACATGGGTGTGGGTACCCACCACCGCCGAGACCCGCCCATCCAAATAGAACCCCAGGGCCAATTTCTCCGCAGTGGCCTCCGCATGGAAGTCCACCAGGATATTGGGGCAGCTGATTTTGGGCAACAGCTGGTCCATGCAGTCAAAGGGGTTCCCCCCTGCCTGGTCCAGATACACCCGCCCTTGTAGGTTCACCACCGCCAGCGGGAAGCTGGGCAGGTCGTAGAGGTACCAGCCCGCCCCCGGCGCAGAGGGGTGATAGTTGGCTGGGCGGATCACCTGGGGATGGGTATCCAGATAGTCATAGATCTCCCGGCGGCGCAGGCCGTGGTTGCCGGTGGTGATCACATCCACGCCGCTGTCCAGCAGATGGTTGGCGCTGTGGGGGGTGATGCCGTTGCCCTCGGCGGAGTTTTCCCCGTTGACCACAACAACCCCTGCCGAAAGTTCCCGCTTTAGCCGGGGCAGCTCCCGGCGCAGCTTGTCACAGCCCGCCTGGCCCACCACGTCCCCAAAAAACAACACATTCATTCCATTTCCTCCCACAGCAGCAAAAGACACGGCTCCCGCCATGTCCTTTTGCTGAAACATCTTCTCTTTTCTTTTTCACAGCACCTTGGACAAAAAGTCCTGCAGGCGCGGATTTTTGGGGTTGCCAAAGAATTCCGCCGGGGGATTCTGCTCCAAGATCTGCCCCTCATCCATAAACAGCACCCGGGTGCCCACCTCCCGGGCAAAGCCCATCTCGTGGGTGACCACCACCATGGTCATGCCATCCTCCGCCAGCTGGCGCATGAGGCTCAGCACCTCCCCCACCATCTCCGGGTCCAGGGCAGAGGTGGGTTCGTCAAACAGCATCACGTCCGGGTTCATGGCCAGCGCCCGCACAATGGCGATCCGCTGCTGCTGGCCGCCGGACAGCTGGGAGGGGTAGGAGGACGCCTTGTCCGCCAGGCCGATCCGGTCCAGCAGCTGGTGGGCCCGGTCTTTGGCATCCGTGGGGCTGAGCACCTTCAGCTTCACCGGCGCCAGGGTGATGTTCTCCTCCACCGTCAGGTGGGCGAAGAGGTTGAACTGTTGGAACACCATGCCCATCTTTTGGCGGAGCTTGTTGATGTCGCACCGCTTATCCAGGATGTTCTGCCCCTCGAACCAGATCTCCCCGGAGGTGGGCTCCTCCAGGCGGTTGAGGCAGCGCAGGAAGGTGGATTTTCCCGAGCCGGAGGGCCCGATGATGACCACCTTCTCCCCCTTATGGATCGTCTCGGTGATCCCCTTGAGCACCTGGAGGTTCTTGAAGGATTTTTGCAGATTCTTAACCTCGATCACTGCGCGCCAGCCTCCTTTCCAAACGGGCAAATAGATGGGAAAGCCCCAGTGTCAGGCACAGGTAGATGACCGCGGCCGCCAACAGCGGCACCCAGGCGTTGAAGGTGGCGTTGCGGATCATGTCGCTGGCCTTGGTCAGGTCCACCAGAGCGATGTAGCTGGCCACGGCGGTCTCCTTGATGAGCACCACGAACTCGTTGGTATAGGTGGGCAGCACCGCCTTTACCGCCTGGGGGATCACGATCAGGTACATGGTCTGGGTTTTATTGAGGCCCAGGGAGCGCCCGGCCTCCTTCTGGCCCAGGGGCACCCCCTGGATGCCCGCCCGGAAGATCTCTGCGCAGTAGGCCCCGGAGTTCACGCCGAAACTGATGGTGGCAATCATCAGCTTGGGCATATCCACCGGCGCAAAGATGATGAAGTTGAAGATCATCAGCTGGGTCACCATGGGGATGCCGCGGATCACCGTGACATAGACCTTGGCGATCCCTTGGAGCAGGCGGTTGTCCGAAACCCGCATCAGGGCCATCACGACGCCGATGACGGTGCCGATCAAAATCGCCCCCAGGGCGATGAGCAGCGTATTGCCCAGGCCTTGGAGCAGCAGCAGCCACCGGTCCTTGGCAACCAGGTTCTGATAGAGCGCTTGTGTCAGGGAAACCAAAAATTCCGGCATCTCAAACCCTCCGTATAGAAAACGCGGGGCGGGACCAGCGGTCCCACCCTGCGCTTCCAAAAATTCTGTCGCTTACTTCTTGAGGATGACAACCTGCTTGGAAGAATAGTAGGGGTCGGAGAAGTCCACGCTCTGGCGGCGCTCCTCGGTGGCGGTCATGCCGGCGGCCACAAAGTCCACCACGCCGGTGTCCAGGGCGGACAGCAGGCTATCGAACGCCATGTCCTCCACCTGCAGCTGGCGGCCCATATCCAGGGCGATCTGCTCGGACATGGAGATATCGAAGCCCACGACCTCGGTGCCCTCGGCATACTCAAAGGGCTTGAAGGCGGCGTTGGTGCCCATCTTGATCACTTCGCCCTCGGTGGCCACCTTCTCGGGGATCACGATGGCGTCGTCGCCCTCGGCGGGCATGAAGGCGTTCACCAGAGCCTCATAGGTGCCATCCTCCTGCATCCGCTGGATGGTGGCGTTGATCGACTCCAGCAGCTCGGTATTGCCCTTCTTCACGGCGATGGCATACTCCTCGGTGGCCAGATCCAGGTCCAGGATGGTCAGGTCGTCGTTCTGGGCGACAATCGACTGAGCCGGCAGCTCATCCAGAACCACCGCGTCCAGCTTGCCGTTCTTCAGATCCAGGGCGGCATCCATGCCGGACTTGTAGCTGCCCAGCTCGGCGTCGGGGTAGTTCTCCTGCACAAAAATCTCCCCGGTGGTGCCCGCCTGGACGCCGATGCGCTTGTCGGCCAGGTCGTCGGCGGTGGTGATGGCGCCGGACGCCTCCTCACCCTCGGCGGCCTCGCTGGCGGCTTCCTCCGCGGCGGAGGAGGCGGGGGCGGCGGAAGAGGTCTCCGCCTCGGAGCTGGTGGAAGAGCCGCCGCAGGCGGCCATGGAAAGCATCATGGTGGCGGCAAGCGCCAAAGCTACGAATTTCTTCATATTCATTTCCTCCAAATCCAGCAGGTTTCCGTCCTGCTGCATATTTCCTCATCATTATACAACAGTATCTGGATATTTCAAGGGGAAATATGAAAAAATATTCACTTTATAAAATCTTTATCTATTTTTCACAGCTTCCACAGGGAAAAGTCAGAAGCTTTTGCATATCTTGGGGCAGCGGCGCCTCCACGGCCACCCACTTTTTGGAAACCGGATGGACGAAAGCCGCCTTGGCGCAGTGGAGCGCCTGGCGCTGGAGCCGCCCGGTGGGGCCGCCGTAGAGGGCGTCCCCCAGCAGCGGATGCCCCAGATGGGCCAGATGCACACGGATCTGGTGAGTGCGCCCCGTCTCCAGCCAGCAGCGCACCAGGCTGTACTCCCCCAGATCCTCCAGCATCTCATAGTGGGTCACCGCCGGTTTCCCGTCCGCCAGCACCTGCCGGTGGGGATCCGCCCGGGAGAGCTGCCCGATGGGGGCGTTGATCACGCCGCTGGGGGGCTGGGGCGCCCCGGCGCACAGGGCCAAATAGGTCTTTTCCACCCGCCCGGTGAGGGCTGCGGCGGCAAAGGCATTCTTGGCGATCACCACCGCGCCGGAGGTGTCCTTGTCCAGCCGGCCAATCGACCGGCAGGGGACCCCGCACCGGCGGGCAAACACGTTGGCCAGGGTGTCCTGCTGGAGGGTCTTGGCCTGGTGGCAGGCCATACCCGCCGGCTTGTTGTAGACGATCAGGTCCGCATCCTCATAGAGCACCGGCACCTCCAGGGCGCTCTGCTGGGCCTGCCAGGGGGCGTCCCAGAGGGTGATGGAGACCACATCCCCCGGCTTGAGCCGGTCGATCACCCGGGCATGGACGCCGTTGAGCAGGATGCCCTCCGGCTTGGTCTTTAGGGAGCGGACCAACCCGTAGGAGCAGCCCGCCTCCCCCCGCAAAAAGTGCAGCAGCTTGCGCCCGGCATAGCTGTCGGGCACCTGATAGTCGATCCGGCGGGGGGTCAAACCTCCTCGCCGTCCTGGTCGTCCTCTGCCCAGCAGCCGTCGGCGGGCAGGTTCCCATAGCGGTTGCCGCTGTAGTTGCCGCAGTAGATCCCCTTTTTGATGGGCGCCAGCAAAAAGCCCAGGATCACGCCTGCGAACAGGCAGGCAGCCGCCAAAAGCCACTTTTCAGAAATTTTCATCGAAAGTCCCTTCCTTTCTCTGCCGCGCCTGGTAAGCCGCGGCGGTCAACCGGTAGATCCGGTGGGGCAGCGGCCTGCCCCGGTACCACTTATCGAATAGTCCCTCCGGCTCCATGCCCAGGGCCTGGGCCACCCGGATGGAGGCCAGGTTTTCCGGGCGGATGTCCGCCGCCACCTGGGGTTCCCCCAATTCCCGGAAGGCGTAGTCCAGGCAGGCGGCAGCCCCCTCCCGGGCCAGCCCCCTGCCCCACCGGTCCCGGCGCAGGATATAGCCCAAACAGACGGCAACCTCCCCCGGTAGCTGTTCCCGGGCCAGGCCGATGGAGCCCACCAGCTCCCCGGTCTGCCGCTCCACCGCCGCCAGGTAGCCCATCCCCTCCTGGGCGTAGCGCCGCCGGCTGCGGCTGATCCACCCGGCGACCTCCTCGTCCGAAAAGCCGTGCTCCCAGGCGTACATCACCTGGGGATCCCCCAGGGTCTGCCGGAGGGCGGCCAGGTCCTCTGGCACAAACGGCCGCAGCAGCAGCCGCGGCGTCTCCAACTGGATCATAGGCCCCTCCTGATACAAAAACACAGCCGCAAAAGAACTTCTGCGGCTGTGTGTCTTGTAGATCTTTCCGGCAATTACTTCATGCCAAAACGCTTCTTGAACCGGTCCACGCGGCCGCCGGTGTCCACCAGCTTCTGCCGGCCGGTAAAGAACGGATGGCACTTGGAGCAAATCTCAACGCGGATATTCTCCTTGGTAGACCGAGTATGGATGACCTCACCGCAGGCACAGGTGATGGTGGTATCCACATACTTCGGATGGATTCCTTCTTTCACTTGTTTCACCTCTTTCTGGCATCGGCTCTAGATGCCATAGTTGTAACGGAAGTATGATACCACACTTCGTACAGAAAAGCAAGAGAAAATTTTTCTATTTTGCCGGTTTTCCAAGCGGTTTTCAGCCCACACCCATCAGGCGCTCCATATCCGCTTTGAGCGGCCCGCCCCGCTGCTGGGCTTCCTGCTGGGTGCGGCCCACCAGGGAGAGGTAGAGCTTGATCTTGGGCTCGGTGCCGCTGGGGCGGACGATGGCGGTGCACCCATTCTCCAGCCGGTACTCCAGCACGTTGGATTTGGGCAGGTCGATGGGCTCCGCCCTCCCCTGCTGGTCCACCGACTGGGAGAGCTTGTAGTCCTTGCGGCAGACCACCCGGCTGCCGGCAATCTCCGCCGGCGGGTTCTGGCGCATGGTCTCCATAATCTGGGCCATCTTGGCCATGCCTTCGGCGCCCTCAAATTGGAAGTTGGCCACCTGCTCCTGGTAGTAGCCGAACCGCTGGTAGAGCTCCTCCAGGGCATCCACCAGGCTCTTACCCTGCTGTTTATACCAGGAGGCCATCTCCACAATCAGCATGGAGGCCACTACGCCGTCCTTGTCCCGGGCATGGGTGCCGCTGAGGTAGCCATAGCTCTCCTCGAAGCCAAACAGGAACCGCTCGGGGTGGCCCTGGGCCTCCGCAATGGCGATCTGCTCCCCAATATACTTAAAGCCGGTAAGTACAATGGCCATATGCACCCCATACGCCTGGGCGATGGCGGTGGCCAGCTTGGTGGAGACGATGGTGGTCACCGCAAACGCCCCTTCGGGCATGGTGCCCCGCTCCTTCCGGTTGCGGCAGATATAGTCCAAAAGCAGAGCGCCCACCTGGTTGCCGGTGAACAGGCGGTAGTCTTCCCCGTCCTTTACCGCAATGCCCACCCGGTCGCAGTCCGGGTCGGTGGCCAGCATCAGGTCGGCCCCTACCTGCCGGGAGAGCTGCAGGCCCAAGGAGAGGGCGTCTTTGATCTCCGGATTGGGGAACGGGCAGGTGGGGAAGTTGCCGTCCGGGTTCTCCTGCTCCGGCACCACCGTCACATCCGCGGCGCCGATCTCCCCCAGCACCCGGCGCACCGGTTTGTTGCCGGTACCGTTGAGGGGGGAGTAGACCAGCTTGAGCCCCGCAGAGGCACAGACGCCGGGGTTCACCTGCTGGGCCAGCACCGCCTGGACAAATTTGTCCTCTACCTCGCCGGGGATGTAGGAGATCAGCCCCCGCTCCAAGCCTTCTTCAAAGGGCATCTGCTTGGCGCCCTCCAGGATGTCCAGGGCATTGATCTGGGCCAGCACCGCGTCCGCCGCATGCTCGGTCATCTGGCAGCCGTCGGGGCCGTAGACCTTGTAGCCGTTATACTTGGCGGGATTGTGGGAGGCGGTGACCATGATGCCCGCATCGCAGTGCAGCTCCCGGGTGGCAAACGACAGGCAGGGCACCGGCATCAGCTGGGGATAGATGCTGACCCGGATGCCGTTGGCGGCCAGCACCCCCGCCGCCTGGCGGGCGAACAGGTCGGATTTGATCCGGCTGTCGTAGGAGATTGCCACATGGGGCGTCCTGTTGGCGGCCAGCAGGTAGTTGGCCAGGCCCTGGGTGGCCCGGCGCACGGTGTAGACATTCATCCGGTTGTTCCCCGCGCCCAAAACGCCGCGCAGGCCAGCGGTCCCAAACTCCAGATCCCGATAGAACCGGTCCAAAATCTCCGCGTCATTCCCTTGGATCCCCTTCAGCTCCTCGGTCAGGTCCGGGTCATCCAGCTGGGCGGAAAGCCATCTCTCATACAGCGCGGTAGGATTCATAAATTACCCCTCCAATGTCATAAAAATGTCCATGGCGGCCGCGGATTTGATATGCTAACTCTATGATAAACGCGCGGCGGCCCAAAGTCAATGCCCGCCTGCCCCCAACGGCAAATGTTCCGGCAAAAAACAGGAAAAATAGGGGCTTGCCTTCCGAGGGCGGAAATGTTATACTGGGTAAAGTTCCGCATGGGGGAGTAGTTTGCACGTCCGGCTGGGCGTGTGGCTGGTCAACATTCTGGCCCAATGGGCCTGGCCTGCCTGAAAGAACAAGACTCATGGACGGCTTTGAAAGGCCTGTCCATGAGTCTTTTTTGTCCCGCCGGCTCCCCGCGGCAGATAGAGGAGGATTGTGTTTTATGGGAACGACCACGCTGTTTTTCATCGCCCTGGGACTCTCCATGGACGCCTTTGCGGTCTCGATCTCCAACGGCATGTGCTACCAAAACTTCGGCCGCCGCCAGGCGGTGGCCTGTTCCTTCGCCTTTGGGCTGTTCCAGATGCTGATGCCCATTGCCGGCTACTTCGCCGGCCGCAGCTTCAGCGATATCATCCAGTCCGCCGACCACTGGGTCGCCCTGATCCTGCTGGCCGCCATCGGCGGGAAGATGGTTCGGGACGGCATCCAGGAGCTGCGCTCTCCCGAGAGCTGCAGCCCTGAAAAGGTATTTAGCTTCCGGGTGCTGGTGCTCCAGGCGGTTGCCACCTCCATCGACGCTCTGGCCATTGGCATCAGCTTTGCGGTGTTGCAGGTGCAGATCTTCACCGCCGCCGGGTTCATCGGCTGCATCACCTTCCTCTGCTGCCTGGTGGGCAACCGGCTGGGGCACCGGTTCGGCCTGATTCTGGGCACCCGGGCGGAAATTTTGGGCGGATGCATCCTGATTGGGATCGGGCTGAAGATCTTTTTGGAGCATACGCTGGGGCTTTGAGCCGCAGGGGCCGCCTGCCGGATGTTCCGGCGGGCGGCCCCTTTTTCCGCTTATAGGTCTTGGATGTCCATCCGCTCCCGCTGCCGCTTCCGGCTCCAACGGCGGCGGCAGATGAGGTAGGGCGCCAAAAACAGCAGTGTGGGCAGGTTCCCCATGCAGAAGGTGCCCAGCGCCGCCAGCGCCAGCTCCCCCGCCCCTCCGGAGGCCGACAGGTTGAAGAGCAGCAGCAGGGAGTGTAGGAAAAAGATGCCCGGCAGGATTAACCCCGGCCACCAGCTCTCCCGCCAGGACAGGAATATTTGCAGGCATACCCCCGCCGCGGCCACCACTGCCACGATCAGCAGGGCCAGCCACAGAACACTAGTTGCAATCGCCATGCTTCTCCTCCTCTTTTTGCCGGTTTTGTTGGTTCCGATAGACTTTAATCAGCAGCTTGGCGGTCTCAAAGTCCAGCTTTTCGTCCAGCGCCAGCCGCTTGATCAGCGCCACATAGGGCTCCTCCGAAAAGTCCTCCGCCATCCTGACCTTCTGGATCAGCCGGTCCAGGCGCAGGCGCACGGTGGGATAGGTGACCCCATACTGGCGGGCGATCTCCTTGAGGGAGCCGGAGGCCAGCAAAAAACGCTTTATAAATGTTACGTCCTCCTCTTCCAGATCCCGCATCCAGGCGGGCACCACCTCGATGGCCACCATCTCCCCTCCTTCGCCAAAGACTTTACTAATATTTAGTATAAAATTTAATTTTATTAAAGTCAAGATCAAATTTATATTTTTATATTTTTGAAGGCAGAGCCGGGCGCGGAAGAAATTTCGTGGAATTTGCCGGACGAGGCCCTCCGGCCATTTGCAAGCGGGGAAAAATGTGGTATGCTGATGGGGACAAGATTGGCGGGAGGCGTGGCGCAAATGGTTGCAAAAATTCAGAGCATGGGCCTTCTGGGGATCGAACCGTTCCCCATCTCCATCGAAGTGAACCTGGTGCGGGCGATCCCCTCCTTCGATATTGTGGGGCTGCCCGACCTGGCGGTGCGGGAGTCCCGGGAACGGGTGCGCGCCGCCGTTTTGAGCAGCGGTTTCCCGTTCCCCGAGGGTCGGATTGTGGTGAACCTGGCCCCCGCCAACGTGCGCAAGGTCGGCTCCCTCTATGACCTGCCCATCCTGGTGGGCATCCTGCAGGCCCAGGGAGTGCTGCCCGATCCGGAGGTCCCCAGCGCCTTTTTGGGGGAGCTCTCCCTCTCCGGGGAGGTGCGCCAGGTCAACGGCGTCCTACCCATGCTGCTGGATGCCGCCCGAATGGGGGTCCGCCGGGCGTTTATCCCCTTCGGCAACGCCCAGGAGGCCTCCGCTGTCCAGGGGCTGGAGATCTATGCAGTGCGCCAGGTGCGGGAGCTGGCAGACTTTTTGCAGGGCAGCGGGGAGCTGCCCCTGGTCTCCCAGCTGCCCACCCAGCCCACCCCCGCCCCGGAGCTCTTGGATTTCAGCGATGTGAAGGACCAGCACCTGCCCAAAAGGGCGCTGGAGGTGGCGGCGGCCGGCGGGCACAATGTGCTGCTCATCGGCAACCCCGGCACCGGCAAAAGCATGCTGGCCAAACGGCTGCCCTCCATCCTGCCGGAGATGAGCCTCCAGGAGTCGGTGGAGACCACCAAAATCTATTCGGTCTGCGGCCAGCTGCCCCAGGGGGTCTCCCTGATCACCCGGCGGCCGTTTCGGGCGCCCCACCACAGCACCTCCGCCGCCGGGCTGTGCGGCGGCGGGTCGGTGCCCCAGCCAGGGGAAATCTCCCTGGCCCACAACGGGGTGCTGTTTTTGGATGAGCTGCCCGAGTTCAACCGCCAGGCGCTGGAATCCCTGCGCCAGCCCTTGGAGGATGGGAAGGTCACCCATGCCCGGGCCAGCGCCCGGCTCACCTACCCCGCCCGGTTTATGTTGGTGGCGGCCATGAACCCCTGCCCCTGCGGCTATCTGGGGCATCCGGTACGCAAATGCACCTGCACACCCCAAAAGGTCTCTGCCTATCTCAACCGGATCAGCGGCCCGCTGCTGGACCGGATGGATGTGATGGTGGAGGTGCCGCCGGTAACCTACGACAAGCTGGCCGCCGCCAACGGCCAGGAGGAGACCTCCGCCCAGATCCGGGAACGGGTGAACGCCGCCTGGGAGATCCAGAAGAAGCGGTTCGCCGGGTCGGATATCTTCCAGAACGCACTGATCCCGCCCGCCCTGCTCAATGAGCTCTGCCCCATGGACAGCCAGGCCCAGGGGATGCTGCGGAGGGTATTTGAAAAGCTGGGGATGTCCGGCCGGGCTTACGACCGGATCCTGAAAACCGCCAGGACAATCGCTGACCTGGACGGCAGCGAGATCATCCGGCCGCCCCACCTGTCGGAAGCGGTCCAGTACCGCACGCTGGACCGAAAGTATTGGAACCAGGGATAAGGGGCCGGAAAAGGGGAGCATTCCGCTTATTTTTCTATTGTGTCCCAGGCGAATTTGTGTTAGAATAAGGTAACCAAGCCGATACCGCCCCCACTGCGGGGGTATCCGAACCGACAGGGAGGATTTGTATGCAGATTCATGAATCCGCAGAGGACTATCTGGAGGCCATCCTGGCCATCAAGGAGGAAAAAGGGCTGGTCCGTTCGGTGGATGTGGCCCAGCGGCTGGGGGTCTCCAAGCCCAGCGTCAGCCGGGCCATGGGGTTATTGCGGGAAAACGGCTACATCACCATGGGCCGGGAGGGCTGGCTGGAACTGACCCCCGCCGGCTATGAGATCGCCGACCGCATCTATGAGCGGCACCGGATTCTCTCCCGCTGGCTGGCCAGCCTGGGGGTGCCGGAGGAGGTGGCCGCCCAGGACGCCTGCCGGATGGAGCACGACATCAGCGCCATCACCTTCCAGCGGTTGAAGGAGCATATCCTCGCCAATTCCCAGGGGTGAAAAATTTTTCCACCTCTCTTGACAGTTTGGTTAGCGTATGCTAATATATGGGTGAGTTAGTAATAACTAACTCACCGGGCGCCCCGGCCGATGGCCACAGGCCGGAGCCCTTCCCTGCAAGACATTCTCACTGCCATGGGAACGGTACCCAAACACGCAAGCCCACAGCCGTCCGCAACAGCGGCTGTGGGCGTCCTCCTGCCCTGGAGGACTGCTTAGGAGGAACGCAACATGTGTCTCAATGCTTTGGCGCGCTATCTGCTGGCGGTTTACCAGCTGAGTGCGGACGGCGCCGCAGTGCGTTCGGTGGAGATTGCCAACGCCCTGGGGGTCAGCCGCGCCAGTGTGGTGAAGAGCTTGAAAAAATTGGCCGAGGGGGGCTTTGTGCAAAAGGAATATTACGGCAGCGTGCATCTCACGCCCCAGGGACTCCGGGAGGCCGGGCGGCTGCACAGGGAGTACACCCTGCTGAGCTCCTACTTCACCAGCTGCCTGGCCTGTCCAAAGGCCGCCGCCGAAAAGGATGCCCTCTGCGCCCTCTGCCGGTTTTCGCCGGAGAGCAAGGAGCAGATGATCCGGCTGGCCCAGGCCCAGGCGGGGAAATCTTTTTTTCCGAAAAAGCAAAATACCCCTTGACTTTTCAGTTAGCATATGCTAATATATGTTCATGAGTTAGTTTAAACTAACCAAAGAGAACCGACACCTCATTCTCCATCCCGTTGGGATGTCCCACCCAGCAAAGGGACCTCCCACCCTCTAAATTTGCCTGACTTCTTCAAAATACTTCTTTCATGTCCGTATCCCTGGGCAAAAGGCCGGAAGCAATTCCGGCCTTTTGCCTTGGTAAATTTCCCTTTCCCCCTTTGCCGCCCTTGAAAACCGCCCGTTTTTTGTCTATAATGTAGAAAGCCATTTGGCTGAAAGGATCTGATGAAATGAAAAAGTTGTTTGCTGTTCTTCTGTCGGCCGCCCTGTTGGCCGTCTCCGCGGCGGGCTGCTCCAGCGGCGCCAGCGGAGCTGCCTCCAGCCAGGCCGCCTCCAGCCAAGCTGCCAGCGAGGCCGCCGAGCCCGCTGCCAGCGAAGCTGCTGAACCTGCTGCCAGCGAAGCCGCCGAACCTGCCGCCAGCGAGGAGGCCAGCGAGGAGGCCACCGGTGAGGCCGGCACCTCCGAGGATCTGACCATCCGCGTAGGCGCCTTCAAAGGCCCCACCGCCATGGGTATGGTCAAACTGATGGAGGACAACGAGGCTGGTACCTCCGCCAACCACTACGAGTTCACCGTCATGGGTTCGGTGGATGAGGTCACCCCCAAGCTGCTCCAGGGGGAGCTGGATATTGCCGCCCTGCCGGCCAACCTCTCCTCGGTGCTCTACAACAACTCCAATGCCGGCATCCAGGTGACCAACATCAACACCCTGGGCGTCCTCTACATTGTGGAGACGGGGGATACCGTCCACTCGGTGGCCGACCTGAAGGGCAAGACGATCTATGCCAGCGGCAAGGGCGCCACCCCTGAGTACGCCCTCAACTACCTGCTGACTCAGAACGGCCTGGACCCCGCCACCGATGTGACCATCGAATGGAAGAGCGAGCACACCGAGTGCGTGGCTGCCATTGCCCAGGCGGAAAATGGGATCGCCATGCTGCCCCAGCCGTTTGTGACCACCGCCCAGGCCCAGAACCCGGACATCCGGGTGGCGCTGGATATGACCCAGGAGTGGGAGACGCTGCAGGCCAGCGCCGAACATCCCAGCGCGCTGCTCACCGGTGTCACAGTGGTGCGCACCGAGTTTGCCCAGGAGCATCCCGAGGCGGTGGACGCCTTCCTGCAGGAGTATAAAGCTTCCACCGAATACGTGAACGCCAATGTGCCCGAGTCGGCCGCTCTGCTGGAGAAGTTTGATATCTTCCAGGCGGCGGTGGCGGAGAAGGCCCTGCCCGCGTGCAACATTGTCTACATCGATGGCGACCAGATGAAAGACCAGTTGGGCGGCTATCTGGCTGTCCTGCTGGAGCAGAACCCCAACTCGATCGGAGGCGCTCTGCCCGGTGATGACTTCTACTACACCCCCGCGCAGGAATAAGATCCGCCTTTGGGCGGTCCTCATCTGGCTGGCGGTCTGGCAGGCCGCCAGCCTGTGGGTGGGGGAGGCGATTCTGCTCGCCTCCCCCATCTCTGTTTTCCTGCGCCTAATCCAGCTCTGCCAGACCGGGGAGTTCTGGGGGTCCATCCTCTTTTCCCTGGTGCGCATCCTCTGGGGATTTCTGCTGGGGGCGGGGCTGGGAGGGCTGTTCGCCGGGCTGGCCGCCCTGCTGCGACCGGTGGAGGAGCTGCTCTCCCCACTGATGCTGGTGATGAAGACCACGCCGGTCACCTCCATCATCATTGTCTGCCTGATCTGGATCCCCTCCCGGAACCTCTCGGTGTTCACCGCCTTTTTGATGGTCTTCCCCATCCTATACACCAACCTGCTGGAGGGGATCCGAGCCACCGATCCCCAGCTGTTGGAGATGGCGGAGCTGTTCCAGGTGCCCCGGTATAAACGGGTGCGGTATATCTACCTCTCCCAGCTGATCCCCTACCTGCGGTCGGGATTTGCAGTGGCGGTAGGCCTCAGCTGGAAGGCGGGGGCTGCCGCCGAGGTGATCGGCATCCCCAAGGGGTCGATCGGCGAACACCTCTACGACGCCAAGCTCTTCTTGGATACCCCCAGCCTGTTCGCTTGGACGGTGGTGATCATCTGCATGAGCATCCTGTTCGAGCGGGTGTTCCTGTGGGGGCTCTCCAAGCTGCTCAAGCGGCTGGAAAGGATGTGAGCGGCCATGATCGCGGTGGAAAATCTATCCAAATCCTTCCAAGGGCTTCCGGTATTGGAGGGGCTGAACCTCTCCTTCCCGGAGGGGGTGGTCTCCTGCATCATGGGGGAGTCCGGCTGCGGCAAAACCACCCTGCTGCGGATCCTCATGGGGCTGGAGCCGCCGGACAGTGGCCGCATCCTGGGGTTGGAGGGAAAGCGCCTCAGCGCGGTCTTTCCGGAGCACCGGCTGTGTGAAAACCTCAGCCCCCTCTCCAACCTAAAGCTGGTGTGCGGCGGCAGCCGCTCCCGGCAGCAGCTGCTCCAGGACCTGGAGGCCACCGGGCTGGAGGACTGCTTCCACAAGCCGGTACGGGAGCTGAGCGATGGGATGCGCCGCCGGGTCTGTATCGTCCGGGCGCTGGAGGTCCCCTTCGACCTGCTTTTCCTGGATGAGCCGTTCCGGGGGCTGGATGCTGCTACCCGCCTGCGCACAATGGCGCTGGTCAAAGAGCGGGCGGCCGGAAGGACGGTGATCATGGTCACCCATGACCCGGAGGAGCCCGCTTTGATGGGAGCAGTCCAGACGATTCAACTGGATTGAAGGCAAAATAAGCGGGGGTGCGTCCCGATAGACGCACCCCCGCTTTTACCGTCTCGGTCAAACGCCGGCCCGCTCCTGCTCCTCCAGCCAACTGCGCAGCTGCGCCAGCCCCTCCTGGGTCAGCGGGAAGGCCGCCTGACCCAGGATGCCTCCATGCTCCTGGCAGTACTCGAAACAGTAGACCCGGTAGGCCCACACCTGCACCTGGTCCCCATCCGGCTGCAGCTTGTAGCGAAAATCCCCTTGGCTTCCGGTATAGCAGTTCTTCTCCCGCAAAAAATCCAGCATGGGCAGTTCCATGGCGTCCATCCTTTCTATGGAAAAGAGGGACGGCGATATCCGCCGCCCCTCCCCTATGTGTGGAAGCTGGTATTAGGCCTGGTTCAGAGAGGCCACCAGGGCATCCCGCAGCTGGAGCATCGAGTCCAGCTGGGACTCCTTCATGCTGGAGGCCAGGCAGACGCCGTTTTCCAACACGGTCATATTCTTCATCTCGCCCAGCAGCCCCCGCATATGTTTGCCGGAGGCGCAGGCCCAGGTGCCGTTTTCGATCACCGCCACCGTGCGGTTCTGCAGGTTCAGAGCCTTCATATCCCGCAGGAACGACTCCATGGGCGGATAGAGGTTCATATTGTAGGTGGGGGCAGCCAGCACCAGGTGGCTGCACCGCCAGGCCTCGGCGATCAGGTGGGAGACATGGGTGCTGGAGACATCGTAGGCAGCGATGTTTTTGACCCCCGCCTCGGAGAGCAGGTTCATCAACAGGTTGGCCGCGTTCTCGGTGTGCCCGTAGATCGATCCATAGAACACCGCCACCGCCCGGTCCTCCGGCTCATACCGGCTCCAGCGGTCGTATTTCTCCAAAAACCAGCCCAGATTCTCCCGCCAGATGGGCCCATGCAGCGGGCAGATCATGTTGATCTCCAGGCCAGCGGCCTTTTTGAGCACCGCCTGGACCTGGGGACCGTATTTGCCCACGATATTGGTGTAATACCGGCGGCTGTCGTCCAGCCAATCCCGCTCAAAGTTCACCTGGTCGCTGAACAGGTTGCCGTTGAGGGCGCCGAAGGTGCCGAAGGCATCCGCGGAGAAGAGGATCTTCTCCTTGAGCTCGTAGGCCAGCATCACCTCCGGCCAGTGGACCATGGGGGCCATCACAAACTGCAGGGTGTGGGCGCCCAGGCAGAGCTGATCCCCCTCCTTCACCAGGTGGGTGCGGCCCTCCAGGTCGAAATCATAGAACTGGCGGATCATCTGGATCGTCTTGGCGTTCCCCACGATCTGCATCTGGGGATAGCGCAGGGCCAGCTCCCCGATGGTGGCGCAGTGGTCGGGCTCCATGTGGTCCACCACTAGATAGTCCAGCGGCCGCCCATGCAGCAGATGGGCCAGATTCTCCAGCAGCTGGCCGCCCACCGACCGGTCCACGGTATCCATCAGGGCGGTTTTCTCATCCAAAATCAGATAGGCATTGTAGGAGACGCCCCGGGGGATAGGGAACAGGTTTTCGAACAGCGCCAGCCGCCGGTCCTCCGAACCCACCCAATAGATATCCTCACAGATTTTGCGTGTGCAGTACATTTTCTTCCACCTTTCTTTATCGAAAGCTCAGATCTTCTTACCGGTTTGATCTTTGAAAAGCCGTTTTTTGGCAACCAATTTATTATAGCATGCCCTTTTTTGCCTTTGCAAGAGGGCCTTTGCCCCGGCAGCGTATTTTCTCCGTATTATACGGATTCCGGCGGAAATTTCCCGGCGGAAAACCGCCTTCCGACAAAAAAGTTGCCGTCCCTCCCCTTCCAGCCGGGGGGATGGAAGGATTTTCCCAATTTAAGACTGGCGCTGGAGCACCAGATCCCGGTAGAGCTTATACTCCATGGAATCGGACAGGGCGTGCATGGAGGCGTTGATGATATCGGTGGAGACCCCCACCGTCGTCCAGACGTTCTCCCCGTCCGAGGACTCGATGAGCACCCGCACCAGGGCCGCTGTGGCCTTGGTATCCATGACCCGCACCTTATAGTCGATCAGCCGCACCCCGGCCAGGCTGGGATAGAACACCTCCAGTCCCTTGCGCAGCGCCCGGTCCAAGGCATGGACCGGGCCATCCCCTTCATCGGCGGTGATCTCATAGCGGTCCCCCACCCGCAGTTTCACCATGGCGGAGGACATATGCCGGTCGGCGCAGTCCTGCTCACCAATGATCCGGAACAGCTCCAGGTGGAAAAACGGGGTGAACCGGCCCAACTCCCGGAGCACCACCAGCTCAAAGCTGGAGGTGGCAGCCTCAAACTGATAGCCCTGGAATTCCAGCTCCTTCAGCCGCTCCACCAGCATCCCCAGCTCAGGGGAATTTTTGGACAGGTCGGGCACCACCTCGTGGACCTTGGCCAACAGCGCCGTGCGGCCGGAGACCTCCGACAGCAAAATCTGCCGTTGGTTGCCCACCCGCTCGGGGCTGATGTGTTCAAAGGCGGCGGTGTTCTTCTTTACCCCGTCCACATGCATCCCCCCCTTGTGGGCAAAGGCGCTCTTGCCCACATAGGGCATGGCGTGGGCGAGCTGCATGTTGGACACCTCGGAGATATACCGGGCGGTGCGGGTCAGCTGGGGCAGCCGGTCCTCCGGAATACAGCTGCAGTCCCGTTTGAGCTGCAGGTTGGCGATGACGGTGGCCAGGTTGGTGTTACCGCACCGCTCCCCAAAGCCGGTGCAGGTGCCCTGCACCTGCACCGCCCCCGCCTGCACCGCAGCCATCGCCCCCGCCACGGCGCAGCCCATATCGTCGTGGCAGTGGATACCGATCCGGCCGGGAAACTGGCGGTGCATCCGGCCGGTGATCTCCCCGATCTCCTCCGGAAAGCAGCCGCCGTTGGTGTCGCAGAGCACCAGCCGCTCCGCCCCCGCCCGGCGGGCCACCTGGAGCACCTGCTCGGCGTAATAGGGGTCCTGTTTGTAGCCGTCAAAGAAGTGCTCCGCGTCAAAGATCACCAGCTTGCCGGCGGCAGTGAGGTAACGGACGGTGTCCTCGATCATCTCCAGGTTCTCCTGGGGGGAGGTCTCCAACACATGCTCCACCTGCCAACGGGAGCTCTTGCCGAAGATGGTCACCCACTGGGTGCCCGCCGCCAGAAGCGCCGCGCAATTGCCGTCCTCCTGGGCGGTCATACCCCGGCGGCGGGTGGAGCCGAAGGCGGTGAGCTTGGCATGCTCCAGCCCCAGGGCGGGGGCACGGCGGAAAAACTCCGCGTCTTTGGGGTTGCTAAACGGGTTGCCCGCCTCGATAAAATCCACCCCCAGTTGGTCCAGCGCCCGGGCGATGTTGCACTTGTCCTCCACCGAAAAGGAGACGTTTTCGCTCTGGGCCCCATCCCGGAGGGTGGAGTCAAAAATCTCAATCTTTCTCATGCCGGTTCACCTAGCTCTCTTGGGATGCTTGCATAGATTTCGCAGACCTATTTTAGCACAAACTTCCCCAAGTTACAACCTTGCGCAGGCGGCCTGGCGGTGCTATGATGGAAGTGAACAAAATCCCCGAAAGGAGTTGGAAGAAATGGATGGTTCCCAGTTGATTCGCGCCCGGCGCAGTATCCGCCGCTATAAGCCGGGGGTACAGATCCCCCGGGAGGAGATCCAGCTGATGCTGGAGGCGGCCATGATGGCCCCCAGCGCCCGGAATAGCCGCCCCTGGGAGTTCGTGGTGGTGGAGAGCCCGGCGGTGAAACAGCAGCTGATGGAGGCCCACCCCTACTGCGGGATGCTGGCTACCGCCTCCCTGGCGGTGGTAGTCTGCGGCCGGCCCGACCGGCAGGAGGGCTGGGAGTCCCAATTTTGGCCCCAGGACTGCGGCGCAGCCATTGAAAACCTGCTGCTGCAGGCGCTGGAGCTGGGGTACGGCAGCTGCTGGTGCGGCTGCTACCCGGCTTTGGAGCGGGTGGAGAAGCTCCAGAAGATCTTGGGGGTCTCCAGCCTGCCGGTGGCCATTGTGGCGGTGGGCGTCCCCGACGAGCATCCGGATGCACGGGGTTATTTTGACCCCCAGCTGGTGAAATATCTCTAAATAGCGGCTCCTGCATAAAAACTGCTCCCCTGGGAGCCGTGGGGACGGAGGTTTTTTCTTTGACCCCACAACAAACAACAAAAAGACCACAACAACCCGGCGGGCACCGCCGGGTTGTTGTGGCAGTAGGGGTAAAGGTTCAGGCCCAGCGGATCCTCCACCACATATTGCTTCTTCTCCTCGTCCCGGAATACGCCGCCCACCAGTGCCGCGTCCGGATAGTATCCATATGGGTCGTAGACGTTCATCTTCCGGGTCCGGGTCACATCCTCCGTGGTGAACCGGCCGGTCATAGGGTCCAGATACCGTGCCCGCAGGTAGTAGTCCCCGGTCTCCCGGTCGTAGTACTCCCCACCGTAGCGGAAAGTGCTCCGGGCACCGGTCGAGGAGCACTTATTCGGCTACTGCAATCCACGCCTCAATACGGGACATAGGTCCATTTCTTCCCCTGCTGGATATAACGCCCGTTTAAGTATTCAATCTTTTTATCAGGAGGAATCAGTTTTAAAATTTGAGGAACTCTTTTATCCCAATTTACAACACAATATGTAAAATCGAGTGAGGTAATTTTTGGGGATAGCCTCCAGATTCTTTTTGAATTTATTGGCGTGGACGAGATAGAAAAAAATATATAAGTTTTGTGCTTATTGGATTGACAGAGATCCTTATCTATTTCTATATAGATGCCCTGTATTTTTTCCCAAGCAGCGTTAAACCATTCCTTTCCCCGGATACTGCATCATGGTGCGGTGTTAGGTATAAAATCTTGAAATTAGGCTTTTTGTGTGAGAAAATACTTTTATAATATTCTGCTTTTCATAAAGGAGAATTTCAAAATGGGGAGAATATGTATAGTTGTCTTTACATGGATTTTTTCCTTTTCGCTCTTTTTGCCTCCTCTCAAGTCTATGTATCTATCGAATGAAGCTCTATCTTTAATTGAAACATTTGAAAATGTCGCTGTACAAGAAAACTCTGATACTTTTTCTGCCACAATCGTAGAATACAAGCCATTAAAAGAAAACATTTATTTTGAAGATTCTGAATTTTACTTATTAGAGGCTATTCCTGAAGAAAAAATTTATATTTATAGATGTAAAAATCCACACATTATGGAAGGTGTTCTTTTGCAATGTGGATCGTATCTATACAAGTTAAACTGGCCATTATTTAGAAATATCCTTCGAATTTCTTATGGAGATTATGATTTCGATCAAAAAAAAGAACTAGCGGTTGCTAATTGTACCGCTGCTGGGAATATTGTTTCTTATGAAGACCTCCATATTATTGAATTTTTAAGTAATCATAATATCCAGGATTTCCGTATGTCAGAAAATTTGTTTAAAGATTCTTTTGCTGAAGATTTAAGGATATCTCTTCTCCCTGAAAAAAATCAAATCACAATTCAAATGGGTAACTTTAGTCCTGTTATATTTTCGTCTTTTCCCAGTCTTCCACAAAATTTAAATACCGCTAATTACACATTGGATATTGGAGAAAAACGCAACTATATTTTGGAATCAACTTCTATAAGAGGAATTTATAGTGTACAAATTTTGTGTGATGGGATGACTTTCCCAGATCAAACTGCATTTATAGAGGCCAATATTTTTTATTCCAATGGAAATTTTTCTGTAAAGCCCATAAAAATAGGAATCTTGGAACATAAAAATTAATGAGGAGAGGGAAATACAAGATTTCCCTCTCCTCATTAATTTTAAATGATTATTCCCCAAACCAGCTGTTACCGATATGGATATAATATGTATTATTTCCCTGGGGCCCTCCCATATAGCGAACTACATCTGTCGGATTTCTGGCCAATCCTTCAAAAGGATTTTCACCTAATGTGTCATCCATAAATGCTTCTGCTAATGCCACAGCATTTAACCAACTTTCCTTTGTTGGGCGACCTCCTGCATCAATATACGATTCATCCCAAACTGTAACAGTCTCTAAATATTCATACGGTCTAAAGAAGATATCAACATTATGAACCCACGGCGCACCTTCTACCATATTATAATTTAAAATGATATCTCGTGCACTTTCTCCCCATTTATTCACCCTATTTAAGGATGGCAACCAATTGGTGGTTGCGGATCTTCAAAAACTTCTTGTTCCAAGCGATATACCGCTTTATTCTTTTGAAAAACGAAAGGACCATGTTCAAACGGGGAGGTACTGATTCATGCCTCTCCGTTTGAACATGGCCAATCGCATGCTACAACGCTGTCTCCAAGCAAATTTGTACCCGCAGATCGAGTAGCGGCATAGAAAATTTAATATCCTTTCCAGATCGCCTCCTGCGCATACCATCCGGCCCCTCAACCAAACCACCCATTCCGCCAGTGGTTGCAGGGCCTGCAAACCTCCACTGCACCGCCTGCCACCCTGCCACAGCAACGGCAACAGCTGCCTACAAGAAATCACCCAACGGGCTCCGGTAAAGGGGAGGGGTACGCTCAACCCAACCGGTAGAGCAGGGCATTCACAATGGCGGCGGCTACGTTGCTGCCCCCCTTGCGCCCCCGGGCCACGATGTGGGGCAGCCGGGACTGCAAGATCAGCTCCTTGGCCTCCACCACATTCACAAACCCCACCGGCACGCCGATCACCAGCGCGGGCTGCAACGCCCCCTCCTCCGCCAGCTCATAGAGCCGGGCCAGGGCAGTGGGGGCGTTGCCGATGGCGAACACCGCCGGCCGGCCGCCCAACACCCGGGCGGCCTTCTCTATGCTGGCCGCCGCCCGGGTGGAGCCCGCCTGGGCGGCCTGGGCGGCCACGTCCGGGTCGGACATAAAGCAGAGGGCCTCCCCGCCCAGGCGGGCCAGGGCCCTTTTGTTGACCCCCGCATGGGCCATCTGGGTATCGGTGACCACCGTGGCACCCGCCTTGAGGGCCGCCAGCCCCAACTCCACCGCCTGGGGAGAAAAGGCCAAATTCCGGGCGTAATCGAAGTCGGCGGTGGTGTGGATTACCCGTTTGACCACCGGAGCCAGCTGGGGTGGAAGGGTAATCCCCCGGGCATCCAGCTCCTGTTGGATCAACTCCATGCTGCGCTGCTCAATCTCCTGGGGCAGCACCCGTTCCAGCTGCACCTTCAAAACTCGATCCCCTCCCTGGCAGAAATTCCCCGGTCATAGGGGTGGCGGCGGCAGACCATCTCGGTAATATAGTCCGCCCGCTCCAACACCCAATCCGGCGGGTTGCGGCCGGTCAGCACCAGCTCCACCGCCTCCGGCAGCCCCTCCAGCAGATGGCGCAGCAGGTCCTCGTCCACCAACTCGCAGGAGAGGGCAGCAAAAATCTCGTCCAGGACCACCAGGCTGTAGCCCCCTACCCGCACCTGCTCCTGGACGGTGAGCAGGTTTTTCGTATTGAGGTCGTAGGTCTGCTGCAGCTCCCGCTCGTCCATCTGGAAGGTGAATTTTTCGCTGGCCTTCCCCCGCAGCACAGTGACTTCCGGGATGCGCGCCAGGCTGGCCAGCTCCCCGGTGGGCTGGCCCTTCAAAAACTGCACCAACAGCACCCGTTTCCCATGGCCCGCTGCCCGCAGGCAGAGCCCCAGGGCCGCAGTGGTCTTGCCCTTCCCATCCCCGCAATAGACCTGTACCATATTCACACGCCCCTCTCCAAAATTTCGTAGACCTTTTCCATGTCCAGGCTCCGGCGGACCCCCGCGGCCAACCTGTCGTACTGCTCCTGCTTGTAGGCATCCAGATCCCGGGGGCGCAGAGCCTCCCAGGCGATCCCCTTATGCTGGCAGAGCGCCCGCAGCAGCCCCTCCACCACCTCCGGCCGGTCAAAGAGGCCGTGGACATAGGTGCCCAGCACATTTTGAGCGGCCGCTCCGTCCGGATGGGGGGCCTCCCCTTGGGGGGCAAGCTCCACGGCGGGGGCAGTGGATTCTGTCCGGCCCATATGGATCTCATATCCCGCCAGCGGCACCCCCGAAAGGGGGGCGAACAGCCCCTGGAGCGGCAAAAAGCGTCCGGTGGCCTGGGTGCGGGTCTTTTGCGGGGCAAATTCGGTCTCCACCGGCAGCAGGCCCAAGCCGGCCATCCGGCCGCCATGCTCCACCCCCAGGGGGTCCCGCAGCTCCCGGCCCAGCATCTGGTAGCCGCCGCAGATCCCCAGTACCGGGCCGCCCCGGGCGGCGTGCTTCTGGACGGCCGCCTCCAAGCCGTTTTGCCGCAGCCAGGCCAGATCCCCCATCGTGTTTTTGGTCCCCGGCAGAATCACCAGGTCCGGCTCCCCCAGCTCCCGCAGTTGGGAGACATACCGCAGGGACACCCCCTCTACCCGCTCCAGGGGGTTGAAATCGGTGAAGTTGGACAGATGGGGCAGGCGAATCACCGCAATCTCCAGGACGCCGGGGGCGCTGTGCTGGGTGAGGCGCTGGGAGAGGCTGTCCTCGTCGTCCAGATCCACCGGCATCCAGGGGATCACCCCCACCACCGGCCGGTGGACCATCTCCTCCAGCTGGCGCAGGCCGGGGGAAAGGATGGCTGGGTCTCCCCGAAACTTGTTGATAATGATCCCCTGCACCAGCTCCCGCTCCCAGGGCTCCAGCAGCAGCATAGTGCCCGCCAGGGAGGCAAACACCCCGCCCCGGTCGATATCCCCGCACAGGAGTACCGGGGCCTTGGCCCGGGCGGCCATGCCCATATTCACCAGGTCCTCCGATTTCAGGTTGATCTCCGCAGGGCTGCCCGCCCCCTCCAGCACCAGGATGTCATACTGGGCGGCCAGCTGCCCATAGGCCGCCATCACCTGGGGGATCAGCTCCCGTTTGCGGCGAAAATATTCGGCGGCGGACATCTGACCCACCACCTCCCCATTGACGATCACCTGGGAACCGGTGTCGCTGGAGGGCTTGAGCAGGATGGGGTTCATGAGCACCGAAGGGGCAATCCCCGCCGCTTCCGCCTGCATCACCTGGGCCCGGCCCATCTCCAGCCCCTCGGCGGTGATAAACGAATTGAGCGCCATGTTCTGGGCCTTGAAGGGGGCTGCCCGGTAGCCATCCTGGTGGAAAATGCGGCAGAGGGCCGCCACCAAAAAGCTCTTCCCCGCGCTGGAACAGGTCCCCTGGACCATAATCGCCTTTGCCATCAGCCTGCCTCCCCCAGTGCCCGCTCCAACGCCTGGAGCAGCCGTTCGTTTTCCGGCCGGGTGCGCACCGCCACCCGGTTGTAGTGGGCGCTCAGTCCCCGGTAATTTTCACAGCTGCGGATCAGCACCCCCTGCCGCTCCATCCGGGGGGACAGGGGGGCGGGCTGATCATAGCGGAAAAACAGATAGTTGGCCTCGCCCCCCAGCACTGCCAAGCCCAGGCGCTCCAGCTGTTGCCGCAACCAGGGACGCTCCCGCCGGATGAGCGCCAGGCTCTCCTCCAGATAGCCGGTATCCCCCAGCGCAGCCAGCCCCGCCGCCTGGGCGGGGGCGGAGATGCTCCAGCTGGGGGAACAGGCCTCCAGCCGCTCCAAGAGCGCCCGGTCGGCGCAGAATAGATATCCCAGCCGCAGCCCCGCCATGGCATACAGCTTGGTGAACGCCTTTAAGAGCAGCAGATTGGGGAACTGCCCCAACAGCGGCTTCAGCGTGTGGGCCTCCGGACGGTCCAAAAAGGGGTTGAAGCACTCGTCCACCAATAGGAGGGCCCCCAGCTCCCGGCACCGGACAAGGATCCGGCGCAGTAGGGATGGGTCCGCCGTACGGCCGGTGGGGTTATTGGGGTTGCAGAGGATCACCAGGTCAAACCCTTCCTCCAAATGGGGGAGGAGCGATCCATCCAGCGCAAACCCCGCCTCCGCCTGCAACGGGTGGTAGTCCACCCGGCATCCGGCAGCTGCCAAAGCCGCCCCATATTCCGAAAAGGTGGGGGCCAGGGTGAGCGCCCGGCGGGGCCGCAGCCCCAGCGCCACCCGAAAGATCAGATCCGCCGCCCCCGGCCCCAGCTGGATCCACCGGGCGGGTACCCCCTCCGCAGCGGCCAGCGCCTTCGTCAGGGCGCTGGCGTGGGGGTCCGGGTAGGCGCTCCAGGTATCGATGGAGGCCGCCAGTGCCTCTTTGGCTTTGGGCGGCAGCCCCAATGGATTCAAATTGGCAGAAAAATCCAACATTCCCCTAAGCCCTTTGGGGTTCCCCCCGTGTTCTCTGGGCCCCATATGCCCTCCTCCTTTACCATAGCCAGATCAACAGCAGCCGCACCGCCCCAAAAGCCGCCAGCGCCAAAAACGAGGTCCCCCACATCAGTTTTACCGCCCGCCAGATGTCCTGCGGGCAAATGGGGCGGCGGCAGTCCCCCAGGGTGGGTTTCTCGTGGAGGACGCCGCCATAGTAGGCGGGACCGGCCAGCTGCACCCCCAACGCCCCGGCGCAGGCGGACTCGGTCTGGGCGCTATTGGGGCTGGGGTGCTTTCTGCGGTCCCTCCGCCAGATGGCGGCAGCCCCCCGGCCGTCCTCCCCTATCAGGAAAGCCGCCAGGATCATCAAAAGGGCGGCCAGACGGGCGGGAAGCCAGTTGGCCAGGTCGTCCAGCCGGGCGGAGCAGCGGCCGAAGTCCAGATACCGCTCGTTGCGGTAGCCCACCATCGAGTCCAGGGTGTTTACCGCCTTGTAGCAGAGGCCCAGGGGCGCGCCCCCCACCAGCAGCCAAAAGAGGGGGGCCACCACCCCATCGGAGGTGTTCTCCGCCACCGTCTCCACCGCCGCCCGGGTCACCCCCGCTTCATCCAAATTTTGGGTGTCCCGGCCTACAATCCGGCCTACCGCCCGGCGGGCAGCCGGCAGCCCCTCTGTTTTTAGGGCATGCAGCACCGCCAGCGACTCCGAGGCCAGGGAGCGGGCCGCCAGGCATTGGCAGCAGACCCAGGACTCCAACAAAAACCCCGCCAGCGGGTGCAGCCGCCCGGCCAAGCTCAACGCCCCCCAGCAGAGCAGCCCGGCAGGCAGCACCGTCCCGACGGCCAACAGGCAGCCCGCCGCCCGCAAACTTTTAGGGGTATCCGGGAAACGGCGGCGCAGCGCCCGCTCCAACCAGGCGATCCAGCGCCCCATCCAGCGGACCGGATGGGGCATCCAGAGCGGGTCCCCCAGCACGAGATCCAAAAGGCAGCCCAAACCGACCGCCAACAATATCCTCATCGCGCTTTCTCACTCCCATTTTTTGCAGTTGCTTAGGCGCACCGGCGGGGCCTCCCCCACTCTCCAAACCGCCTGGGCAGCCCAGCCGCCGCCATTTTTTGCCTGCCAATGGTAAAAGGGCTGGGGCGGGTCGGCCAACATTTCCAGAAGGGCCATCATGACGCCGCCGTGGATTAAAAACGCCGCCCGCTCCACGCCGTCCTTCCGGCAGCTTGCCAACGCCTGCAAAAAGGAGTCCAGGCAGCGGCGGCGAAACGCCGGAGGCGTTT
>DXES01000034.1 GCA_019114825.1 Candidatus Anaerotruncus excrementipullorum
ATTGCTGGAACAGGTCGTGGAGCTGCTGTCGATGGGCGAACCGCTGCCGGATAAAAACCACGATCACGATTTGTCCGGCGATTGGGCAGGCCATCGGGAATGCCATATCCTCCCAGACTGGCTGCTCATCTATCGTATCGAAGATAACATACTGGTGCTGACACTGGCCCGCACCGGGTCGCATAGTGATTTGTTCGGTAAATAAGCCCTTGGTGGCAGGCAATAAAAATCGTGTACATAGGGAATCGGTTTTTCGCCCTACCCCCCATACCTCCTGGTTTTGAAGGTTTGCGGGCTGTTTTGCCAAGGCCCGAAGAATGAACAGCCCCGGCTCTTTGGGAGCCGGGGCTATTCTTTGTGCGCAAACGGCCAACCGTTGGGCGGCCGGGGCTCAGGGCCGCAGGGCCCGCAGGCGCTGGGTCTCCAGGGAGTCCCGGCGCTCGATGGCGATGGCTTTGTTGATGGCGTTCAGGTAGGAGCGGATGCTGGCCTCCAAAATATCGGTGGAGAGGCCCCGGCCGGTGATCCGGTGGCCGTTGCAGGTGATCTTGCTCACCGCCTCGCCCAGGGCGTCCTCCCCTTCGGTGACCGCCTGCATCGACCAGTTCTCCAGGTGGCTGTCCATCTTGACGATCCGGTCGATGGCGTTGAAGGCGGCGTCGATGGGGCCCTCCCCCCGGGAGACCTGCTCCAGCACCTGGCCGTCCTCCCGCACCAGCTTGACCACCGCGGTGGCGGAGATGACGGTGCCGCTGTTGACCACAAAGCTCTCCAGCTTGTAGGCCTCCCGCAGGTCGGCCACGGCGGTGGAACGGATCAGCGCCTCCACATCCCGGTCGGTGATCTCCTTCTTCCGGTCGGCCAGGTCCTTGAACCGGCTGAACGCCTCCTCCAGGTCCTCCCCCTCCAGCCGGTAGCCCAGTTCCTCGATGCGCTCCTGGAAGGCGTGCTTGCCCGAATGCTTGCCCAGGATCATTTTGCTGCGGTAGATGCCGATCTCCTCCGGGCGCATGATCTCATAGGTGCTGCGCTCGGCCAGCACCCCATGCTGGTGGATGCCGCTCTCGTGGGCGAAGGCATTGCCCCCCACCACCGGCTTGTTGGAGGGAATCTCCGCGCCGGTGATGGTGGAGAGCAGTTTGCTGGTGCGGTAGATCTGGCGGATACGGATGCCGGTCTCGCAGCCGAAGTAGTCCTTGCGGGTGTGCAGGGCCATGACCACCTCCTCCAGGGAGGCATTGCCCGCCCGCTCGCCGATGCCGTTGATGGTACACTCCACCTGGCCAGCCCCCGCCTGGATGCTGGCCAGGGTGTTGGCCACCGCCATACCCAGGTCGTTGTGGTTGTGGACCGACAGGACCACCTGTTCCGGCAGCTTTTGCCGCAGCTGGGCCACCAGGGCGCCCAGCTCCTGGGGGGTGCTGTAGCCCACCGTATCCGGCAGGTTGATGGTGGAGGCCCCCGCCTGGGCGGCGGCAGCGCACACCTGGGCCAAAAATGCCGGGTCGCTGCGGGAGGCGTCCTCCGCGCTGAACTCCACATCCGGGCAGAGGCCGCGGGCCAGGCGCACCATCTCCACCGCGCAGTCCAACACCTGCTGGGGGGTCATGCGCAGCTTATACTGCATATGCACCGGGCTGGTGGCCAGCACCAGATGCAGCCGGGGGGCGGCCGCATCCCGGATCGCCTGCCAGGTGCGCTCCACATCCCGGGCCACACACCGGCAGAGGGCGGCCACCTGGCAGTCCTTCACCTGGCGGGCCACCGCCTCCACCGCCCGGAAGTCATCCGGGGAGGCCACTGGGAACCCCGCCTCGATGATATCCACCCCCAGGCGCTCCAGCTGCCCGGCCATCTCCAATTTTTCGTGGAAATTCATGCTGCACCCCGGGGCCTGCTCCCCGTCCCGCAGGGTGGTATCCAGGATGAGAATCCTTCTGCCCATCGTCCCAACACTCCTCCAAAAATTCGGGATTTCCTAGAAAAAACGGGCTTTCGTCCCCCAAAAAGGAGACGAAAGCCCGAAAGCTTCCGCGGTACCACTCCCGTTGGCCGCCTGGGCGGCCCGCTCAAACCCGGTAACGGCGGGCGCCCGCCCCGGCCTATCCCCTATGGGGTTCAGCCGGGAAGCTCCAGGGCGAGGGGCGCAGGCGGCGGCGCCACCTTTCACCTGCCGGCGGCTCTCTGGGCCCGTCTTGGCCTGCGCTGCTCCCTGTCACAGCTGTTTGCCATGTGGTATGCTGCTATCTTATCCTGGGGGACGCCATTTGTCAAGGGGGTTACTGCAAAACCGCCTTGTGATAGGCCTTTTTGCCCTTGCGCACCACCACATACCCCTTTTCAAAGGCGCTGCGGGGCACCGTATAGGCGATATCGGCCACCTTCTGGTCATCCACCGTCACGCCGCCCTGCTGCACCAGCCGGCGGGCCTCCCCCTTGGAGGGGGCCAAGCCGGTCTTTACCAACAGGTCCAGCACCGGGATGCCCTCCCCCACCTCCCCGGCGGGCAGCTGGGTGGTAGGCATATCCTGGCTGACCGCGCCGCCGGAGAACAGCGCCTGGGCGGCGGCCAGGGCCTTGTCCGCCTCCTCTTTCCCGTGGACCATCTCGGTAAGCTGGTAGGCAAGGATCTCCTTGGCCTTGTTCAGCTGGCTGCCCTCCCACTGCTCCATCGCCTCGATCTCCTCGATGGGCAGGAAGGTGAGCAGCTTCAGGCAGTTGATCACGTCGCCGTCATCCACATTCCGCCAATACTGGAAGAACTCGTAGGGGGAGGTCTTCTCCGGGTCCAGCCAGACCGCGCCGTTCTCGGTCTTGCCCATCTTCTTGCCCTCTTTGGTGGTCAGCAGGGTGAAGGTCATGCCGTAGACCTCGTCGCCGGTGGCCCGGCGGGTCAGGTCGATGCCCCCCAGGATGTTGGCCCACTGGTCGTTGCCCCCCAGCTCCAGCATACAGCCGTAGTCCCGGTGGAGCTTGAGGAAGTCGTAGCTCTGCATGATCATATAGTTGAACTCGATAAACGACAGCCCCCGCTCCAGCCGGGTCTTGAAGCACTCGGCGGTGAGCATCTGGTTCACCGAGAAATAGACGCCCACATCCCGGAGCAGTTCAATATAGTTGAGCTTCAGCAGCCAGTCGCCGTTGCGCAGGATCATCGCCTTGCCGTCGGAAAAGTCGATGAACTTCTCCATCTGGCGCTGGAAGCAGGCGGCGTTGTGGTTGATCTGCTCGGGGGTGAGCATCTTGCGCATCTCGGTCTTGCCGGTGGGGTCGCCCACCATGGTGGTCCCGGTGCCCAGCAGGGCGATGGGGCGGTGGCCGGCCTGCTGCAGCCGCTTCATCACAACCATCTGAAGAAAATGACCCACATGCAGGCTGTCCGCAGTGGCATCGAACCCGATATAGAAGGTGACCTTCTCGTGGTCCAGAAGCTCACGGATCTTCTCCGGGTGGGTCATCTGCGCAATCAGGCCGCGCCGGGTTAATTCTTCAAAAACTGTCATCGATCTGTCTCCTTGTTGATTCAATTTCCGGGTCCTCCCCGGTTTTAGGAAAGCAGTTTCAGTATAGCACGGCGGCCGCCAAAGGGCAACCCCCTATTGAGCCGCCTGGGCCAGCATCTCCCGGGCGTGCTCCAGGGCCAGGGGGCTCACCGTCTCGCCGCCGATGATCCGGGCCAGCTCCTGCACCCGCTCCTCCCCGGCCAGGGGGCGGATGGCGGTGTAGGTGCGGCCCTCCCGGGCCTCCTTGAGGATCAGCAGGTGGTGCTGGCCATAGCAGGCCACCTGGGCCAGGTGGGTGACCACGATCACCTGGCGGTTTTGGGCCACCTGGCGCAGCTTTTTGCCGATCTTCTGGGCCGCCCGGCCGGAGACGCCGGTATCCACCTCGTCGAAGATCAGGGTGCCGATGTTGTCCCGGTCGGCCAGCACATTTTTGATCGAGAGCATCAGCCGGGCCAGCTCGCCGCCGGAGGCCACCTTGGAGAGGCTGCGGGGCTCCTCCCCCGGGTTGGCGGCCAAAAACAGCTCCAAGCTGTCGGCGCCATCGGGGGCGAGGGGCTTCTCCTCCCGGCGCACGCTCAGGCGCACGGCGGGCATATCCAAAAAGGCCAGCTCCTCCTGCACCGCCTGGATGAAGGCGTTGGCGGCGGCCAGCCGCCGGCGGGAGAGCTCCTGGGCCAGTGTCCGGGCGTTCTCCAGCAGCTGGGCCTGCTGCTGGGCCAGCTGTTGGGCCCGCTCGTCGGAGGTCTCGATCTGGGAGAGCTCCTGGGCGGCCTTCTCCCGGAAGGCCAGCACCGCCGGGATGTCCGGCCCGTATTTGCGCTCCAGCGAATGGATCAGGGCCAGCCGGTCCTCCAAGTAGCCCAGCTGGGAGGGGTCGCAGTCCAGGTTCTCCAAAAGCTCCCGGATGTCCTCCCCCGCCCCCTCCAGCTCATAGGTCAGCTCGGTGAGCCTGTCGCACACCGGCTGGGCGCCCTCCAGGTATTTGGCCGCCTCCTGGAGGTTGTCCACCAGCATGCTCATCAGCGAGGAGAGCCCTTCGCTCTCCCCATCCCCGTTGAGCAGCTCCAGGCTGCCCCCCAGGGCCTGGGTCACATTCAGGGCGTTTTTCACCAGCCGGCGCTGGGCCTTCAGCTCCTCCTCCTCCCCGGGGGTGAGCTGGGCGCCGTCGATCTCGTTGATCTGGTAGGTGAGCAGGTCCATCCGCCGGGCCTTCTCCGCCTCGTCGGTGCTCAGCGCCTCTAGCTCCCGTTTCACCGCCTGCCAGGTGTGGTAGGCGGAAGCATACTGGCGGCGCAGCTCCTCCAGCTCCCCATAGCCGTCGATGAACGACAGGTGGCGCTGGGGGGAGAGCAGCTGCTGGTTGTCGTGCTGGCCGTGGATGTTGATGAGGCCGCTGGTGAGCAGCTTCAAGATGGAGGCGGTGGCCGGGCGGCCGTTGATCCGGCAGGTGGAACGGCCGTCGGCGGTGATCTCCCGGCTGACGAGGGCGCAGCCGTCGTCACAGGCGTAGCCCGCCTGGGCGAAGATCTCCTGCTCCACCGGGCCGATGGCGGTGAACAGGGCGGACACCTCCGCCTTCTCCTCCCCGGTGCGGATCAGCTCCCGGCTGGTCCGCTCCCCCAGCACCGCGTTGATGGCGTTGATCAGGATGGTCTTGCCGGCGCCGGTCTCCCCGGTGAACACATTGAGCCCCTGGGCCAGCTCGATGGTGGCCTCCTGGATCACCGCAATGTTCCGGATATACAGTTGAGAGAGCATCCCCCGCACCTTCCTTCCCTTAGCTCCTGCTCATCATCCTGCGCAGCTGGACCACCAGCTCCTGGGCGTGGCGCTCATCCCGCATGAGCAGGAAGATGGTGTTGTCCCCCGCCAGGGTGCCCACCACCCCCTCCAGGTGCAGGTCGTCCAAAAATTCGCACAGGGCGTTGGCCATGCCGGTGTGGCACTTGATGGAGGTGATATTCCCGGCGCTGTCGATCCCCTCCACCGATTCGGAGAGCAGCACCAGCAGCCGGTTGGACATCTCCCCCTTTTCCGCCGGGGCGTGGGCGGTATAGTAGTAGCTGCCGTCCGGGGTGAGGGTCTTCACCAGCCGCAGCTCCTTGATATCCCGGGAGACGGTGGCCTGGGTCACCGGGAACCCCCCCTCCCGCAGCAGGCCCAGCAGTTCCTCCTGGGTCTCGATGGGGCGGTTTTTGATCAGCTCCAAAATTTTGGCGTGTCTCTGTGATTTCATGCCCTTTTCCCCCTATGCCCAAGATTTCAATTTTACATTCAGGATGCCGTTGAAGGTCTTTTCCGGGAACTGGATAAACTGGGCCGCCTGTTCGGCCCGCTGGATACGCACCTTGCGGCCGCATTCCAGCGTGTGGACCCGTTCCCCATCCACGCTCACCACCAGCCGGTCCAGGTTGTCCGCATACCGGCCGCACACCTCCAGCTTCACCTGGGGGGAGAGCAGCACCGACCGGGCGTGGAGGGAGTGGGGGCAGATGGGGGTCATGAGGATGGTGTCGATCCCCGGGTCCACAATCGGCCCCCCGGCGGAGAGGGAGTAGGCGGTGGAGCCGGTGGGGGTGGCGAAGATCAGCCCATCCGCCCGGTAGCTGCCCACCGGCTGGCCGTCCCCCAAAATTTCCAGGTCCACCAGCCGGGCCAGCCCCCCTTTGGAGATCACCGCGTCGTTGAGGGCCAGCGACCGCTCCCCATCCCCCTCCACTTGGATCTCCAGCAGCATCCGCCGCTGGATGGTGTATTCCCCGGTGGCCAGGCGGGAGAGGCAGCCGATCTCGTGGGGCTCCACCTGGGCTAAGTACCCCACCCGGCCGCTGTTCACCCCCAGGATGGGTTTTTCATAGCGCACCGCATATTTCACATTGTGGAGGATGGTCCCATCCCCGCCCACCGTGAGCAGCAGGTGGCAGGCCTCCAGCGCCTGCTCCAGGGGCAGGAACACCGCCCCCGTAAACTGCCCCCGCAGCCCCTCCTCAAACAGGGGCTGGCAGCCGCTGGCCCCCAGCTGGTCGGCCACCCGCTGGGCCAGGGGCATGGTGTTGGGGCGGGTGGGGTTGGGCAGGATCAGCACCTGTTTCATTCCGCCACCTCCTTGGCCGCCGGGCGGTCCAGGGCCTGGTGGGAGCGGTCCACCAGCTCCCGCAGCTGCTGGGGGGTGGGGGGCGGCGTCTGGCCGCCTTTTTGCAGGTACATCAGGTACTCGATGTTCCCCTCCGGCCCCTTCACCGGGGAGAACTCCATCCCCAGCACCCCAAAGCCGTTCTCCACCGCGTAGCCCACGGCGGCCTCCAGCACCTGGGCGTGGACCGCCCGGTCCCGGACCACCCCCTTCTTGCCCACCTTCTCCCGGCCGGCCTCAAACTGGGGCTTCACCAGGCAGACCATCTCCCCGGCAGGCGCCAGCAGGGCCGCAGCCACCGGCAGCACCAGTCGCAGGGAGATAAACGACACGTCCACGCTGGCAAACGCCACCGGTTCCCCGATCTGCTGGGGGGTGACATACCGGATGTTGGTCCGCTCCAGGTTCACCACCCGGGGGTCGCTGCGCAGGCTCCAGGCCAGCTGGCCGTAGCCCACATCCACCGCGTAGACCTTTTTGGCGCCGTTTTGCAGCATACAGTCGGTGAAGCCGCCGGTGGAGGCGCCAATATCCATGCAGGCCTTCCCCTCCAGGCGGATGGGGAACGCCTGCATCGCCTTCTCCAGCTTGAGGCCCCCCCGGCTCACATATTTGAGCGGCTCCCCCCGCACCTCCAGGGCCACCTGGGGCGGATACTCGGTGCCCGGCTTGTCCGCCTTCTGGCCGTCGGCATAGACGATGCCCGCCATAATCACCGCCTTGGCCTTCTCCCGGCTGGGGGCCAGCCCACGCTCCACCAGCAACAGGTCCAATCGTTGTTTCACTGGGTCCTCTCCCTTCCCCCGGCGCCGCCGCGCCTCAAAGGTCGTATTCCTCCGCCAGCGCCACCAAGCTGGCGGCGTCCAGGCGGCAGTGCTCCAGCGCCCGGGCCGCCGGCATGGCCGGCTGAAACGGCTCTGTAATCCCATGCAGCCAAACCCGGCCCCGGTAGCCCAGGGCCGACAGGGCCGCCGAAAAATGCTCCCCCATCCCGCCGGTCTGGATCCCCTCCTCCACAAACAGGAGCTTGGGGTACCGTTTGGCCAGCCGCAGGGCCTCGGGGGGCAGCGGCCAGATCTGGGTGAGCTTTAGCAGGTCCGCCCGGCGGCCCCGCTCATTGAGGGTCCGGGCCGCCTGCCAAACCTGTTGGCACTGGCGGCCGTAGCTCACCAGCAAGAGCTCCCCCGGCTCCGGCCCCAGCAGCTGATGGGTAAAGGGGGCGGGATCCAGCTGGCAGAGCTCCGGCAGCGCCGGCTCCTGCCCCCGGGGATAGCGCACCGCCGCCAGCCCCTCCCAGTGGTAGAGGGCCTGGTCCAGGGCCCACCGCAGGTCCCGGTAGCTGGCCGGGGAATAGATGGCCGCCCCGGGCAGCAGGGAGAGGAAGGCGGCGTCGAACACCCCCTGGTGGGTCTCCCCATCCTCCCCCACCAGACCCGCCCGGTCCACCCCCAGCACCACATGCTGGGGCTGGATGGAGGCGTCGTGGATCAGCTGGTCAAACCCCCGCTGCAAAAAGGTGGAGTAGACGGCGAACACCGGCAGCATCCCCCCCGCCGCCAGGCCGCAGGCGAAGGTCACCGCATGTTCCTCCGCAATGCCCACATCGTAAAACCGCTGGGGGAACCGCTGGGCAAACGGCTGCAGGCCGGTGCCGTCCGCCATGGCGGCGGTGATGGCGCAGATGCGGGGGTCCCGCTGGGCGGCCTCTGCCATCCAGCGGCCGAACTCCCCGGAAAAGCTGTGGGAGCTGGCGGGCCTTTGGCCGCTCTGGCGGTCAAAGGGGCCCACCCCGTGGAAGGCGGCGGGGTTCTCCTCGGCGTAGGGGTACCCCTTGCCCTTCACCGTATTCACCTGGACCACCACCGGCCCGCCCTCCCCCTTGGCCCGGGCGAGCACCCGCAGCAGGGCGGGCAGGTCGTGGCCGTCCACCGGGCCCAGGTAGTGGAAGCCGAAATCTTCAAACAGGTTGGTGTGGTATACCAGCTGGCGCACCGCGCCCTTGGCCTCCGAGAGCAGGTCCCGCACCTCCGGGCCCACCACCGGCACCCGCTTGAGGGCGGCCTCCACCTGCTCCTTCAGGTTCAGATACCCCTCGGAGGAGCGTTTTTTGGCCAGATAGGCGGCCAGGGAGCCCACGCTGCGGGAGATGGACATGTCGTTGTTGTTGAGCACCACCACCAGCCGGTCCCGGCTGCGGCCGGCGTTGTTCAGCGCCTCGTAGACCATTCCGCCGGCGAAGGCGCCGTCCCCCACCACCGCCACCGTCCAGCGGGGTTCCCCCCGCAGGGTGTCCGCCCGGGCAAAGCCGAAGGCGGCGGAGAGGGCGGTGCTGGCGTGGCCGCCGATGAAGGCGTCGTAGGGGCTCTCGCTGGGGCGGGGGAAGCCGGAGACGCCCCCCTCCTGGCGCAGGGTGTCAAACCGGTCCAGCCGCCCGGTGAGCAGCTTGTGGACATAGCTCTGGTGCCCCACATCCCAGATCACCCGGTCCTGGCCGGGGGGGAAGATGGTGTCCAGCGCCACCGTCAGCTCCACCACCCCCAGGTTGGAGGCCAGGTGCCCCCCGGTGTGGGAGACGGTGCGCAGCAGCTGCTGGCGCAGTTCCTGGCAGAGCAGCTGCTGCTGCCGGGGATTCAGCCGCCGCAGGTCCTGGGGGAGGCGCAGCGTATGTAGCAGGTCCATGGCATCCATTCCTCCCTCAAAAGGCGGGCATGAGCACCGCGATCAGAATCCCCAGGGCGGCGCCGCAGAGCACCTCCAAAGGGGTATGGCCCAAAAACTCCTTGAGCACCTTGCCGGTGCGGTTTTCCAGATCCACCGGCGCGGATTCCCCCCGGGCCAGGGCGTCCATCTCCTCCTTGAGCATCTGGAGCATCATGCGAAAGTCGATGACCATCCGGTTGAGCACCTTGGCCTGCTCCCCCGCCGCCCGGCGCACCCCCATGGCGTCATACATGACGATGCCCGCCAGGGCCAGGGCCAGGGCGAACTCCGGGGAGGCATAGCCCAGCTTTTTGGCGGTGGCCATGGCCACCCCGCAGACCAGGGCGGAGTGGGAACTGGGCATCCCGCCGGAACCCACCATCCGCTCCCAGACGATCTTCCGGGTGGGGATAAACACCAAGAGCGTCTTGAGCACCTGGGCAATGAACCAGGAGAGCACCCCCACGTTCAAAATGTAGTTGCTGGTCAGCGTCTGTAAAGGGCCCATATCTTACTCCTTCCCGTTCGCCGTCAAAACCGGTTCTCACATCCTGTCAATGGTCCCGGGTCAGGACCATATCCGCCAGCCAGAGCAGAAAGCCGCTGTCCGCCACCCCGGCAAGGCTCCTTTTGGCCTGGTCCACCAGCTCGGCCGCCTGGCGGCGGGCCTCCGGCAGCCCCAGCAGGGAGACGTGGGTGGACTTGTGGTTTTCCCGGTCGCTGCCCACCGGCTTGCCCAGGCGGGCGGCGTCCCCGGTCACGTCCAGGATGTCGTCGGTGATCTGGAAGGCCAGCCCATAGGCGGCGGCGTAGCCATCGGCGGCGGCGGCCAGGGCCGGGGAGGCGCCCCCGGCGGCGCACCCCAGGCGGGCGGAGGCCCGCAGCAGCGCCCCCGTCTTGAGGGCGCACAGCTGCCGCAGCCCCGCCAGGTCCACCGGCTCCTCCTCGGCGGCCAGGTCCAACACCTGGCCGCCCACCATGCCATACACCCCCGCCGCCTGGGCCAGGATGGAGACCGCCTCCACCCGCGCCTGGGCGGGCAGGGGGGCCCCCGCCAGCACCTCAAACGCCTGGGTGAGCAGGGCGTCCCCGGCCAGCAGGGCGGTGGCCTCCCCAAACGCCCGGTGGCAGGAGGGCTTGCCCCG
>DXES01000035.1 GCA_019114825.1 Candidatus Anaerotruncus excrementipullorum
TCCTCCTTTTTCTCCAGGTTGTCGATCTTCTTGTCCACCGACTCCTCTTTCTGCTGGATACGGCGCTCCAGGCGGGTGACCTCGCTGCGGCGCTCCTTCATCTCCTTCTCGTTGTCCTGTTTGAGCTTATAGATCTCGTCCTTGGCCTCGATGATGGCCTCTTTTTTCTTGGTTTCAGCTGCCTTGATCGCGTCGCTGAGCATGCGCTTCGCCTCTTCCTCGGCGGAGCCCAGGGCTGCCTCGGCCGCTTTTTTCCGGTATTCGATCCCCAGGAAAAAGGCGATCACAGCGCCAATCAGGAACGCGGCAATCACGCAGACCACAAAGGGGATGGTACCGATCGTGCCGTTCATGCCTAGTGTTTACCTCCTTGTATGAAATTGTCAATGTCCGCAATCCGCCGGGGCGGAAGAAATATTTTCGGGCAATTCGCAGGAATTTGAATAGAATACCGGCAGATATTTTATTCAAAGTAAACATTGCAAAGTTGCCATAAAACATGTTGCATGACATTCCTATTTTATATGGATTCTGCACAGATGTCAAGCAAGAATGTGGGATTTTCTATGAGAAACCGGGAGGGCCCTCCTTTCCCGATACAGAAAATGGATGCCGTTGGGGGGCCGGGCGGAGGGGATTTTCCCCTGCCGGGCCCGCTGGGGCAGCCCGGTCCGGCGGGCCGTGCCTGCCGGGGGAGAAAGTTGCCCCGCCCGGCGAACTTTTGGATTGACAGGCGGCCCGCGGCGTGCTAACATAAAGGGGTACAACCGCATCCCGCCAAAGCGTGGATGGGGGAAGTCCCCGGCGAAAAGGCGCCCCAGAGAGAGGCGGCAGAGCTGCAAGCCGCCTTGCGCCCGGCCAGCGGGACCACCACCCCCGGAGCGCGTGCGACGAGCACGCCGGCCGACCCCGTTACCGGTCAGCGAGAGGCGCCTTCGGGCGCAATTCGGGTGGAACCGTGGAGCAGTGCCTTCATCCCGTGGCGGGATGGAGGATTTTCTTTTTTTGCGGCAATTTGTGGCAAATGGTAAAGGAGACGGTGAATATGATCAAAGTGACCCTGAGAGACGGCGTCGTCAAGGAGTACGAGGCCGGTACAACGGTGGCCCAGGTGGCCCAGAGCCTGGGCGGAGGCCTCTACAAGGCGGCCTGCGTGGCCAAGGTGGACGGCCAGGTGGCCGACCTGCGCACCCCGCTGGCGGCCGACTGCGCGGTGGAGATCCTCACCTTCGATTCCCCCGAGGGCAAGCACGCCTTCTGGCACACGGCCTCCCACCTGCTGGCCCAGGCGGTGATGCGCCTCTACCCCGACACCAAGTACACCATCGGGCCGGCGGTGGAAAACGGCTTCTACTACGACTTCGACGTGGAAAAGCCGTTCACCCAGGAGGACCTGGCCAAGATCGAGAAGGAGATGCAGGCCCTGGTAAAGACCGGGGAGGAGCTGGAGCGGTTCGAGCTGGAGGTGCCCGCCGCCAAGGAGCTGATGAAGGACCAGCCCTATAAGCTGGAATTGATCGACAAGCACGCGGCCGAGGGCCAGACGATCAGCTTCTACCGCCAGGGGGAGTTTACCGACCTGTGCGCCGGCCCCCACCTGCTGAGCGTGGCGCCCCTCAAGGCGGTGAAGCTCCTCCAGTGTACCGGCGCCTACTGGCACGGGGACAGCAACAACCAGATGCTCTGCCGGGTATATGGCATCGCCTTCCCCAAGGCCTCCCAGCTGGAGGACTACCTGAAGATGATGGAGGAGGCCAAGCGCCGGGACCACCGGAAGCTGGGCCGGGAGCTGGACCTCTACGACCTGTACGAGGAGGGCCCGGGCTTCCCGTTCTTCTTCCCCAAGGGCATGGTGCTGCGCAACACGCTGGAGAGCTTCTGGCGGGAGCTGCACCGCCAGCGGGGGTATGAGGAGATCCGCACCCCGCTGATCCTCTCGGAGGAGCTGTGGCACCGCTCCGGCCACTGGGACCACTACAAGGACAACATGTACACCACCAAGATCGATGAAAAGGACTACGCCATCAAGCCCATGAACTGCCCGGGCGGGATGCTGGTCTATAAGCGCAAGCTCCACTCCTACCGGGACCTGCCCGAGCGGATGGCCGAGCTGGGCATCGTCCACCGGCATGAGCTCTCCGGCGCCCTCCACGGCCTGATGCGGGTGCGGTGCTTCACCCAGGACGACGCCCACATCTTCATGACCCCCGACCAGATCGAGTCGGAGGTGCTGGGGGTGATGGACCTGATCGACACCATCTATAAGGTGTTCGGGTTCGAGTATTTCCTGGAGCTGTCCACCCGTCCGGAGGACTCGATGGGCACCGAGGAGCAGTGGGAGATGGCCACCAACGCCCTGCGGGCCGCCCTGGAGAAGAACGGTAAGCCCTACGCCATCAACGAGGGGGACGGCGCCTTCTACGGCCCCAAGATCGACTTCCACCTGCGGGACTGCATCGGGCGCACCTGGCAGTGCGGCACCATCCAGCTGGACTTCCAGATGCCCGAGCGGTTTGATTTGACCTATACCGGCAGCGACGGGGAGAAGCACCGCCCGGTGATGCTCCACCGCACCGCCTTCGGCAGCATCGAGCGGTTCATCGGCATCCTCACCGAGCACTACGCTGGGGCGTTCCCCCTGTGGCTGGCCCCCGTGCAGGTGAAGGTGCTGCCAGTCACCGACGACCACATCCCCTATGCCCAGCAGGTGCTGGAGGCCCTGGACAAAGCGGGCCTGCGGGCGGAGCTGGACAGCCGCAACGAGAAGGTGGGCTACCGTATCCGGGAGGCCCAGCTCCAGAAGATCCCCTACATGCTGGTGCTGGGGGACCGGGAGGCCGAGAGCGGCCAGGTGGCCGTCCGGGACCGCCGGGACGGCAAGACCACCAACATGTCCCTGGAGCAGTTCCTCCAGAAGGCCCAGCAGGAGGTGGCGGACAAGGCCCAGTGACCCGTCCGCCCTGCAAAATAGCCGCTGCCAGCGCCCTGCCATCTCCATTGGGCGGGGCGCTTTTACCCAGCCGGCGCAATAAAATGAGAAAGGATGTCGGTCTATGCAGGTCTATCTCTCCTATACCCTGGCCCCGGGGGACGTGGTCTGGCCCGGGGAACCCACTGTGGAGATCCACCAGTTCACCAGCGTGGAAAAGGACGGCTACAACTCCTACAAAACCCTGCTGCCCAACCACCACGGCACCCACTACGACGCCCCCAACCACTTCAACGCCGCCGGCCCCAAGATCACCGAGCTGCCGATGGACTACTTCTGGTTCGACCGGGTGTGCGTGCTGGACCTGCCCAAAGAGCCCGGCCAGGGGGTGACCCGGGAGGACCTGGAGGCCCGCCGCCAGCAGATCGGGGACGCCCAGCTGCTGCTGTTTAAGACCGGCTTTGCCCGCTACCGGGAGGAGCAGCCCCGGGTGTATGAGGAAAACGGCCCCTTCTTTTACCCGGAGGCCTGTGTCTACCTGGTGGAAAACTTCCCGGCCCTGCGGTGCATCGGCATGGACTTTCTCTCCATCGGCTCCCCCAGCAACAAGCTCTCCCCCCAGGCCCACCGGACGCTGTTCGGCTGCCACAACGGCAGATTTGTCACCGGCATCGAGGATATGGACCTGCGCCCTCTCTACGGCGCCCAAAAGGCCCTCAAGACGGTGATTGTGGCCCCCCTGCGGCTGGTGGGGGTGGACAGCAGCCAGGTGACCGTCTTTGGCGTGCTGGAGGACTGAGGCCCGCCCAAAATAGGATAGGCAGCCCCCCATGGGGAAGCGAGGGACGCCCTCCGGCCGGAGGGCGTCCCCCTTTGCGTCCCGCCAGCCGATACAGAATATTCACAAACTGTCGAAACTCTCGCCACATAAATTGTGTTTACTAGAAAAATAGACCTCCCGGTGGAATTGGGGTTGCGGAAAAAACGGATTTCCTGTATAATAAACAGGATCTTTTCTAATAAACAGGATCTTTTTACCCCTGCGCCCTTTGGCGCAGGTTTGGGGCATATACCGCGGGGGGACCGCCGTCCCCCTTGCGAAACTGTTTTCCGCCCAGCCGCAGCCGCCGCGCCCAGCGCGGGGGGTGTGGGCTTTGCGGCCTTTTGAGCAAAAACCAGCGACCGGCCGGAACACCGGCGGAAAGGAGGGGGTGCGCTGTTGGCATGGTGGAAAAGGGACCGGAACCAGGCGGTTTCCGAGCAGCCGGAGGAAGGCCCTGAACAGAGGCCTGCCGGCCTGCGGGAGCGGTATTTTCTGGCGGCAAACGCCGTCTACCGCTACTGCTACTTTGTAGGTATCCAGCTGCTGCGCTCCACCCGGGGCTACCGCCGCCACCTGGTCCGCCTGTTGGAGCGGATGGGGGCGGAGCTGGGCCGCTGGTTCTCCCGGAAAAAGCGGGCGGCCCGCCAGGCCCTGGGGGAGCTGCGCCACAGCTTCCTCTCCCCCATCCAGGAGGTGCGGGACCACTGGCGGCTGTTCTCCCAGCAGCTGCAAAACGCCCAGCGGTTCGGCACCGGGGACACCCCCGCCCGGGTGGTCCTGCGGATGGTGCGGCTGGTGTTCTCCGCCGCGGGGCGGATGATAGGGCTGCTGCTCAGCTACCTGGCGCCGTTGGCGGCGCTGATGGTGCTGGTGGCGGCGGTGGACTATTTCAGCGGCCTGGAATTGGCGCTGCATGTGGAATATAACGGCTCCAATGTGGGCTATATCGCCAGCGAGGCGGTGTTCGACCAGGCGGAACAGGACATGCGGGACCGCATGATGCTGGACGACGTGTTGGTGGCCGACCCCACCCAGGAGGATGTGGACCAGATTTTGGAGCAGGCCCAGCAGGAGCAGGAGCAGGAGCTCCAGCGCCAGGCGCGGATCGCCCCCCGGTTTGAGTTGGCGGTGGTGGACCGGGAGGACGGCTCCCTTTCCAACCGGGCGTTCAACCATCTGGCCGGCCTGGTGGGGATCCGGGTGGTCTCCCAGGACCAGCTATACACGGCGGACGAGCTCACCAACGAGCTGATCCGGGCGGTGGCCCAGAGCTCCGCCCATCCGGACGGGTTCGCGGTGGAGGAGGCCAGCGGCCTGTATATCGACGAGGTGTATATCGGCGCGGTGTCCGACGGCCAGGCGCTGCTGGATGCCCTCTACCGGATGAAGGAGCGATACCGCACCGACGAGTACCCGGATGCGGACATCCAATTCATCAAGAAGGTGGAGCTCAAAGCCGGGCTGTTCCCGTCGGATTCCATCCGCTCGCTGGGCTCCATTTTGGAGATCCTCAACAAGCAGGAGCGGGGGGAGCGCCGCTACACGGTGGTGGAGGGGGATACCCCGCTGACCATCGCCGCCAAAAACGGCATCGCCCTGGCTGAGCTGGTCCAGCTCAACCCGGATGTGGAGACCAGCCTGTTCCCTGGGGACGAGCTGCTGATCTCCCAGTCGGTGCCCTATATGGGCGTCCAGGTGCGGATCACCGTCACCGAGGAGGAGCAGATCGACTACGACATCACCCAGCAGGTGAATCCCGACCAGAATGTGGGCTATACCCGGGTGCTCCAGGAGGGCCGGGAGGGCCTGCAGAACGTCACCTACGAGGTGATCCTGGTGGACGGGCTGGAGACCGAGCGCAACATCCTGAACACCGAGCGCATCCAGGACCCGGTGACCGAGATCATCGAGGTGGGCGGCAACCGCCCGCTGGAGGTCATCCCCCAAAATTCCGGCGCACCGGTCACCTCCGGGGCGTTTGCCTGGCCCACTTCCGGCAGCAACACCGCCGGCAGCCCCGGCTGGATGGGCTACTACGGCCACACCGGCCAGGACATCGCCTGGTCGGGCTGCTATGGGGCCCCGGTCTACGCCTCCGCCAGCGGCACGGTGGTGGCCTCCGGCTGGGGCGGCTGGTACGGCTACCGGGTGATCATCAACCACGGCGGTGGCTACCAGACCCTCTACGCCCACTGCAGCCAGCTGTATGTGAGCGTGGGCCAGACGGTGGAACAGGGCCAGACGATCGGCGCCATCGGCCGGACGGGCAACACCACCGGCCCCCATCTGCACTTCGAGGTACGTATCAACGGTACCCCCGTGAACCCCACCCCCTACCTCTACGGCTAATCGCTAAAAGGAGCGGCGCGCCCGGCCTGAAGTGCCCCCAAAAAGTTAGACAATATTTGAAAGAGAAAATTGTTTAAGCAGCCGAAAGGGCTTGTTGTCTGTGAATTGCAGGCGGCAAGCCCTTTAGCTTTGCCTTAATTCGGTGGTTATTGTAGTAATCCAGATAGGCAATCAACTCCAGCTTGAAGTGTTCCATGGATTCAAATTCTTGCAGATATAGCAACTCACTTTTGAGTAAGCCAAAGAAATTTTCCATAACAGCATTATCCAGGCAGTTGCCTTTACGGCTCATACTTTGCTGAATTCCTTTCCCACAAAGCATACGCTGATACTGCTTATGCTGGTATTGCCAACCTTGGTCGGAGTGGAGGATCAACCCTGTCCCGTTCGGTATTGTTTCAAAAGCCTTGTTCAGCATGGTCGTAACCATGCTCAGGACCGGTCGCTCAGAAATGCTATAACTGACCAGATAACCACTGTGCAAATCCAAGATCGGAGAAAGATACAACTTCGTCCCAAACAAGCTGAACTCTGTCACATCGGTGACCCACTTCTGATTTGGCTTTTCTGCATGAAAATCCCTGTTCAGCAGATTAGGGGCAATTTTGCCCACTTCTCCCTTGTAAGAACGATATTTTTTAACCCTGACACGGCAAACCAACCCCATTTGTGTCATAAGCCGCCGCACAGTCTTGTGGTTCAGAAAAATCCCTTTGTTGTGAAGCGCAATGGTGATACGCCGGTAGCCATATCTTCCTCTGTTTTCGTGGTAGATGGCGGCGATTTCTGCTTTTTCTTGCACATATTTCTCTGCCCTTTCCATGCGCTTCAGGTGATAGTAATAGGTGGCACGAGGCAGTTGAGCGATTTCAAGAAGGAGAGACAATGCATATTTTGGCCTTAGTTTTTGGACTACCTGGGCTTTTTCCCCTGGCGTCGCTCTCTCTCCAAAACCAAGGCTTGCAAGTTTTTTAGGTATTCGTTCTCCGCACGCAGCCGCTGCACCTCGGCCAGTAAGTCCTCTTCCACCGCTGTCGGCAGTTTCTTGGGACGACCCTTACTTCCACGGCCACGTCGCTCCACTGTAAAGCCTTCCGGTCCTTCCGTTAGGTATATCCGTTCCCACTCTCTGACTCGAGTATCGCTGCTTACTTCAAACCGTCTTGCTGTTTCCCGGTAACTCAGCTTTTCCGCCATCATCGTTTCTATCACCAGTTTCTTAAATTCTGGTGTGTATCGTTTGTTTGGTATTCCTTTTGGCATAATAAAGCACCCCACTTGTTATTCAGTATACCATACTGTCTAACAAATGGGGTGCAGTTCA
>DXES01000036.1 GCA_019114825.1 Candidatus Anaerotruncus excrementipullorum
CATGGGGTTTTTCTCCAGCCGCTCCCGGCAGGTGGGGCAGAGCTCCTCCAGATGGGAGGCGAAGTAGTCCTTCAGCGCCCGGTGGTAGTCCGCCCGGCAGGTGGGGCAGCCGATGGAGTTGAGCTCCAGCGCCAGCCCCTGGACCCCCAGGGTATCGAACACCGCCTTGGCCAGGGCGATCACCTGGGCGTCGGCGGCGGGGGAGGCGGCCCCCGCCATCTCCACCCCGAACTGGTGGAACTCCCGCAGGCGGCCGGCTTGGGGCTTCTCGTAGCGGAAGCAGTTGACCAGGTAGCTGACCTTCACCGGCAGCGCCCCGGCCAGCAGGTTGTTTTGCAGGATCGCCCGCATCACCCCGGCGGTGCCCTCCGGGCGCAGGGTGATCGACCGGTTGCCCTTGTCCTGGAAGGTGTACATCTCCTTCTGGACCACGTCGGTGGTGTCCCCCACCGAACGGTTGAACAGCTCGGTGTGCTCAAAGGTGGGCACACGGATCTCCGAAAAGCCGAACAGCCGGGCGGTATCCAGGGCGGTCTGCTCCACATACTGCCAGCGCCCGCTCTGGCTGGGGAGCACATCCTGGGTGCCCCGGGGGGCGTTTGTCAAAATCGCCATTGCTCCAAATCCTTCCTTTCGCCGCCGCGGCGGCCTTCGAAATCCACCCGACCGGGTGGCGCTCTCTCCATTATACCCATCCGGGGGCCATTCGTCAAAGGAAATCCGCATTTTCGCGGATATGACAAAAAACCCCCTCCCCATGCAGGGCAAACCATGCAAAGGGACGGGGCTTGCCGCCGGGCAGGGGCGGCGCCCATGCCCGGTGTGCCTCAGCGGATGGGGTTGACGATCTCCCGCCAGTCCAGGTCCCCCCGCTCCAGGGCGTGGATCAGCGCCTCCGCCGTGGCGATGTTGGTGGCCACGGGGATGTTGTGTACGTCGCACAGGCGCAGCAGGCCCGCCTCGTCCGGCTCGCCGGGGTTGCAGCGGATGGGGTCCCGGAAGAAGAGCAGCAGGTCGATCTCATTGCAGGCGATGCGCGCGGCGATCTGCTGGTCGCCCCCCTGGGGCCCGCCCAAAAAGCGGAAGACCGGCAGGCCGGTGGCCTCCGCCACCAGCTTGCCGGTGGTGCCGGTGGCGCACAGGCTGTGGCGGCTGAAGATGCCGCAGTAGGCGATGCAGAACTGGACCATCAATTCTTTCTTCGAGTCGTGTGCGATCAGGGCAATATTCATGTAAAACTAAGCCTCCTTTGGCGGCATCCCTTTGCGGCCGCCCGTTTCCCTTTCCTTTTTCTCAAGCCCTTTCCGATTGCTAAAATCTGGAAATCCCAAAAATTACAAATCCTATTCTATTATAGCACCTATTGAATCCATAAATCAATATAGTTCCCAAGAATTCTTTGTGCAAAATTGTCAAATATGATTTTGGTGACATTGGACAAACGCAGCTTTTTACCGATCTCCAGCGGCCCGGAAAGCACCCGCTCCCAGGGCACCACCGCGATCAGCTGGGCGCACACCTGGTCGATCATCCAATCCAGGTCGGGCACCGGCCGGGTCTTTAGGAAGTCGGCGGGCAGCATATTGACGCACAGCTGCACCTGGGGCACCCCCTCCTCGTCCAAAAGGTCGCTCACCTCCCGGCCGGCCCGCACCGCCACCGGGTCGGGGGTGGCCACCACCACCCCCCGGCTGGCCGCCCGGGCCCACTGGCGCAGCAGCCCGGCGGGCTGGTCCCCCGCCTCCACCAGCACCAGGTCGTAGAGCTCCTCCAGCCGGGCGCAGAGCTCCCCCAGCGGTGGGGCCGGGGGCAGCGGGACCCCATAGCTGGGGCCGCAGAGCAGCGCCGGGGTGGGGCCGGGCTCCCCGTCCAGCGCCCCCTCCAGGGGCAGCAGGGCGTCCGCCAGGCTGCACCGCCCCTCCACCAGGTCCACCCAGTCGAACACCGCCCGCTGGGAGACCCCGAACAGCAGGTCCAGGGAGCGGTGGGTCCCCTCCACCAGGGCCACCCGCTGGCCCTGCAGGGCCAGCGCCCGGGCCAGCCCCGCCACAACCACCGATTTGCCCAGGCCCCCCCTGCCGGAGGTGACCAGGATGCACTGGGACATGGCCGATTCCCCTTTCCATGGATGTTAGGAGAGCAGCACCCCGTAGTCCACCGGCTGGGCGTTCTTGCTGCTGTCCGAGAAGAAGTAGGCGTCGAAGATCTCCTTGGCCACGGGGGCGCCGGTGTAGCCCTCCCAGCCCTTTTCCAGCACCACCGCCACGGCGATCTCCGGGTCGTCGGCGGGGGCGTAGGCGATGAACACCGAGTTGATCCCCTGGGGGGTCTGGGGGGAGCCGGTCTTGGCCGCCACATCCAGCGGGTAGCTGGCAAAGGTGCCCCGGGCGGTGCCCTGGCGGGCCACCGAGACCATCCCCTCCTTCACCGCCTCCAGCGCCTCTGGGGCGTCGATGGAGGCGGCCACCTGGGGCTCGTGGTCATAGACCGCCTGCTCCAGGTTGTAGGACCGCACCGACTTGAGGATGGTCACCTCCATGCGCTGGCCGCCGTTGGCCAGGGTGGCGGTGTAGTTGGCCAGCTGCAGGGGGGAGAGCATGGTGTCCCCCTGGCCGATGGCTGCCTGGATCACATCCCCCGGGCGCCACTCCACCTCCTCGCCGGTGTGCAGCTGGCTTTTCAGCTCCGGCGAGGCCACCTGGCCGGGGTTTTCCGGCAGCTCCAGGCCGCTGGATACCCCCAGGCCCAATAGATGGGCGTATTCGTCGATCTTTTCGATCCCCAGGTTGTAGCCCACGTCGTAGAAGAACAGGTTGCAGGAGCTGTTGATCGCCCCCAGCACGTTCACCAGGCCGTGGACCCCCTCGCACATGGGCTGGTAGTCGTCGAACCGGGTGTACTGACCGGTGCAGAGGACGGTGGTATCCCGGTCGATCACCCCCTCCGCCAGGCTGGCCAGGGCCACCGCCGGCTTGAAGGTGGAGCCCGGCCGGTAGGAGGCGGACAGCGCCCGGTTGAAGAGGGGCTCCGGCGTGGCGGAGGCCAGCTGGGCGTAGTCCTGCTGGTAGGTGGCCAGGTTGTAGGAGGGGTAGGTGGCCGCGGCCAGCAGCTCCCCCGTCTTCACATCCAGCACCACCACCGCCCCGGCGTCCACCTCGTGGCCCTCCCCCTCCGGGTAGGTCACCAGGTCCTGCTGCATCGAGTGGATCTTGTTGGCCAGGGCGTCCTGGGCCACCTTCTGCAGCTGGGCGTCGATGGTGAGTACCACCGAGTCGCCGGGCACCGCCGGCTGCTCCTCCACCACATCGATCACATCCCCCCGGTTGTTGCGCACGATCACCCGCTGGCCGTCCTGGCCCCGCAGGTAGCTTTCGAACGCCTGCTCCACCCCGGAGATGCCGATGGAATCGTTCATCAGGTAGGTGTGGTCCCCAATATGGGCCACCACGTTGCCGTCGGGGGTCATCTCCTTCTCCGCCGCGTTCCACTGCTCGGCATACAGCGGTCCCACCTGGCCGATCAGGTGGGGGGCGATGTCCCCGCTCACATACTGGCGGATGGGGGTCTCCACCACGTCCACCCCTGGCAGCCGGTAGCCCTGCTCCTTGATCTGGGGCACCGTCTCCATGCGGATGTTGGTGGCGAAGGTGTAGGGGGTGCGCATATTGAACCCCCGCTGCTCCATCTCGTACCGGACCCCCGCCACCTGGCGGAACCGGGTGTCGTCCAGCTCCTCCAGGCCGTATTTCTCCCGCAGCAGGGCGCACACATCCTCCGCCGTGGCGTAGGGCTGGGCGTCCACCGCCCGCTTGAGCCGGTCGATCTGGGTGGCGTAGGCCTCCTCGTCCAAAAACCGGAAGGGGGCCTGCTGGGTGATGGGCAGGTTGTCGATCCAGCCCTCCCCCGCCTGCTCCATCACCCCGATCAGCCGTTGGATCACCTCGTTGACCGGCGTATCCCCCATATAGGCCATGTTGATCACCACATCCCGGCCCACCGCGTTCACCGCCAGCGGCTGGCCGTTGCGGTCAAAGATCTGCCCCCGGGCGGCCTTGATCGTCTGGGTGTCGGTCCAGCCCTGCTCGATCTGGGCGGTCAGGCTCTCCCCCTCCACCACCTGCAGCTGCATCAGCCGCAGGGAGAAAAACAGCAGCACCAGGATGAACAGGCCGATCATCACCCCGGTGCGCACCAGGACCCATTTGGATTTCATCGCATCCTCCTTAAAGGGCCAGCGCCCTCAGTCCTCCAGCCGCTGGCGGAACCGGCCGTATACCCAGCGGCAGAGCAGATAGGGCAGCGGCGCCAGCAGGGTGGAATAGGCCACCACCGGCAGGATCTCCAGCACCAGCACCCGCCAGACCTGGCGATAGCCCCACATGTAGTAGTTGAAAAAGTAGTCCAGCAGCCCCCGGGCGGCCAGCGCCCCCAGGGTGACCAGCAGGAAGTTGGCCAGGCAGGGGCGCAATAGGTAGATGAACGCCAGCCCGGCCGCCACCCCCGCCGCCAACAGGATGATCCCGTTGAAGCCGAAGATGGACATCCCCCCCAAATCGCAGAGCACCCCGGCCAGCGCCCCATAGATCCCCCCTAAAAACTCCCCCTCCAGCATGGCGATGCAGATGGCGGCGGGCACCACCAGGTTGGGCCGCACCCCACCCACCTGCAAAAAGCCCGGGGTGGTCTGGAGCACATACAGCACCCCCAGCAGCAGCACATACACCCCCTGCTGGGCGATGCGGAGGCGCAGCTTCTCATTCATCCGCCTGCACCCCCTGGCCGTTGAAGGAGGTGATCACCATCACGTCGGTGAGCTCCGCGATCTGGGCCGTCGGGCGCACCACCGCGAACCGGCTGATCCCCTCCCGCTCGTCCTCCACCCGCAGGATGGAGCCCACCACCAGGTCGGCGGGGAACAGCGCCCCCCCGGAGGTGTACACCAGGTCCCCCGCGGCGGCGGCGCTCTCCCGGTCCAGGTAGCTGAGCTTGCAGCAGCCCTGGCCGGCCAGCTCCACATCCCCCGAGATGGTGCCCAGCTCCTGGGTGCGCAGCACCTTGGCCCCGGCGTCGATCTCCACATCCAGGATGGTGAGCACCTTGGCGTAGTTGGGGCCGGCCTCCCGCACCAGGCCCACCAGCCCGTCGGCGCTGATCACCGGGTCCAGCGGCTCCACCCCCGCCAAGGTCCCCTTGTCGATGGTGAACGAGCCGAACCGGCTATTGGGGTCCCGGGCCACCACCGCCGCCGGCAGCAGCTCCAGGTCCTCGTGCTCCTCCCGGATGCCCAGGTAGTCCCGCAGGGTCTCGCTCTCCCGCTTATACCGCTCGTAGTCCACCATCTGCTCCCGCAGCTGGCGCAGCTCGTCGTGGAGCTGCTGGTTCTCCTGGGCCAGCTGGTCGGCGGCCAGGTAGCGGCGCAGGTGGGAGGTGACCCCATCGGAGATGAAGGCGGCCGCCCGCTGCACCGGGGTGACCACCACCCCCACCGCCTGGGCCAGCACCGGCGGGACCCCGCCGTTCCAGGCCGCCTGCAGCATCATGGCCAGCAGCAGCACCAGCACCCCGAGGAGGATCTTAAACCGTTTGCTCTTCCAGAATTCTCCCAAATCCAGCCCTCATTCCTGCGGATAAAACCGGGAGCCGTGCCGCCCTTCCGGCACAGCCCCCGGTCCCTGTTGCGGCGCCCGGCCGGGCGCTCAGTAATTTTTGGTGTCCTCGCTGAGCAGCTCGTGGAGCTTGTCCAGGTTGTCCAGCACCGCGCCGGTGCCCATGGCCACACAGTCCAGGGGGCTCTCGGCGATGTGTACCGGCATGCCGGTCTCCCGCTCCACCAGCTTATCCAGCCCCCGCAGCAGCGCGCCGCCGCCGGTAAGGGTGATGCCGTGGTCGATGATGTCCGCCGAAAGCTCCGGCGGGGTCCGCTCCAGGGTGGTGCGGATGGCGTCCAGCACCATGGCCAGCGGGTCGGCCAGCGCCTCCCGGATCTCCTCGGAGGTGACCTCGATGTTCTTAGGCAGGCCGTCCATCAGGTCCCGGCCCTTGATGTTCATCACCGCCTCCCCCTCGAAGGGATAGGCGGAGCCGATGTTGATCTTCACGTCCTCGGCGGTGCGCTCGCCGATCAGCAGGTTGTATTTCTTCTTGATGTACTGGATGATCGAGTTATCCAGCTCGTCGCCGCCCACGCGCACCGACCGGGAGGCCACGATCCCCCCCAGGGAGATGACCGCCACCTCGCTGGTGCCGCCGCCGATATCCACCACCATGCTGCCGGTGGCCTCCGCCACAGGCAGCCCGGCCCCGATGGCCGCCGCCATCGGCTCCTCGATGATCGACACATGCTTGGCCCCCGCCTTGAAGGCCGCCTCCCGCACCGCCCGGCGCTCCACCTCGGTGACGCCGGAGGGGATGCAGATGATGATCCGCGGGTGGGCCAGGATGGAGTTGTTGAACACCTTCTTGATGAAGATCTGGAGCATGGAGGCGGTGATGTCGAAGTCGGCGATCACCCCGTCCTTCAGGGGGCGCACCGCCACGATGCTGCCCGGGGTACGGCCGATGACCTCCTTGGCCTCCATGCCCACATACCGCACCGTGTCGCTGCGGGTATCCACCGCCACCACCGACGGCTCCCGCATGATGATCCCCTTGCCCTTCATAAAGATCAGGGTGTTGGCGGTCCCCAGATCGATACCGATGTCCTTAGAAAACGAAAACATGCCTCGCGTCCCCCTTGCTGGTTCACTTTTTGCAGGAACGGCCCCGCCCGCGGGCAGGCCCGGAACTCTCTCTCCCTATATTACCATGCCGGCCGCCCCAGAACAACAACTAGTTTGTAAACAAACCGGATTTTTCGCGGTTTTTTATGCCAGCAGCGCCAATTTTTCGTAGATCAGGTTCACCGGCAGCCCCATCACGTTGAAGTAGTCCCCGTCGATCCCCCGGACAAACCGGGACCCCAGCCCCTGGATGCCGTAGCCCCCCGCCTTGTCAAACGGCTCCCCGGTGGACAGGTACCAGGCGATCTCCTGGTCGGAGAGGGGCTTGAACTGCACCCGGGTGCCCGCGTGGAACACCTGTTTTTTGCCCCCCCGGGCCAGACACACGCCGGTATAGACCATGTGGGCCCGGCCGGAGAGGGTGTGCAGCATGGCGGCGGCCTCCTCCGGCCCGTGGGGCTTGCCCAAAATCTGGCCCCCCACCGCCACCACCGTGTCCGCCCCCACCACCAGGGTGTCCGGCGCCGCCCCGGCGGCCACCGCCAGCGCCTTGCGGGCGGCCAGCTCCTCCACCAGCTTCCAGGGGGCCAGCCCCGGGGCGGCGGTCTCCTCCACCTGGGGGGACTGGACCTCAAACTGCCGGAACAACAGCCCCATCAGCTCCCGCCGCCGGGGGGACTGGGAGGCCAGCACCACTTTCCCTTCATATGCCGTCATCTGTCTTCTCCCTCTCCTCTCTCTGGCGCGCCCGGCTGCCCCGGTCCAGCGCCCGCAGGGTATAGCGGTAGCCGATGAACGCCCCCACCAGGCAGAGGATGTGGGCCACCGTGACCCCCACCTCCAGCCCGAAGCAGAGCCGCACCACGCTCAGGTCCAGCACCATGGGGGTCTCCACCGGCAGGCCGATCGACTGGCCGTAGGCCAGCCAGGCCAAAAACGGGACCCCCCGGGCGATATCCGCCAGCAGCGCCCCCACCACCACCGCGGCCACCAGGTAAAACACCGCCAAAAGCGTCTTTTTCATGCCGCCTACCTCCCTGTGGAGCCGAAGCCCCCGGCCCCCCGCTGGGTATCCGGCAGCGTTTCACATTCCTCCACCGGCGGGGTCTCCACCGGCAGCAGCACCAGCTGGGCGATCCGGTCCCCCGGCTGGACGGTGAACGGCTGGTCGGTGTGGTTGTAGAGCCCCACCAGCACCTCCCCCCGGTAGTCGCTGTCGATCACCCCCACGCAGTTGGCGGGGACGATGCCGTGGTTGATCCCCAGGCCGCTGCGGGCGAACACAAACCCTGCCAGCCCCGGCCGGATGGCCATGGCCAGGCCGGTGGGCACCTTCACGGTGGACCGGGGCGGGATCACCACCGGCCGGTCCAGGTCGGCGCACAGGTCGTAGCCCGCGCTGCCGGGGGTGGCGTTTTTGGGCAGCTGCGCCGTGGGGCGCAGGCGTTGGATTTGCAGCATGATGTTCCCCTCATCTCCTCAAAGCAGCGTCTTGTAGTAGAGCCCCCGGGTGTGCTCCCCCGGCGGCGGGGCCCCGTGCAGATAGGCGGCGAACACCGCCGCCGCCTCCTGGGGGGGCTCCTCGGTGAAGTCCAGCGTCAAAAAGTCCAGGCCCCCCAGCTCCCCCAGCCGGTCGGCCAGCCACAGGGGGGTGGGGTTCAAAAGCTCGCTGCACCCCCAGGTGCAGTCCACCGCAAAGGCCTTCCCCCGCCGGTCGGTGAGGCGGTTTTCCCCCGCCCGGCACCGGCGGCAGCCCACCGCCGCCCGGATGGGGCAGGCCCGCATCACCATCAGCGCCAGCCGCCCATAGGCCAAAATCCCCACCGGGATGGGGGACTGGAGCCGCTTGATCCAATCCAGGTTCAGTTCAAAGGAGGCGGTCAGGTCGCAGAGGTCCCAATCGGCCAGCTGGGCCGCCGCCCAGGGGTTGGCGATGTTCAGGTAGGGCTCCCCGTGGAGGGCGAACCCCAAAGGGGCGGCCAGCTCCACCGTCCCCAGGTTGCCCACCGACACATGGCGCAGCCCCCGGTCCCCCAGGGCCTCCAGCCGCCTTTGCAGCTCCCGCTCCCCGGAAAAGACCATCCGGGGCAGCCCGGCGCAGGCCTTCTCCCAGTCCACCGGCTGGCCGGAGGCGGCCAGCCGCTCCCATTCGGCCACCGGCAGGGTCACCAGCTGGACCCGCTGCCACATCTCGCCGGAGAGCTGCTCCAGCCGCCGGGCCCGCACCCGCAGCTGGGGCGGCCCGGCGGGGAACCGCCCGTCCGCCTGGGGGGGGACCGCCTTGCAGGGCACCGGCCGCGGGGCCCCCCGCTGGGCGTCCAGCTCCTCCAGCCCCCGGCGGCGCAGGTCGTTGAGGGCGCTGGCGGGCAGCATCAGCCCCTGGCCGATCAGGCAGTCCAGCGCCCCCACCCGGTAGGGGGTCCCCCCGGTCTTGGAGAGGCTGGCCTCCGCCCGCTGGGGGGTGGTGGGCTTGGTGAGGGCGGGCTGGGGCGCCGGCCCCTCCACCACCGCCCGGTGGCCCTCCCGGTCGGTGAGGGTGAGGGTGGACAGCTGCCCGGCAGCCATCCGCAGGGCCATGTCCACCTCCACCCTCTGCACCCGGCGGCGGGGGTCGGTGTAGAGGGGCTCCAGCCCCTTGAGCACCCCGGCGGCCGCCTGGACGTCCTGCTTCTGGCGGACGCCGAACATCTCCAGGGTGCGGCGGCCGGTGAAATGCCCGTCGGTAAATCCGCTGCGGGAAAATACAGCCTGTAAAGTCTCCAGGTCGGGCTGCTGCCCCTCCAGCGCCTGGCGGCAGGCGGTGACCGCCGCCGCCACATACTCCGGCCGCTTCATCCGCCCCTCGATCTTCAAGGAGGCCACCCCGCACTCCCGCAGCTGCTGGAGCCGGGGGATCAGGCTCAGGTCCTTCAGGGAGAGGGCGTGGCCGGTGGCGGGGGACTGGAAGGGCAGGCGGCAGGGCTGGGCGCACAGCCCCCGGTTGCCGCTGCGCTGGCCCAGCAGGCTGGACAGGTAGCACTGGCCGGAGACGCACATGCACAGCGCCCCATGGACGAACACCTCCACCTCCAGGGGGGTGGAGGCGCAGACGGCGGCGATCTCCTGGGCGGAGCACTCCCGGGCCAGCACCACCCGGGAGGCCCCCAGCTGCTCCAACAGGCGCACCCCGGCGGGGTTATGTACCGACAGCTGGGTGGAGGCGGAGACCTTGAGCCCCGGGGCCCAGGCCCGCACCAGCCGCAGCACCCCCAAGTCCTGGACGATCACCCCGTCCACCCCGGCGGCGCAGGCGGCCTCCACCGTGTGGCGCAGCTGGTCCAGCTCCTGGGCCAGCAGCAGGATGTTGAGGGTCAAATAGACCTTGACCCCCTGGATGTGGCAGTCCCGGACGGTATCCCCCAGGGTGGCCAGCGTAAAGTTTTCCGCCCCCCGGCGGGCGTTGAGCCCCTCCACCCCCAGGTAGACCGCGTCCGCCCCGCAGGCGGCGGCCGCCTCCAGGGCGGCGGGGCTGCCGGCCGGGGCCAGGATCTCCGGCCGGTTCACTTCTGCTCCAGGAAGGTCTGCCCCTTGATCTCCTGGCCCTCAATCTGGCGGCGCAGGCGCACGTTCTCCCGCTTGACCTCGTCCAGCTCGATGCGGGCCTTGGCGGCGTCCTCCAGGTATTCGGAGATCTGGGTGCGCATCCGGTCGGCGTTCTCCTCGCTGCGCTTGTAGGCGTCCACATAGTTCATGGCGCAGAGCACCATCACGTCGTTGAAGGAGATGTTGGGGTTGGCCTCCAACACCCCCCGCACCTGGTCGTCCAGCTCCTGGGCCAGGGAGAGGACGTACTCCTCCGGCTCGGGGGTGGAGATGGCGTAGTGGACCCCGTTGATGGTGATCCGGACCCGGTTGGGCGTACTCATACTATCAGCCTCGTTTCCGTCATAAAAGCTGCCGCCGGGGCGCTGGGCCGGGCGGTCTACCCTGTTATTATACCGTATTTTCCCCCGCGAATAAAGAGGATTCGCCAAAAATTGCCCGATTTGAGGACAAAATAGGAAAAATTTACCATTTTTACCGGAAACAAACCTTGCATGGACCGCCCGCTTCCGCTATAATAGTAGTAATTGGAAAAAAGCGCACCCCGCCAAACTACGAGGAGGTTTCCGATATGACCGCGAAGGACCACTACACCAAAGAGGTGCTGGAAAACCAGATTCTGGACACCATGAAAAACGAGATGCAGATCGACCCCCGCCACGCCTCCGACCAGGTGTTCTACGAGGCCATCTGCCGGGTGGTGGGCGCCATCCTCAGCGAGCGCTACAAGGTCTTCAACGCCCACAACAGCGCCGGCGCCAAAAAGCGCATCTACTACCTGAGCATGGAGTTTTTGATGGGCCGCTCGCTGAAAAACAGCCTCTACAACCTGGGCATCCAGGAGGCCATGGCCCAGGCCGCCCGCAGCCTGGGGGTGGAGCTGGAGCGGATGTACGCCCTGGAGCCGGACGCCGGCCTGGGCAACGGCGGGCTGGGCCGGCTGGCCGCCTGCTATCTGGACGCCATGGCCACCGAGGACCTGCCCGCCATGGGCTACTCGATCCTCTATGAGTACGGCATCTTCAAGCAGCGGATCATCGACGGCTGGCAGACCGAAACCCCCGACTACTGGCTGCCCGGCGGCAGCGTGTGGCTGAAAAAGAAGCCCGACCGCACGGTGCCCATCCGGTTCGGCGGCCACCTGGAGGAGGGCTGGGAGGGCGGCCACCACTGGGTCAACCACGTGGACTACCAGACGGTCTACGCCGTCCCCCACGACATGTACGTCCCCGGCTTCGGGGGCGAGGGGGTGGTCATGCTCCGCCTGTGGAAGGCCCAGAGCCCCGGCTTCGACATGGAGGCGTTTAACCGCGGGGACTATGTGAAATCCATGGGGGCCTCCGCCGTGTCGGAGGCGATCTCCAAGGTGCTCTACCCCAACGACAACCACACCGAGGGCAAGATGCTGCGCCTGCGCCAGCAGTACTTCCTCACCGCCGCCTCCATCTCGGACATCGTCCGCCGCCACCTGGCCCTCTACGGCACGCTGGACAACTTCGGCGAGAAGAACGCCATCCAGATCAACGACACCCACCCCGCCCTGGCCATCCCCGAGCTGATGCGGGTGCTGCTGGACGACTGCGGCTACACCTGGGAGCGCTCCTGGGATATCGTCACCCGCACCTTCGCCTACACCAACCACACGGTCATGGCCGAGGCGCTGGAGAAGTGGAACGAGGAGATCTTCCGCTCGATCCTCCCCCGCATCTACCAGATCGTGGTGGAGATCGACCGCCGGTTCACCGAGGACCTGCGGGACCGGCTGCACTACGACCAGTACGACATCGACCGCATGCGGGTGATCTACGACTACCAGGTGCGCATGGCCAACCTGTCGGTGATCGCCAGCCACAGCGTCAACGGCGTCTCCAAGCTCCACTCCCAGATCATCAAGGACAGCGTCTTCCGGGACTACTACTGCCTGACCCCCTACAAGTTCAAAAACGTCACCAACGGCATCGCCTCCCGCCGGTGGCTCTACCAGTCCAACCCCGGCCTCACCCGCCTGCTCCGGGACACCATCGGCGACGGGTGGCTGCGGGATATGGAGCAGCTGAAAAAGTTTTCCGCCTTCGCCAACGACCCGGCGGTGCTGGACCGGCTGGCCGCCGTGAAGCGGGAGAACAAACAGGCCCTGGCCAAATATGTGCTGGAGACCTCGGGCGTCCAGCTGAACACCGACTCCATCTTCGACGTGCAGGTCAAGCGGCTGCATGAGTATAAACGCCAGCACCTGAACGCCCTGCACATCCTCCACGAGTACCTGTGGCTCAAGGACCACCCCCAGGCGGATTTCACCCCCAAGACCTACATCTTCGGGGCCAAGGCCGCCCCCGGCTACTTTTTGGCCAAACAGATCATCAAGTTCATCTGCACCCTGCGGGATGTGATCGAGCGCGACCCGGCGGTGCGGGAGAAGCTGCGGATCGTCTTCCTGGAGAACTACAGCGTCACCATCTCGGAGATTTTGATGCCCGCCAGCGAGATCTCCGAGCAGATCTCCCTGGCCGGCACCGAGGCCAGCGGCACCGGCAACATGAAGCTGATGCTCAACGGCGCGGTGACCCTGGGCACCCTGGACGGGGCCAACGTGGAGATCGGCGAACTGGTGGGGCCGGAGAACATCCTCTACTTCGGCATGGACGCCGCCGGGGCCGCCCAGCGCAAGGCCGCCGGCTACCAGCCCCAGCAGTTCTACAACAGCGACCCCCGGCTGCGCCAGGCGGTGGACCTGCTCTTCAGCGGCCTGGACGGCCAGCAGTTCCCCGACATCGGCAACTCCCTGCGCTACAGCGACCCCTATATGGTGCTGGCCGACTTTGCCTCCTACTGCGATATCCAGCAGAAGGCCTCCCAGCTCTACTGCGCCCCCGGCCAGGTGTGGCAGCGGATGAGCCTCCAAAACATCGCCCAGTCGGGCTACTTCTGCGCCGACCGGGCGATCCGGGACTACTGCCGGGAGATCTGGCATGTCTGAGCGCCCCCAGCCCTTAGGGCGCCGCGTCGGAACGCGGCGCCCTTTTTACTCGAGAAAGGAAGGGACATCCAACCTATGAGCACCGTCCTCTACGACAGCCGCGACCCCCGCTGCAAGTCCCCCTTCGGCGCCATCCCCACCGACGAGGTGGCCACCTTCCGGGTGTTTTTGCCCCTGCTCTACCAGCTGCGGGACCCCTGCCTGGTGGTCTACAAGGCCGACCGCTGGGAGCAGCCCGAGCGGATCCCTATGGCGTTCGAGTCCAGCGACGGGGTGCGGGCCCGCTATGCCTGCATCTTCTACGCCCCCGACCCCCAGCTCTACTTCTACCGGTTCTCGGTCCAGGGGGTGAACGGCCCGCTGTGGATCGTCCGGGACCAGGACGGCTTTGGGGTGCTCTCCCCCCAGGAGGGGGCCATGTGGCAGCTCACCGTCTACGACCGGGGGCTGTCGGTCCCCGATTTCCTCCACCAGGGCATCTACTACCAGATCTTCCCCGACCGGTTCTGCGCCTCCGGCGCCCCCAAAGAGGGGGTCCCCAGCGGCCGGTGGATGCACGCCGACTGGTACGAGCTGCCCAACTACCGCCCCGACCGGGACGGCCAGTACACCAACTCCGACTACTTCGGCGGCGACCTGGAGGGCATCCGCCAGAAGCTGCCCTACCTCAAGAGCCTGGGGGTGGGCACCCTCTACCTGAACCCCATCTTCGAAGCCCACTCCAACCACCGGTACAACACCGCCGACTACCTGAAGGTCGACCCCCTGCTGGGCAGCGAGGAGGACCTGCGCCGCCTCTGCCGGGAGGCGGGGGAGCTGGGCATCCGGGTGCTGCTGGACGGGGTGTTCAACCACACCGGGGCGGACAGCGTCTATTTCAACAAAAACCGCCGCTACGGGGAGCACACCGGCGCCTACAACGACCCCCAGAGCCCCTACCGCAGCTGGTACCAGTTCACCCACTACCCCGACAAATACGAGAGCTGGTGGGGGTTTTTGGAGCTGCCCAGCCTCAATGAAAAGGACCCCTCCTATACCCAGTTCATCTGCGGGCCCCAGGGGGTGCTGAAACACTGGCTCGACTGCGGGGTGTCCGGTTGGCGGCTGGACGTGGCGGATGAGCTGCCCGATGGGTTTTTGGACCAGCTCTGCGCCAGCGTCCGGGCCTACCGGCCGGATGCCGCCATCATCGGGGAGGTGTGGGAGGACGCCTCCAACAAGGTCTCCTACGGCCAGCGCCGCCGGTACCTGCTGGGGGGCCAGTTGGATTCGGTGATGAACTACCCCTTCCGCACCGCCATCCTCAACTATATCCGCTATGGGGACTGCTCCGGCTTCTACAACACGGTGATGGGGATCTTGGAGAACTACCCCCGGCCGGTGTGGGCGGGGCTGATGAACTGCCTTTCCACCCACGATGTGGAGCGGGCGGTGACCGCCCTGGCGGGGGAGCCCACCGGCCAGAACGACCGGGAGTGGCAGGGGCACAACAACACCCTCTCCCCCCAGCGGTACGCCCTGGGCAAACAGCTGCTGAAGCTGGCGGCGGTGCTCCAATACACCCTGCCCGGCACCCCCTGCCTCTACTATGGGGACGAGGCGGGGCTCTACGGCTACAAGGACCCCTTCAACCGCTCCTGTTACCCCTGGGGCCGGGAGGACGGGGAGCTGGTGGCCTTCTTCCAGCGGCTGGGCCAGCTGCGGGCGGGCTGCCCCCAGCTGGCCGGGGCGGACTTCTGCATGGCCTGCTGCACCCCCCAGGTGGCCGCCTACACCCGGGACGGGGGGACCTACAGCCTGTTTGTGGCGGTCAACCGCACCGATACCCCCCAGCCGGTCTCCATCCCCGGCGACTTCGAGGGGGCCCAGGCCCTCTTTGGGGGGCTGGAGGGGGGGCAGCTGCCCGCCTATGGGGCGGTGGTCCTCTCCACCCTGTGAAAAAACGCATAAATGCCGCCGCCCCCGCCCACACTAGGGGAAAAGCCTGTGGGCGGGGGTGGTTTTTTTGGCGCTTTTGGAGCTGCGGGGGGTGAGCAAGGTCTACCGGATGGGGGGGACGCCGGTGTATGCCCTGCGGCAGGTCTCCCTGGCGGTGGAGGCGGGAGAGTTTGTGGCGGTTTTGGGCCGGTCGGGGGCGGGCAAATCCACGCTGATGAACCTGCTGGGCTGCCTGGACCTGCCGGACGAAGGGTCCTACCTGCTGGCGGGGGAGGATGTCTCCCGGATGGGGGAGGGGCAGCTGGCCCGCATCCGCAACCGGCAGATCGGGTTCGTGTTCCAGGGCTTCAACCTGATCCCCACCCTCACCGCCCGGGAAAATGTGGAGCTCCCGCTGGCCTACCGGGGGCTGCCCCGGCCCCGGCGGGAGGCCCTGGCCGCCGAAGCCTTAGGCCAGGTGGGGCTGGCCGACCGGCTGGGCCACTACCCCGCCCAGCTCTCCGGCGGCCAGCAGCAGCGGGTGGCAATCGCCCGGGCGATTGCCGCCCGGCCCCCCATCCTTTTGGCGGACGAGCCCACCGGCAACCTGGACTGCGCCTCCGGCGCGGGGGTGATGGAGATCCTCTCCCGGCTGCACCGCCAGGGGCGCACGGTGGTGCTGATCACCCACGACCAGCGGGTGGCGGAGCACGCCTCCCGCCAGGTGTGCATCCTGGATGGGCGGGTGGTCCGGGACACCGGGGCATAAAAACGGGGCGGGGCGCTGTGGG
>DXES01000037.1 GCA_019114825.1 Candidatus Anaerotruncus excrementipullorum
GTTTTGGTTTGGGGTACAGGGTGGGTCAGAAATCCACCTCGGTGTCATAGTAGCAGCACTTGAGGAGCTTTTCCATCTCCTCCTGGCTGGGCTGGCGGGGGTTGGAGCCGGTGCAGGCGTCGCCGATGGCCAGGGCCGCCACCGAGGGGAGCTTGTCGTTGAACTCCTGCTCATCGATGATGCCGCCCTCATACTCCTTAATGCAGGAGGGGATGTTCAGGGCCTTGTTCATCGCCTTCAGCTCGGCGATCAGCGCGTCCACCAGCTGGGCGTCGCTGCTGCCTTCCAGGCCGATGAACCGGGCGATCTCCCCATAGCGGCGGGCCGCCTCGGGCACCTGGGCGTTGTATTTGATCACCTTGGGCAGGTACATGGCGTTGGCGCAGCCGTGGACAATGTGGCCGCCGGTGTAGGCGGCGCCGGTCTTGTGGGCCATCGAGTGGACGATGCCCAGCAGCGCGTTGGAGAAGGCCATACCCGCCAGGCACTGGGCGTCATGCATCCGGTCCCGGGCCTCCAGGTCGCCATTGTAGGACTTGATCAGGTCGTTGTGGATCATCTTGATGGCGTGCAGGGCCAGGGGATCGGTGTAGGTGCAGTGCAGGGTGGAGACATACGCCTCCACAGCGTGGGTCATGGCGTCCATGCCGGTGTGGGCGGTGAGCTTGGGGGGCATCGTCTCCGCCAGCTCGGGGTCCACGATGGCCACGTCCGGGGTGATGTTGAAGTCGGCCAGCGGGTATTTGATCCCTTTGGCGTAGTCGGTGATCACCGAGAAGGCGGTCACCTCGGTGGCGGTGCCGGAGGTGGAGGGGATGGCGCAGAAGCGGGCCTTCTGGCGCAGGGTGGGGAAGCTGAAGGGGGTAATCAGCTGCTGGAAGGTGGTGTCGGGGTACTCATAGAACGCCCACATGGCCTTGGCCGCATCAATGGGGGAACCGCCGCCCATGGCCACGATCCAGTCGGGCTCAAACTCCCGCATGGCCGCCGCGCCCCGCATCACCGTCTCCACCGAGGGGTCGGGCTCCACGTTTTCAAACAGGCGGACCTCCATGCCCGCCTCCTTCAGATAGGCCTCGGCCTTATCCAAAAAGCCGAACCGCTTCATGGAGCCGCCGCCCACCACAATGATGGCCTTTTTGCCCTTGAGGTTTTTCAGCTCCGCCAAAGAGCCCTTGCCGTGATACAGGTCCCGGGGTAGTGTAAAACGTGCCATAGCCAATTCCTCCTATTTTAATACTGGTTCATACGGGGTTTCTGTGTCCTTTGGGCGAGCCGGTGGGCTGCGCCGCGGATCTGCCGCTATTTGTTAATCATTTGTCATTCTCTTTGATTTTATTCTACCACTTCCCAGAAAAAAGTGGTAATATATAATTGGAAATGATTTCATATCTTTTTTCATATAGGGGGTATCTATGAATCTCAAGCAGCTGCGCTATGCCGTGGAGGTGGAACGCACCGGCTCCATCACCCAGGCGGCCAAAAACCTCTATGCCGCCCAGCCCAACCTGAGCCGGTCGGTCCGGGAGCTGGAGGAGGAGCTGGGGGTCCCCCTCTTCTCCCGCACCGCCCGGGGGATGGAGCCCACCGGGGAGGGCGCCCGCTTTTTGGCCCAGGCCCGGGAGATCCTCGCCCTCTTCGACCAGCTCCAGGACCTCTACCGGCCGGACACCGACACACCGGTTCCCCTGCGGGTGGTGGTGCCCCGGGTCTACTTCTCCCCGGCGCTGCGGGCCCTGCTGGAATCCCCCGAATGCGCCCTGCTATTGGATTTCACCTGCGGGGTCCGGGACGCGGCGGCCGCCATCCAGGAGGTGGCCGCAGGCAGCGCCCGCATTGCGGTCATCCGCTACCCGGTGGACCACCAGGAGGAGTACCTCTCCCAGCTGCGGGCCGCCCGCATCCCCCACCTGCCCCTGCGGGAGGTCCCCTACCAGCTGACCGTCCACCAGAGCCATCCGCTGGCGGGGCTGGAGGAGCTGCCCTTCCCCCTGCCGGAATACTACACCGCCCTGCTGTGCGAAAACGACCTGCCCTTCTCCCCCGTCCCCCGCAAGCCGCTGCGCACCGGGCCGTTCCGCACGGTCACCCTCCAGGATACCGCCCTGCTATTGGAGCTGCTGGGGCAGCTCCACGGGGCCTACACCCTCACCGTCCCCCTGCCCCAGGGCCTGCTGCGCCGCCGCCAGCTGGTCCAGCGGCCCTGCCCCGCCGCCGGGAAGCTGCGGGAGGAGGTGATCTACCGGGGGCTGGAGTCCCTCTCCCCGGAGGAGCAGCTGTTTTTGCGCCTGGTGCAGCTGCAGCCCTGAGCCACGCAAAAAAGCGTCCCCGGGGGGCGCTTTTCCTGTGGGCTGCCGGGGGCTATTCCAGCTCCCGGCGGGGCTCCAGATAGTAGCGGAAGGCAGAGGGCAGCGGGTAGGTCTCCCGCAGCTGCTGGGGGGCGGCCCACACCAGGCCGGGCGCCTCCCCCGCTTCCGCCGCCACCACCCGAAAGCCAGTCATCTGCCACTCCACATGGGTAAAGATGTGTTTGGAGGGGCCCAGCGGTTCCACCCGCAGGGGCTCCAGCCCCCAACCGCGCACCGCCTCCACCGCCTGCCGGGCGTCCGCCTCCCCCTCCAGGCTGGGCAGTTCCCACATGCCCGCCAACAGGCCCCGGGCGGGGCGGCGGCGGATGGCGGTAAGCTGGTCCCGCTCCACCACCAGAATGGTCCGCCGCTCCACCCGGCGGGGCTTTTTGGAGGACTTCACCGGCAGGTCCAGGGCGATCCCCTCCTGCCTACCCTGGCAGAGGCCGGCCAAGGGGCACCGGCTGCAGAGGGGCGGGCCATTGGGGACACAGACCAACGCCCCCAACTCCATCAGCGCCTGGTTAAAGCTCCCCGGTTCCCCGGGGGGCAGCACCCGGCGCAGGGCCTGTTCCGCAGCCTGCCGGGTGCGGGGGTCGGCGATGTCCGACCGGTCGGCGGTCAGCCGGGAGAGCACCCGCAGCACATTCCCATCCACTGCCGGCTCCGGCAGGCCGAAGGCGATGGAGGCCACCGCCCCCGCCGTATACCGCCCCACCCCCGGCAGCGCCAGCAGCGCCTCGTAGTCCCCGGGCAGCTGGCCGCCGTACCGCTCCACCAGTATCCGGGCCGCCTTTTGCAGGTTCCGGGCCCGGTTGTAGTAGCCCAGCCCCTCCCAGAGCTTCAGCAGCTGCCCCTCCGGGGCGGCGGCCAGGGCGGCCGGGGTGGGCAGCGCCGCCAAAAAGCGGGCAAAATACCCCTTCACCGCCTCCACCCGGGTCTGCTGGAGCATGATCTCCGAAACCCACACCCGGTAGGGGGTGGGGTCCCGGCGCCAGGGCAGGTCCCGGGCGTTTTGGCGGTACCAGTCCAGCAGCGGCCGGACGATCCGTTCCAGTTGCAGCATCCCTTTTTCCCCCCCTCCGCTTTTTAAATGGACGGAGCCAGTATACCACAGCAGCCGCCCCGGCGTAAAGCCCAGCCGGGCAAAAACAGGCAAAATCCCCCCGGGGCCGGCGGCCCCGGGGGGATGGATTGGCGCTTTCAATAGGCTTTGCGCAGCTTGAGCTGGATCTTGTCGGCGATCATGGCCACAAATTCGCTGTTGGTGGGCTTGCCGCGGCCGTTGTGGATGGTGTAGCCGAAATAGCTGTTCAGGGTGTCCACATCGCCCCGGTCCCAGGCCACTTCGATGGCGTGGCGGATCGCCCGCTCCACCCGGGAGGCAGTGGTGTGGAACTGCTTGGCCACCTCGGGGTAGAGCTGCTTGGTCACCGAGTGGAGGATCTCCGGGTTTTCCACCGCCAGGGCGATCGACTCCCGCACATAGTGGTAGCCCTTGATGTGGGCGGGCACGCCGATCTGGTGGATGATCTCGGTGATGATCAGCTCCAGGTCCGCCCGGCTGACGCCGCTCTGCTGCTGGGCCGGGGCCTTGGCGATGTGGGCGATCCGTTCGGCCATCATCTCCGGGTCGTAGGGCTGCAGGAAACAGTAGCTGACCCCCGCCTCCATGGCCTCCTGCTCCAGGTGGGAATTCATAAAGGCGCTGGTGACCAGGAACTGGGGCATGGTGGGCGGCGGGTCCTTCTTGAGCAGGCGGACCACCTCCAGGGCGTCCAGCTTGGGCATGAACAGCTCCAGGAGCACCACGTCCGGCTGCTCCTGCTTGATGCATTGGAGCACCTTTGCGCCGTCCCGCGGGCAGGTCAGCACCTGCAGGCCGTAGGATTTCAGCAGAGAACCGCACTTTCCGCTGTAGCCGCCTTCACTTTCCACAATTATAACAAGTTTTGCTTCCCTCAAAGGCTCCCTCTCCTCATCGTATCGACGACCCTTGAGATAATTTTATCATTTTTCCTCTCCCATGACAACTGCGTTTCTACAGTTTTTATGGAGAATCCGCATTTCAAAATTTTAGCAATTTATATAAATAATTTTGTAATTTTTCCCTAAAATTCGACAGTTTTGGACATCCGCTGCATATTTTCAGCAAAGATCCCGTATCCCCTTGTCGGATCGTTGACAAAAACATGGGTCACCGCGCCCACCAGTTTCCCATCCTGCAGGATGGGGCTGCCGCTCATCCCCTGGACGATCCCGCCCGCCTTCTCCAGCAGCGCCGGGTCGGTCACCTGCAGCACCATATTCTTGGTGGGGTTGTTTTCCGCCAGGCTGATCCGCTCGATGAGGATGTCATACTCCTGGGCCTGCTGCCCCTCCAGGGTACAGTAGATGGTGGCCGGGCCCTCCTGTACCTCGCTGCTCATAGCCAGGGGCACCAGCTGGGCGTGGTCCTCCGGCGCCTGGCCGCGGCCAAAGATGCCCACCTGGGAATTGACCAGCAGCTCCCCCGTGGCCTGGCCGGAAAAGCTCCCCCGCAGCTCCCCCGGGGCGCCGCTGGCCCCCGGGTTCACCCCGGTGATCTCCACATCCACAATCTCTCCCGAGTGCAGGGGCATGATCTCCCCGGTGTCCACATCGCAGATGGCGTGGCCCAGCCCCGCAAATACCTGGGTGGAGGGGTCATAGTAGGTCATGGTGCCGATGCCGGCGGAGGAATCCCGCACCCAGATGCCCGCCCGGTAGACCCCGTCGGTCCCCTGCACCGGCTCCAGCTGGAAGGTGAGCTCCCGGCCCGCCCGCTCCAGCGCCACCGCCACCGGCCGGCCGCCGCTTGCGGCAACCGCCTGGCCCACATCCTCATTGGTGTGCACCGCCCGGCCGTCCATGGAGGTGATGATATCCCCCACCCGGATGCCCGCCTCCCGGGCGGGGTTTTGGGCCTTCCCCCCGCTGGAGATGTCGCTCATGCCCACCACAATCACCCCCTCGGTGAACATCTTGATGCCGAAGGGGTTGCCCCCGGGGATCACCAGCTCCCGGTCCACCACCTGGACCTGGACCTGCTTGACTCCGATGCCGCCGGGCAGCTTCAGGTCCACATTGTAGCTGTTGCCCGGGGCGTCGTAGGCCTCGCCGGGCAGGCTGTCCCGGGCGGGCTGGGTGGTGATGGGCAGCGAGGAGCGGATGCTCAGCGTCTGGCCCGCCACTACGTAAAATTGGTTGGGTAGGGTCGCCTGGGTATAGAGCGCCACCGCCTGCACCGCGGCCACCACGGCGCAAAACACCCGGGCAAACCGTTTGTAATGCTCTCTCATAAATTTTTCCCCCTGCGTTTTTGGTTTGGTCACGGTCTTACTCTGTCCCGGCAGGGAAGGATTATTGCGGGGAATAACTGCAATGATTTTTGGCATCCCGCCGGCCGCCGCGGGGCGGGCGGCGGAAATGCCCGGAAAATAGGCTGGCATTTTTTGCCGCGGTGTGCTATGCTGGGGGTAGCTTTTATGGGAGGAGGGCGGGCTATGAAGATCGCGGTGGTGGGTTCCCGGGACGCCCAGGCGCTCACGTTGGACGAGATCATCGCCCAGATCCCCGTCAACACCTCCATGCTCCTCAGCGGCGGCGCCGGCGGGGTGGACACCCTGGCCGAGGAGGCCGCCCGGCTGCTGCACCTGCCCATCCGGGTGCTGCGGCCGGACTACCAGACCTACGGCCGTATGGCCCCCCTGCTCCGGGATAACCAGATCGTCCAGCAGGCCGACCTGGTGCTGGCCTTCTGGGACGGCCACTCCCCCGGCACCGCCTACACCCTGAACCAGTGCGTCCAGACCCAGACCCCCTTCCGGATCATCCACCTATAGACCTTCATCCCCCCGGGGACCGCGCCCAGCTGCGGTCCCCGGGTTTTTTACTGGTCCCGCCGGGCCGCCCCGCCGGTGTGGATCACCTGGCAGTCCACCTCCACCCGAAAGCGTGCCCGGGCCAGCTGTTCCCCCCAGTCCTCCTGGTGGCCCCAGTAACAGCCGGGGGCCTGCTGCCGGGCCAGCTGGTAGAGCTCGCAGGGGTCCCACCCCTGCCCGGCGGTGGCCGCCAGGGCCTCCTCCACCTCCCGGCGGACCGCCCGCTCCTGGAGGGCGGCCACCTGCTCCTCCCAGCCCGGGCCCAGGTCCTCCGGCAGTTCCAAAACGGCGGCTCTGACCTGCAGGCGGATGGAGAATTCCGGCAGGCCCCCCGCCTCCCCGGCCCGGACGGTTGCCCGCTGGAGGTAGGCGTTTGCCGCCGCCAGCCCCCCCAGCGGCAGCTCCACCGACAGCGGGGTGGCCTCCATCCGGCCATCCAGCCCCAGCCACTGGAGCCCCCGGGTCTGGGCGGGGGTCAAAACAGCCTCCATCCGCCCCGCCCGGAAGAGGCCGGAACCCGCCACCCGCAGCTTATCGGCGGTGCGGCCGGCGCCGCCCAGCTGGTCCGGTTGGGCCGCCTCCGGGGGCGGTTCGTGGCGCTCCAGCTCCAGCACCGCCAGCTGGGGGGCGCCCCCCTGGGACTGCTCCTGGGCAAAAAAGTCCAGCATCCGGCTGGCAGGGGCATAGCCCGCCTCCTGGGCCTTGTGGAGCACATCCAGCACCCCGTCGGCGGAAAACTGCCCCGCCTCCTCCCCCGCATGGATCAGCTCCCCCGCCTCCCCCCGCACCACCGCCACCGCGATGGTGGGGGCCACCTGCTGGGTGGCGTTAAAAAACCGCAGGGCGGGCAGCAGGTCCTCCCGGGCCAGCTGCTCCCCCACCAAAATCAGCCGGGCGCTGCCCAAAAACATCTGCTTGCCCCGGCTCACCGACGCCCGGGAGAGCAGCTCGGTCAGGTCCCGGCCGGTCTCGGTGAGGGCGGTTTGCTCCGGGCCGCCGTTCTCGCTGCTGCCGTCCGCCGCCTCGTTCACCTGCAGCGTCACCTGGTAGCGCCCATCCTCCAGGAGGTCCACCGCCACCGCCCGGATCATCGCCCGGTCGTTGAGGGAGACGGTGGGGATGCACCCCGAGAGGGCCAATACCGCCAGCAGAACGCCCCACAGCCGTCTCATGGCCCCTCCCTCCTTTCAGAAAGCCGCTTTTTCACCAACACCGCCAGCGGCAGGCCGGCCACCAGCAGGGCCAGCGCCACCAGCGCCGCCGGGGAGCCGGCGTCCCACACCCCCCGGGGGATCGCCAGGGCGCAGGCCCCCGCCCCCAGGGCACAGACAGCCACCGCCGCCCCCAGGGGCAGCCGCCCGGCCAGCCGCCGCAGGCAGACCGCCGCCCCATATAGATAGAGGGTCACCCGCAAAAAGCCCACCGCGCTCCAGAGCACGATGTGCAGCAGGTCCATCCGCCCCAGCACTGAGGCCTCCGCCACGGTGGCCAGGGTATGCAGCGGGAACAGCCGCAGCCGGGCATAGTCCCCCAGCACCGTCAGGGTGGCGAAGGTGAACAGCTCGTAGAACAGGGCGGTGATCCCCAACAGTCCCGCCAACCGCCAGCCATCCCGCCCGGGGCCGCACCGGGGCAGCAGCAGCGCCAACAGCACCAGCTCGGCATTTTGGGCGGCTGAGCGGACGGTTGAGCGAGCCAGCGGCTCCCACCCCTGGGCCAAGGGGTTGTAGAGCTGGCGCAGGTGCAATTCGGGCAGCAGGGCCGCCAGCATCAGCACCACCACCGCCAGCAGGAGGGCAAACAGCAGCGAGCCCGCCCGGAAGACCGCCTCCGCCCCCAGGCTGGCGGCATAGCCCCCCACCGCCAGCAGGACGCAGATGAACAGCCACCGGCTGGCGGTCTGATAGACGCTGCTGGTCATAAAGAAGGCGAAATGGGCGCAGCCGCCCGCCGCCTGCAGCAGGCAGAACAGCCCCAGCAGCAGGGCCGCCGCCCCCGCAAACGGCCTGCCCAGCCGCCCGCACTCGGCCAGCAGGTCGGGGCCGCAGGTCCTTCGCATCCGCAAAAGCGGCGCCGCCAACAGACAGCAGGCCGCCGCGGACAGGGGGATGGCCAGCAGGGTCACCTGGCCGGGGGCACTCTGCCGGCTGGGCACATAGGTGAAGAGGGTGAACACCTGGGAGGCCGACAGGGCGGCCACCAGCTGGGGGCCAGAGATCCGGCGGGGCTCAGTTCCCATCCGCCGTCCCCCCTTCGCTGCGCAGATCGCTGCCCGCCAGGTCCTGCACCCGCAGGTCCTGGCGGGAGAGCAGGCGCCACCCCCACCGGACCCCCACATCCCGCAGGGCATAGGGGGAGAGGGGGGCGGCGGGGCTGGCCGCCGGTACCCCGAAGGGGTTGACGGCGCACAGGTTCACCACCACCGCACAGAACCCCAGCGTCACCCCAAACACCCCCAGCAGCCCGCCGGTGAGCAGGAAGGCAAACCGCAGCACCGTCACCGGCTCGTAGAGGGCGGGGGCCACAAAGGCACTGATGGCGGTGATGGCCACCACGATCACCATGGGCGCGCCGATCAGCCCGGCGCTCACCGCCGCGTCCCCGATCACCAGGCCCCCCACGATGGAGACCGCATGCCCCACCGAGCGGGGCATCCGCAGCCCCGCCTCCCGGACAATCTCGTAGATGAAAAAGGTGAACAGCGCCTCCAGCGCCAACGGGAAGGGGGTGGTCTCCTGGCTCACCACCAGGTCCATAAGCAGGGTGGGCGGCAGCAGCTCCGGGTGGAAGCTGCCCACCGCCACATACAGCCCCGGCAGCAGCACGGTGAGCAGGAAGGAGCCGTATTTGAGCCAACGGATCAGGGTGGCGAAATAGGGGCGGTGGGAGTAGTCGTCCAGGCTCTGGAAGTTTTCCCCAAACAGGTAGGGCATCACCAGGGCATAGGGGGTGCCGTCCAGCAGCAGGCCCACCCGCCCCTCCGCCACCTTGGCGCAGAGGGTGTCCGGCCGTTCGGTCACCCCCACACCGCTGAAGAGGGAGAGGGGACGCCGCTCCAAAAACGGCTGGAGGTAGCCGGTCTCCAGCACCACATCCATCTGCACCCGGGCCAGCCGCTGGCGGATCTGGCGCAGCAGCTCCGGGGAGACGGTATCCTTTAGATAGACCAGCGCCCCATCGGTGCGGCTCTTGGTGCCCAGGGTGACCATCTCAAAGATCAGGTCGGGGGTCTTGAGCCGGCGGCGCACCAGGGAAAAATTGGGCCGCAGCCGCTCCACAAACCCCTCCCGGGAGCCCCGCATGTTGGATTCCCCCGCCGGTTCCTCCACCGAGCGCCCGGCAAACCCCTGGATGCCAAACACCTCCGCCAGGTCCACCCCATCCACCAGCAGCA
>DXES01000038.1 GCA_019114825.1 Candidatus Anaerotruncus excrementipullorum
CACCCGATCCCCAGGAGGTGCCATCCCCATGTGCCTACAAAACCGCTTGACCGCGGCCGCCCTGGCCGCCTGCCTGCTGTTGGCCGGCTGTGCCCGCCAGCAGCCGCCCGCTTCCTCCGGAGCATCCCCGGCTTCTGCCGGCTCCTCCCAGCCGGCCGCCAGCTCCTCCCAGCCCGCCTCCGGCGCCGGAACCTCTGCCGCCCAGCCCGCCCCCGCCCTGGTGGTGCAGATTGGGCAGCAGGCCTGGGAGATCCCCGCCGGGGTCTCCCAACAGGAGCTGGAGGTCACCGATCCCGCCGCTCTGCCCCAGGTGGCGGCGGACAGCCCCCTGATTGCCCTCCAGCTGGAGGGGGAGACGGTGTTCCAAGGCAGCCCCCAGGAGCTGGCGGCCTTCCAACCGGCCCAAAACGGCCTCTACCGCTGTCTGGCCCGGGTGGGGGAAACCTCCTATGACTTTCCCCTCCGTTACGCTCTGCCGCCCCAGGTCTGGCTGGAGACCTCCTCCGCCCCCATTGGGGATGTGCTCACCCTCCATGCCCGGTATGTGGACGGGCTGGAGCTGACGGTGGAGAGCGGCCTCAATTTTTCCCCCCGGTTTTTCCCCGATGGGGACCGGCTCACCGCCCTGCTGCCCATCCGGTATACCACCGCCCCCGGGGAGTACCCCCTCACCGTCCGGGCGGGGGAGCAGGTGTTTACGCTGCCGTTCACGGCGGCCGATCGGGAATTTGAGGTGCAGCACCTGGTGGTGGACCAGTCCACCGTGGAGGACACCGCCGGCAGCGCGGCGGCCAATGCCGAGTGGAACCAGCTGATCGAGCCCCTCAAGCCGGAGAGCGACCCCCAGCGGTATTGGGAGGGGCCGTTTTTGATGCCCGCCCAGGGCCCCATCACCACCGAGTTCGGCTGCATCCGCTACACCAACAACGACCCCACCCCCTCCCGCCACGGGGGGATCGACATTGCCGCCGGGGAGGATGACCCGGTATATGCCACCGCCGCCGGGCGGGTGCAGTTCGCCGGGTTTTTGCAGCTCACCGGCTATACGGTGGTCCTCGAGCACGGCCTGGGGCTCAAGAGCTGGTACTACCACATGAACGGCCTGAATGTGGCCGCAGGGGACCGGGTGGAACAGGGCCAGCAGATCGGCCGGGTGGGCTCCACCGGTTTTTCCACCGGCCCCCATCTGCACTTTGCCCTGAGCGTCAACCAGGTGTTTGTCAACCCCTGGACCCCCATGGAAGGGGCGGCCGGTTAAGCCGCCAGCTCCTCCAGGTCCCGCAGGGCCTCCTCCCGGGTGTCCGCCGAAAACCAGAACCGGCCGTTTTCGTCGTAGACCTCCACATGTTCCCGCACATATACCATCCGGTAGCCGCCCATTCCAACCGCTCCTTTCCGCCCGGCCCGGCGGTCCAGCCAGGCCGTCTGTTCCCGGTAGCCCTTTTCGCCCTCCCGCAGGCATTCCCCGCGGATATACAGGCCGAACCAGCCCACCGCCAATAGCCAAACCAAGGCGCCCATTTTGGTTCCCTCCTCTCTCTACTCTTAGTTTACCAGAGGGGGTGTACCATAAAAAGGACTAAACCCCGGGGCAAAATAGACGCCCGCAGGCGGCTGCCTGCGGGCGTCTGTCGGTCCCTTCGAAGGTCAATGGGGGTACTGCTGGGCCACCAGCAGGGCCATCCGGCGCAGCTGGTCGGCCACCGGCTTGGGGGAGAGGACCACCGCCTCCTGGCCGAAGCTAAACAGCCAGGAGAGGAACTGGGGGCTGACCACCGCCCGGATGGTGACGGCGAAGTGTTCCCCGTCCACCCGGGAGAACACCCGGTCCCGGCCGAACCGGTCCACCACCACCCCCACCAGCCGGTTGGAGAACTGGAGCCGGACCTCCTGCTCCTCGCCGCCGAACATGCCGAACAGCTTGCTGGTATACACCCCCACGTCGAACCGCTCGAACTGGCGCTGGCCCTCCCGGGGCAGGCCGGTGATGCAGATGTCCTCCATCTTGTCCACCCGGTAGTGGCGGATGTCGTTGGCGGCGGGGTCGTAGGCGATCAGGTAGTAGTTTTCGTCCGCCCAGGTCAAGGCCCAGGGGCTCACCCGGTAGCGCGCCCCCTCCCGGCGGTAGGATTTGCGCAGGGCGCCCTGGACGGCATAGTCCAGCTGCCACTCGAAGTAGAGGAAGTCGATCTGGACCTCCTGGGCGATGGCGTCGTGGAGCCGGTCGATGTTGTAGTAGACCTGCTCGTTGCCGGTCTTTACCCGGCTGGAGACATACACCTGCCGCTGGAGCACCCGGGCCTCGTGGGTGCTGGCCAGCCCCTCCAGCTTTTTAATCAGCTGGGCGGATTTTTTCTGGGTGATGAATTTGCAGGACTGGACCGCATCCACCAGCAGCTTCAATTCCGGCAGCTGGAACTCCCGGTTGGCCACAAAGTAGTACCGCCCCTGGCGCACCACGTCCAGGCCGTAGAGCCGCAGCGCCTCCAGGTCATCGTAGATGCTCTTGCGCTCCGCGGTCACGCCATAGCCCTCCAGCGCCTCCAGCACCTCCGAGAGGGTGATGGCGTGGACCTCGTCGGTGCGTTCCAAGAGGATCTTCATCAGATACAGCAGTTTCAGTTTCTGGTTGGAACCCTTCGGCATGGCCATTCACCTCCTCATATCTACAGAATAACACAAAAACCGCCCCATAAAAAGGGCTTTTTATGGGACAGTTGCCAAAACCTTTCGAAAATTCCATTTGTTTCTAAATTCTACCAAAAAAGGGGAATTTTTTGCCCCCATCCCCCCCTTGACAAATCCCCCGCCAGCCCTTAGCATAAATCTGACGGAAAAATTTCCACAAAAAAGGAGGTCTTTTGATGCAGACGTTTACCTTTCATTCCCCCACCCTGGTGCTCTTCGGCCCGGATACCGAGCTGCAGGCCGGCCCCCAGGTCCGGCAGTCCGGCGGCAGCCGGGCGCTGGTGGTCTATGGCGGGGGCAGCGCGGTAAAAAGCGGGCTGCTGGACCGGGTGCAGGCCTCCCTGGCCGAAGC
>DXES01000039.1 GCA_019114825.1 Candidatus Anaerotruncus excrementipullorum
CACAATGCTGCCCGGCGGCTGTTACCTCTCAAAAATGCCGCTGCTCAATCTCATAGAGGGCGTTGAGCACCCGCCAATTTTGGGGGAACGGGCGCATCAGGTTCCAATAGCCCACCCCCCGCAGGCCATACTCCCCCACCAGCTCCAATTTTGCCCGGATGCTTTTGGCATCCTCGAACCACACCTCATGCTCGGTATCCCCGCTCCAATAGCGGAACCAAGGGGCCTGGGCGGCGCTGTCGTACTGGATCGCCACGCCCGCCTGGCGGGCCAGCTCTACCGCCTGGGGGTTGGAAAGGGAACGGGCCTGGGTCTCCCCCGCCGCGAACGGCAGAGGCCAGTCATAGCCGTAGTTGGGGATGCCCAACAAAAGCTTCCCCGGCGGGATCCGGGTAACCGCATAGTCCAGCACCTCCCGCACGCTGCCGATGGGGGCCACCGCCATGGGCGGCCCCTCCCGGTAGCCCCATTCATAGGTCATCAGCAGCACCATATCCGCCGCCTCCCCCACCGCCTGGTAGTCGTGGCCCTCCACCAGCGGCCCGGCGGCGCTGTCGCTGGTCTTGGCGGCCAGAGCCACCAGCACCTCGTAGCCGTAGGGACTCAGCCGGTCGTGAAGCCGCCGGATCAGCTGGGGATAGCGCAGCCGGTCCACCCCATAGATGTTTTCAAAATCCAGATCCACCCCCAGATAACCCCGCTGCTCTATTGCGGACAGTACCTCCTCCACCAGGCGCTCCTGGAGCGAGGGGTCGGCGAGCACCAGGTGGGCAACGTCGCTGTCAAACCCATAGGGCTCCCGCAGGTTGGACAGATGCAGCAGCGGGCTCACCCCCATCTGGAGCGCCAGCTCCACCAGGGGGGCGTCCTCCGGCGGCCGCAGCCCGCCCTCCTCGGTGAGCTCATAGGTGAACGGCATCAGGTAGCTCATATAGGGCAGGGTTTGGCGCAGCAGCTCCAGGTCCACGGTGGGATAGGCGTAGCCCCCGGTATAGAGGGCGCCCATCCGCCTCTGGTCATAGCGGATCACCAGCGTCTCCCCAGGGAAGATCTGGTTTTGCAGCACCAGGCCCGGGTTGTTGCGGTAGAGTTCATTGACGGTAACATCGTAGGCCCTGGCGATGGCATGGAGGGTGTCCCCCGGCTGCACCGTGTGGAGCAGGTCCGGGTGGAGCACCACCAGCGTCTGCCCCGGCACCAACGACTCCCCCGCCGGGATGCCGTTATCCCGCAGCAGCTGCTGGGCAAGCACCCCATACCGCTGGGCGATCGAGCGAAGGGTCTCCCCCGGTTGGACCGTGTGAATAATCATCTGCCTTCCCCCCTGCCCTATCTCTATGCAGGGGCAGCACGGCAAATGACTAAACAGAGGGAGCTGCCCGGCAGACTGCCGGGCAGCTCCCGCAAAGGGATCTATGGAAAGCCTATGCCTCCGGAGGTTCCTCAGAAATGGCCGGCTGGGGATCCTCCGGTCCGGCGGGCGCCTGCTCCGGCGCCTCCTCTGGCTGAGGGGCCTCCGGTTGAAACTCCTCCGGCTGGGGCGCACTGGGGGAGAAGGTACGGAAGGCATCCGCCAGCGGCACCCGGACGATGGCTTTGAACAGGTCCCCATCCAGCTCGATGGAGAGGGTGCCGCCGCACAGCTCCACAAAGCTCTTAGCGATGGCCAGCCCCAGACCGCTGCCCTCGGTGGCCCGGGCGGGGTCCCCCCGCTGGAACCGCTCCACAATCTCTTGGGCGGTGAAGTTCATCTCGTAGCTGGAGACATTCTTGAAGGAGATCACCGCCATCTCCCCCTCCTGGGAGACCGTGAGGTAGATGCGGGTACCCGCCAGGGCATATTTCAAAGCGTTGCCCAGCAGGTTTTCAAACACCCGGTGCAGCTTTTTGCCGTCCGCATAGACGCTCAGGCTCTGCACCGCAAACTGGGTCTTTACCTCCACCCCGGCGGGGCCGGTGCGCTCCCCCATCTCCGCCAGCGTCTGCTCCACCAGCGCCACCACATCCAGCCGCTCCAGATGCAGGTCGATGTTGCCGCTGTTGGCCTTGGAGATTTCAAAGAGGTCCTGGATCATATTCTTCAGCCGCTCGGATTTCTGCTCCAGCACCTTCACGTAGTCGTTGCAGTAGTCGGGCTGCAGCTGTTCCCGGGCCAATAGGTCCACATAGTTCATGATGGAGGTGAGGGGGGTTTTCAAGTCGTGGGAGACGTTGGTGATCAGCTCCACCTTCATCTGCTCGCTGCGCACCCGCTCCTCCACCGCCTGGCTGATGCCGCTGTGGATACAGTTGAGGTTGTCCGCCAGGGGGGCGAAGTCCCCCTCCAGCCGCAGCGGCTCCCGGGCGGTACCCTGGCGGATGGCCTGGGCGTAGTCGTTCACCAGGGCGAACTCATCCAGATTCCGGTTGTACTGCCGGATGTAGAGCACCAAAAGCCCCATGCCCACCGCTGTGAGCACCACCATGAGGAACAGCAGGATCAAAGACAACTCCGCATAGTTCCCCAGCCCGAACAGCACCCCTGCGGCACAGAGGGCCAGCAGCACCACAACCGCCACCTCCATGCCCAAAAAGAGGGCCAGGCGGCGTTTCATCCGGGCCAAAAACGGATAGCCGCTCTCCAGGCTGCGCAGCAGCTTGCGCGCCGAATTGAGGATGTTGCGGGTAAAGAACGCCTTCCCGTTCACCGCCAGGTCGGTGAACAGCAGCCAGCACCACCAGAAGCACCCCAGTGCCAGGGCGGTGCCCGGCACCGCCGGGGTCTGCATGTCCACCACCTCCACCGCCATCCAACAGCAGACGGTAGCGGCCAGCAGCAGGGTGGGCAGCTTCACCTCCACCCACAGATGGTTGACCCCGTAGGCGATGGCCCGGTGGGCCAGGCCCAGGGAGCGGTGCTTTACCAGCGTCACCAATAGGACCAACAGCGCCAGCACGGCCAACACGGCCAGCACCGCCAGCACCAAGGCAACCTGGTACCAGGTGTAGTAGGCCTCATAGAGGATGCCCGTGTTGCGCAGGTTCTGTTCCGCACGGACGCCAAAGGCGAAGGAGAGCTCCCCCGCCTGGGGCTGCTCCCCGGCCAGCGCCTCCAAGCCCCCATAAGGGGGGTACTCCTGGGTCAGGTCGTACCGGTGGGAGCGGTCCCCATAGTGCAGCCGCTCCTGCTCCTGCAAAACGCCGTCCTGGTACAGGAAGATGTGGTCGTACTGCTGGCGGCCGTATCCCTCCTGCAGCTGCTCATACAGTTCCTGGGTGCTGAGGGCGTCGTTGTTGGCCCCCCAGAGGCCGCCATCCACCGACTCCACCAGATAGGAGAGGTTTGTCCCCTCCCACTCCAGGGCCTCTCCCCCCGCCCGGCCGCTGCCCAGCTGCCCCAGTTCCCGGAAGATGGACGACAGGCCGGCCTTATAGCGCACGGTGTCCTTATAGTCCAGCCGGGCGGCGCCGGAGAGCCACAGGGCGCCGCCCACCAGGGCCGCCGCCAGCAGGACGCTCACCGCCGCAAAGAAAAATCCGAAGGTGACCCCCGGCCTACGCTTTTTCAATTTTGTATCCAATGCCCCACACCACCTTTAAGTATTTCGGTTCCTTTGGGTTGATTTCGATCTTCTCCCGGATGCGGCGGATGTGTACCGCCACCGTATTTTCCGGCGCAAAGCTGGGCTCGTTCCACACCCGCTCGTAGATCTCCGATATGGAGAACACCCGCCCCTGGTTGCGCAGCAGCAGCTCCAGGATCTTGTATTCAATGGGGGTGAGCTTGACCTCCTCCCCATCCACCTTCAGCTGCTTTTGATGCACATCCAGCTCCAACCCGCCGCAGCGCAGCACCTCCGAGGTGCCCCCCGCGTCCACCGCCGTGCCCAGGGTAAAATACCGGCGCAGCTGGCTTTTCACCCGGGCGATCAGCTCCAACGGGTTAAACGGCTTGGTGATATAGTCGTCCGCACCGAACTCCAGGCCGAAAATTTTGTCGGTGTCCTCGCTTTTGGCGGAGACTAGGATGATGGGGATGTTGTTCTGCTCCCGGATCTTGAGCATCGCCTTGATGCCGTCCATTTTGGGCATCATCACATCCAACAGGATCAGGTGGATGGTGTTGGAGGCCAACACCTCCAGCGCCTGCAGGCCATCGTACGCCCGGTAGATCTCCAAATTTTCCCTGCTGAGATAGATGGCGATCGACTCCACAATCTCCCGGTCATCATCCACCACCAGCACGTGATAACGCTCACCCATTGTACCCTGCGCCTCCCCTATCTTCTTTTCCGCCTGGCATCTGCCGCCCAGCCGCCCGGCAGCGACCCGTACCTTCACATTGTACCACACCCCTCCCATTTGGCAACCATCCTTTGCCTTTACCATACAGGAAACTTCTTTCAGGAGGTTCGACAAAATTCTTACAATTCTCTTAAAATCCCAAAACAGCCAAACGGCCGGCAAGCCCCGGAGGGCTTGCCGGCCGTTTGGCCAGGCCTGTATACTCAATGGGCCTTCTCCGGCTCCAAAAAGCGGGGCCGGCATTTGAAAAACACATAGAAGGAGAGGATCACATTGATGAAATCCGCCGTGACCTGGGACCAGACGATCCCATACATGCCAAAAATCCTATTTAAAATGAACAGCATGGGGATATTGAGCACCAGCCAGCGGGTCACGCCCAAGAAAAGGGAGATCCGCCCCTTTCCAAACGCCTGGAACAGGTAGACGGTGAAAAAGCTCAGGAACATCAGCGGGGTGGCCAGCACCCGGATCCGCAGGAAGGTGGAGGCCAGCTCTACCGTCTGGGGGTCGGCGATAAACAGATGGGCAAACTGCACCGCAAACAGCTCGTACAGCAGGATGCTGATCCCCGCTACCACCAGTCCCACCGTGCGGGAGAGATGAATGGCGTCATCCATCCGCTTCTGGTTGCCCGCCGCATAGTTGTAGGCCACCAGCGGCATCATCCCTTGGCAGATACCCACCCCCACATTCAGCGGGAACCGCTCCACCTTGAGCACAATCCCAATGGCGGCCAGGGCCAGGTCGTGGTAGCTGACCATCAGCTTGTCAATAAATACATAGTCCAGGTCAAACAGGAAGGTGGTGACCGCCGAGGGGATGCCCACCGCAAACACCGAGAGGAGGTTCTCCCGCTGGGCCAGGCCCACCCGGGGGTTGAAGGTGATGACCGACCCGCTCCCCATCCGGGCCACAACCACCAAAAAGAACAGGCAGGCAATGCAGTTGGAAAGGCAGGTGGCCACGCCCGCCCCCAACACCTCGTACCCCTTTGGCAGCAGCACAAACATGAACAGCGGGTCCAGGGCAATATTCAGAAGGCCGCCCAGGATAATGCCGAAGCCGGCCTCCTTGGAGCGCCCGATACTGCGGATCAGGTTGGCCAGCACATTGGAGAGCACCGTGGGGATCCCGCCGGCCACAATCACGCATAGGGCGTACTGGCGGGCATACTGGTAGGTGTTCTCCCCCGCTCCCAAAAGGTTCAGCACCGGCCCCATAAAGGCGGCCATCCCCACCGAGAAGAGGGCGGCGATCAGCACCCCCAGATAGAGGGAAAATGCGCTGATCCGGCGGGCCTCCTCCTGACGCCCCTGCCCCAACAGCCGGGCGATCAGCGCGCCGCCGCCGATCCCCGCCAGGCCCGCCAGGCACAGGGAGATGTTGAACACCGGCAGGATCAGGGAGGTGGCGGCCACCATATAGGGGTTGCCGGTCTGCCCCACATAGAAGGTGTCGGCCATGTTGTAGATCAAAACGATCAGCTGGCTGGTCACCGCCGGAAGGATCATGATCCGCAGCGCCTTGGGGATGGGCAGGCTGCGGAACATCTCCTCCTGGGTCACTTTTTCTCTTTCTCTCACAAGTGCCACCCGGTTTCTCTAAGAATTTTAAACCCGACCGCAGGCCCCCGGCCGGTATCCGTGCCGGGGGCCTGCAAAGTGCTCTCCTTCTGAAGGGCTACGCCTCCTGGACCGACAGCCGGAGCACATCCGGGCGGGCATAGTGCCCGCACACGTCCAGCTCCATCCGGCTCATTGCGGTCTTCTCCATCTCCAGATCCGCATAGAGGATCTCCTCCCGGTCCCAGACCGGCTCCACCACATAGTGGCCGTAGGGATCCACAATGCAGCTGCCGCCCCGGCAGACAATCTCCGGCAGCTTTGCCAACTCCTCCGGGCAGTGCAGGTCCTGGGGGTAGTCGGCGCGGGTGAAGAACATATCGCAGTTGATGAAATAGCACTTCCCCTCTAGGGCAATATGCTGGACGGTGGCCTGCCACTCGGGGTTGTAGTTGGTATTGGGGGAGAGGTAGATGGTGAGGCCCTTTTCATAGAGGGCCACCCGGGCCAGCGGCATGTAGCTCTCCCAGCAGATTAGGCTGCCCATGACCCCCCAGGGGGTATCCACCACCGGGAAATAGCCTTTATTGGCATCCCCCCAGACCACCCGTTCGCTGCCGGTGGGTTTGAGCTTCCGGTGGACGCTGGCCAGCTCCCCCTCCGGCGTAAAGATCAGGTTGGTGTTGTAGAGGGTGCCGGTTTCGGTGTCCCGCTCAGAGACGCCGATGCTCAGGTAGATCCCCCGCTCCCGGGCCAGCGCCCCCAGCTGCTGGGTCTCCGGCCCGGGCACCACCACCGAATTGTCATAGTACCGTTTCCAATCCAGCCGTCCCGGCTCCTGCCGGGCGCCCACCACAAAGCCAAAGGTCATCCCATAGGGGTAACCGGGGATAAACAGCTCGGGAAAGACCACCAGCTGGCTGCCCTGGTCCGCCGCCTCCCCGGCCAGGCGCAGCGCCTTCTGCAGGCAGGCCTCCTTGTCAAACAGCACCGGCGACGCCTGTACCACCGCGATTTTACAAATACGCTCCAGATCCTTCATGCTAGACCTCCTGTCTTATTGCCCGCGTTTGGCGCGGATACTCTCGTTCACTTTGGCGTAGATCTCCTCCGGATCGGCGTTCACAAAGAACCGGCCCTCCTCGTAGAGGAGCTTCCCATTCACCATCGTGCGCTTCACATTCTGTTTGCTGCCGCTGTAGACCACATTTTTCGCAATGTTGTTCAGCGGCTGCATATTGGGCTGATGCAGATCGATCTCGATCAAGTCGGCCAGCTGGCCGGGGGCCAGGCAGTCGCACTGGGTGAGCCCCATCGCCTGGGCGCCCCCCTGGCAGGCCATCCGCAGCACCTGGCCGGCATCGGTGGAGGCGGCGTCCAGGTTGTAGACCTTCTGCAGCCCGGTGACCAAAAACATCTCCCGGAAGAAATCCAGGCAGTTGTTGCTGGCGGGGCCGTCGGTACCGATGGCCAGCCGGATGCCCATGTCCAGCATCCGCTGGACCGGCGCCACGCCGCTGGCCAATTTGCAGTTGCTGCCCGGGTTGGTCACCGCCCACAGCCCCTTCTCCCGGAAGACCTCCAGGTCGCCGCCGGACATATAGACGCAGTGGAAGCCGCCGCCGCCATAGTCAAACATGCCCAGGCTGTCCAGATAGACCGCCGGGGTTTTGCCGTGGCGCTCCAGGCAGCCGGTGGACTCCACCTGGGTCTCCAACAGGTGGGTATAGACCGGGGCATGGTATTTTTTCGCCAGCGACGCCATCCCCTCCAGGATGGGCACGCCGGTGGTGTACTCCCCATGGAAGCCCAGCCGGTAGCCGATCAGCTCATGGCAGCGGTTAAAATGCAGGTAACGGCGTTCAATCTCCTCCACCGTGCCGCCAAAGTCGTTGATATCCCCGCAGAGCACGGTGCGAAAGCCGCTGTCGATGGAGGCCTGCGCTACCTGGTCCGGGTGAAAATACATGTCAAAATTGGCGGTGATGCCGCTGGTCAGGTACTCCAGGATCGCCAGCCGGGACTGCCAGTAGCAGTCCTCCCCCGAGAGCTTGGCCTCCATGGGAAACACCTGCCGGTTGAGCCAGTCGTGCAGCGGCAGGTCATCGGCATAGGAGCGCAGGAAGGTCATGGGGGAATGGGTGTGGGCATTTTTGAAGCCGGGCATCAATAGGTTCCCCTGCACGTCAATTTCCCGGTCCCACACCCCGTCAAACGGCCGACGGGGCCCCACATAGGCGATCCGGTTCCCCTGGACCCACAGCTCCCCTTCCACCAGTTCCAGGCTTCCGTCCACCAGGGGCAGGATCCGGGCGTTGTAAAAGCGGATGTTCATAGGCTGTCTCCTCCTCGCTGTTGAAATCTCCCCCTCCGGCACGGAAAAAGCGGCATTTTCCAGGGAAAAGCCGCTTTTTCTCCATCCCGCGCTCCGTTGGGATCCCAAAATCGTTTTAATCCAAGCCGGGGAACGACTCCGGGGTGTTCCCCTCGCTAAAATTGCCGGGCGGGACGATGGCCCCATCCTGCACCAGCATATAGACCTCCTCCAGGCAGGCCAGCGTCTCCTCCGAGAGCTGGTGGCGGCCCTCCGCATGGACATAGCCGGTGGAACCGGTATCCGCGCCCAGCAGCACATTTTCCCCTTGGAAGCTGCCCTCCTGGATCGACTCCAGCACCCGCTGCACATTGGGCCCCATGACCTTCAGCGCCGAGGTGAGCACAATGTTGCCCGTTTCGGTCTCCCCCTGGCTGTACTGGTCCACATCGCAGCCGATCACCTTGACCGAGCCGCTCTCCTTGGCCGCTTCGAACACGCCGGTGCCCGCATGGCCCGCGGCCACAAACAGGATGTCGCAGCCGGCGCTGATCAGCGCATCCCCCACCATCCTGCCGCCGGAGGCATCGTTAAAGCTGCCGATGTAGTTGCCGCCCACGTTGGCCCCCGTCCGGTCGGTGCCCGCATAGGCGGGCAGTTCCACCAGCTGGGCAGCGGTCCCATAGTGGGCGTTGGCGTAGTTGACCCCCGCCTCAAAGCCGTACTGGCAGTCCACATTGGCGGGGTAGGCGATCCCGGTGACCACCGCCACCTGGTTGGTCACCGTCTCCAGCGCGGCGGCCACGCCGGCGAAAAAGCCGCTCTCCTGTCCGGCAAACCGCATGGCATAGAGGTTATCCAGCACCACCTCCTGGCCCTGGGCATCGGTGGGGAAGGTATCCACCAGGATAAAATCGGTGTCCGGATACTCCTGGGCCACTGCGCCCACACCGGCGAACTGGGTCCCCGGCGTCACCACCACATCGTAGCTGGCCGCCAGCTGGGCCACCGCCTGCACCGAGGCCTCCGCCTCCCCCGTGGGCTCCTGCACCGCGGTCACCGAGGCGTCCGGGTACTCCTGGATAAAAGCCAGGATCCCTTCGTAGCTGTCCTGATTAAAGGAGCCGTCCTCCACGGTGGAGGGACTGGTGACAATGGCAATCCGCAGGCCGCCCTCCCCGCCCCGGGTGGGGTTTTCCTCCGGAGCGGGGGCACTGCTGGGAACCGGGGCGCTGGTCACCGCAGGCTGGGGTGCAGGGGCGCTTTCGCCGCCGGAACCGCACCCTGTCAGCGTGGCCGCAGCCAAGCCGGCCGCCAAAAATTTTTTCCACATGAGCCTGAACCTCCAGGTTGATCCGTCTATACCGGCGGCAGGCCCAAAGCGCCGGGCCTGTCCCAAAGATGTACACCAGTATAGCACATTTTACCGGCGCTTTCAAGCTGGACCGGCCGCTCCAAACCGCTATTTAAGGGAGCTGCCCCAGCCTCTCCAGCCCCCGGAGCACCAGTTTTTGGAAGAGCGGCGCCACCCGGTCGGCGGTCTCGTTCACCTCGATGTGGGTCAGCGGCCGGTCGGTCATCCCGCAGCCCAGGTTGGCGATGCAGGAGATCCCACACACCCGCATCCCCATATGCCGGGCGGCGATCGCCTCACAGGCGGTACTCATCCCCACCGCGTCCGCCCCCAGCGCCCGGCACATCCGCACCTCCGCCGGGGTTTCGAAATTGGGGCCGGTCAGCTGGATGTAGACCCCCTCCTGCAGGGGGATGCCCAGCTCCTGGGCGGTCTCGCGCCAGAGCTGGCAGAGCTGCCGGTCATAGACCGCGCTCATATCCGGGAACCGTTCCCCCAGCTGCTCCAGGTTGGGGCCGATCAGGGGGGAGGGCACAAAGTTGGCAATCTGGTCGGTGATCAGCATAAAATCCCCGGCGGAGAAGCTGAAATTCACGCTGCCGGAGGCATTGGTGAGCAGCAGGATCTGCGCCCCCAACAGGCCCATCAGCCGGATGGGCAGCACCACATCCTGGATCGCGTACCCCTCATAGTAGTGGACACGGCCCTGCATCGCCACCACAGGGACCTGGCCCACATAGCCAAACACAAAGCGCCCCCGGTGTCCCGGCACGGTGGAGACCGGAAACCCCTCAATTTCGCTGTAGTCCACACAGGCCACCTGTTGGATCCGGTCGGCCAGATCCCCCAGGCCGGAACCTAGGACCACCGCGATTTTGGGGACAAAGTCCACCTTGGCCCGGACGCTCTCCAGGCAGCGCTGCAGCTTTTCATAGACCTCCATACCGATTCCCCCTCCTTACTGGCGCATCAGATAGTTGCCCGCTTCGGCAGCGGCCACCGCCCCGTCCCCGGCGGCGGTGACGATCTGGCGGACGGTCTTGGTGCGGGTGTCCCCGGCGGCGAATACCCCCTCCAGATTGGTCTTGCAGTCCTCCCCGGCGGCGATATAGCCCGCCGGGTCCAGCTCGATCTGCCCGGCAAACAGCTGGTTGTCCGGCGCCAGGCCCACGGCCACAAACACCCCCTGCGCCTCCAGCAGCTCCTGGGCGCCGGTCTTTACGTTGCGCACCGTAAGGCCGCTCACCTTCTGGCCGTCGGCGGAGACCACCTCCACCGGCACGGTGTCGTAGTGAACCTGGATGTTTTCCCGGGCCAGCACCGCATCCACCAGCACCTTACCGCCCCGGAAGGTATCCCGCCGGTGGATCAGGTGTACCTGGGTACACAGGTTGGCTAGATAGAGGGCGTCCTCCAGGGCGGTGTTGCCGCCGCCCACCACCACGGTGGATTTCCCCTTGAAGAAGCCCCCGTCGCAGGTGGCGCAGTAGGAGACGCCCCGGCCGGCGTAGGCCTCCTCCCCGGGGATGCCCAGCTTGCGGCGCTTGGCGCCGTTGGCGATGATCACCGCCCGGGCGGTATAGACCTTGCCCGACTGGGTGGTGAGTGTTTTCAGCGGCCCGGCCAGCTGGGCGGAGACCACGCCGTCAAACTCCACCTGGGCACCCTGCTCCAGCACCTGGTTGTAGAGGTTCATGCCCAGCTCCACGCCGCTGATCTTCCCCACCGCCGGATAGTTTTCCACCTCCGGGGTGTTGGCGATCTGGCCGCCCAGCACCGCTTCCTCCAGGATGAGGGTGCGGTATCCCGCCCGTTGGCCGTAGATGGCGGCGGTCATCCCGGCAGGGCCGGCGCCAATGATCAAAATATCATACTGTTCCATGGATACCTCCAAGTATACAAAAATGGTGTTTTCTTAATTTTACGCGATTTTGGGAAAATATGCAACAGTTTCCGCAAGAACTTCCGCCAATTTCTTAAACAAATCCGCCCTTCCCTTTCCCTGGGTAGTTTGCTATAATTGAAAGGTGATTTTTAGGGCAATTTCCGCAAATTGTCCCATACACCGTCTTCGGAGGTTGTGGCTATGTATGTGAAAGAGTATCCGATCACCGTCGGCGTTGCCGGATTGGGGCTGATCGGCGGTTCCCTTGCCAAGGCGCTGAAACAGTTCACCTCAAATTGGGTTTTGGGCTATGATACCGATCCGACCACCCGCCGGATGGCGCTGGCGGAACACGCTGTGGATGAGATGCCGGAGGACAGCGCCCTGGGCCGCTGTGACCTGGTGTTTTTGGCCCTCTGCCCCCGCCAGGCGGTCGCCTTTTTGCAGGAGCGGGTCCAGTATCTGCGGCCGGGGACGGTGGTGATGGACCTGTGCGGGGTCAAACGCTACCCCTTCCGCCATCTGGGGGAGCTCTGCCACAGCCACAACCTCTGCTATGTGGGGGGCCACCCCATGGCGGGCAAGGAGTGCTGGGGATATGAAAACGCCGACCCGGAACTGTTCCGGGGGGCCAGCATGATCGTCACCCCCGGCCCGCAGACGCCGCCCACCGTGCTGCAGTGGCTGGAGGCCCTCTTCCTCCAGCTGGGCTTTGGCCGGGTCACCCCCTCCGACCCGGAGGAACATGACCGGATCATCGCCTTTACCTCCCAGCTGGCCCATGTGGTCTCCAGCGCCTATGTAAAAAGCCCCCAGGCCCTGCGCCAGATGGGGTTCTCCGCAGGCAGCTTCAAGGACCTGACCCGTGTGGCGCGCCTGAACCCCGCCATGTGGACCGAGCTCTTTTTGGAGAACGCCGACGATCTCACCCAAGAGATCGACACAATCATCGCCCACCTGCAGGAGTACCGGGAGGCCATTGCCGCCGGCGACGCCCAGCGGCTGGCAAAACTTCTGGAGGACGGGCGCCAGCGGAAGGAGGCCACCCTATAATGGAACTGTTTCGCACTGTGACCGTCCACACCGGACGGCCGTATGACATTCTGGTGGGGCAGGGGCTGCTGGAGCAGCTCCCCGCCCGGTTGGAGCAGCTGGAGGGACGGCGGCCCAAGCTGGCCATCGTCACCGACAGCCACGTGGACCCTCTCTACGGCCAGCAGCTGCTGGAGCGGCTGCGCCGTCAGGGCTGGCAGGCCGCCGAGTTCGTCTTTCCCGCCGGGGAAGCCTCCAAACACCTGGGGACGGTGCAGGAGGTCTACCAGTTCTTCTCCCGGGAACAGATCACCCGCAGCGACCTGGTGGTCGCCCTGGGCGGCGGTGTCGTGGGGGATCTGGCGGGCTTTGCCGCCGCCACCTGGCTGCGGGGGGTGCGGTTTGTACAGGTGCCCACCACCCTGTTGGCCATGATCGACTCCTCGGTGGGGGGCAAAACCGGCGTGGACCTGCCCGAGGGGAAAAACCTGGTGGGGGCCTTCTGGCAGCCCTCCCTGGTGGTCTGCGATGTGGATACCCTGGGCACCCTGCCGGAGGAGACGTTTGCCGACGGGGTGGCAGAGGCCATCAAGTACGGAGCCATTTTGGACCCGGAGCTGTTTGGGCTTTTGGAGCAAGGCCAGCTGCGGGAGCACCTATTGGAGGTGATTGCCCGCTGCATCCAGCTGAAACAGCAGGTGGTGGAACAGGATGAGCGGGACACCGGCCTGCGCCAGTGCTTAAACTTCGGCCATACCCTGGGCCACGCCCTGGAAAAATACCATCAATTTGCCCTGAGCCACGGCAAGGGGGTGGCCATCGGCATGGTGATGCTCACCGGCGCCTGTGAGCGCCGGGGGATCACCCCGCCGGGCACCGCCCAGCGGATCGCCGCCTGCTGCCGGCAGTATGGGCTGCCCACCGGCGACCCCGCCCCCCTGGACGCCCTCTGCCAAAACTGCCTGGGGGACAAGAAGCGCAGCGGCTCCCGGCTCACCCTAGTGGTGCTGGACCGGATCGGGCAGTTCCGGCTGTACCCGGTGGAGGCAGAGGCGCTTCCCGCCTTTTTGGAGGGGGCACGGCATGGCTGACGGTGTTGTGCGCCCCGGCGCAATCCGGGGAGAGCTGGCCGCGCCGCCCTCCAAATCGGCGGCCCACCGGGCGCTGATCTGCGCCGCCCTGGCCCGGGGGGAGAGCCTGGTCTCCCCCATTGCCCCCTCGGAGGACATGGCGGCCACCCTACAGGTCCTGACCGCCATGGGCGTCCGGGCGCAGTCCTGCGGAGAGGGCATCCTCGTAGATGGCGGCGCCTGCAGCCAACAGCCCGCGGTGCTGGATTGCGGTGAGAGCGGCTCCACCCTGCGGTTTCTGCTGCCGGTGGCGGCCGCGTTGGGCGTTCCCGCCACCTTCACCGGACATGGACGGCTGCCCCAGCGGCCCATTGGGGTACTGGCTCAGCAGATGCAGGAGCACGGGGTGTCCTTTTCCGGCTTCCAGATGCCCTTTACCATCCAAGGCCAGCTCACCCCGGGGGAATTTCTGCTGCCGGGGGATGTGAGCTCCCAATTTGTCACCGGCCTGCTGTTTGCACTGCCGCTTTTGGAGGGAGACAGCTGGATCCGCCTCACCAGCCCGCTGCAATCGGCCGGCTATGTGCAGATGACCCTGGACGCGCTGAGCGGGTCCGGCA
>DXES01000040.1 GCA_019114825.1 Candidatus Anaerotruncus excrementipullorum
CCCCTCCTGCATTAAGGAGTATGAGGGCGGCATCATCGATGAGCAGGAGTTCAACGACAAGCTCCCCTCGGTGGCGGCCCTGGCCATCGGCGACGCCTGCACCGGCTCCAACCCCCGCCAGCCCAGCCAGCAGGAGATGGAGAAGCTGCTGAAGGCCTGTTACTACGACCTCCCCATTGATTTTTGATTCGCTTCCCAAAGGAAAACGAGGACCGCGCCGCGGTCCTCGTTTTCGTCTATTCCTCCGGCAGCCGGATATACCGCCCGTCGGCAAACCCCACCTTTCCCCGGTAGTTCACCGTATCCCATCCCTGCCACTGGCCGTTGACGGTGATGGGGGTATGGTTTTGGGCCCGGGCCACCACCGGCGAAGACCGGTCGGGCTTCTGGCGGATGTTCAAAGCGCCGCCCTGCACCTGGACCATCCCCTGCCGGGGCGGCTGGGGCTGGACCAGCGGCAGCCCAAAGTAGCGGGTGACCGCCCGGGCCACCGCCTCGGCCATCTGGGAGATGTTGGCCCGGATCCAGGCGGCGTCCTCCGGGTTATCGTGGTAGGCAAACTCCACCAGCACCGCCGGGGCCTTGGTCTTTGAGACCTCCCCCAGGCTGGTGGTGGGCAGCACCCGCACCAGCCAGGGATAGGGGTAGATCTCCTGGAGCTCCTGGGCGATCAGCTGGGCCGCCCACAGCCCCTGCTGGCTGCCGGGGCTGTAGTAGACCTCCGCCCCCTGGCGCAGGCCGGATTCCAGCTCGGGGGCGGCGTTGGAGTGCAGCGCCAGATGCAGGGCGTACTGCCCCTGGTTGGATTGGCGGATGGAGGAGGCGGCGGTCATCTCCGGGGTGTTGCGCACCCAGCGGATGCCGCTGGCCAGCAGGTAGGGCTCCAGGGCGTCGGCCACCAGGTTCATGTAGTACTCCTCGGTCCCCCCGTCCACATAGGGGTTCCACTCTTGGGTGGATGGGCTCAGATAGATGATCGGCATAGGCTCCCTCCTGCAAACAGTCGTTACCCCCAGCATATGCACCCGGGCCGGGCGGGGTGCGCCGCTGGAAAACCGACAAACTGTCTGATGAAATTTAAAGATTTTCCGGCAAACTGTCGGTTGCCATGCCGCCGCGTCCGCTTTATAATAGAGAAAAAGCGATGAGATACCCATCGAACAGAACAGGAGGAGCCAACAGAATGAAATTCAATACCGACGTTTTGCATGCCGAGCAGCTGCATGCCCGCCTGACCGGCAGCTACAAGCCCCAGGCCATGGCCCATGTGAGCCCCATCTACCAGACCTCCACCTATGTGCTGGAGGACTTTGACACCGCCGTCTACCTGAACCAGCATGTGGACGAGGGCTTTGTCTACACCCGCTTTGGCAACCCCAACAACGACGAGCTGGAGAAGAAGATCGCCCACCTGGAGCACGCCGAGGCGGCCATCTCCCTGGCCAGCGGCCTGGGCGCCATCTCCACCGCGGTGATGAGCGTGGTGAAGGCCGGCGACCATGTGGTGTTCGGCGACGTGATCTACGGCTGCTCCTACGCCCTGTTCACCAAGGTGCTCACCAAGCTGGGCATCACCTACACCCGCGTGGACACCACCAAGGTGGAGGAGGTGGAGAAGGCCATCCAGCCCAACACCTCCCTGGTGTATGTGGAGACCCCGGCCAACCCCACCCTGAAGATCAGCGACATCGCCGCCATCGCCCAGGCGGTCCATAAGCATCCGGGCATCACCATGATCGTGGACTCCACCTTCGCCTCCCCCTACCTGCAGAACCCCCTGGACCTGGGTGCCGACATGGTGGTCCACAGCGCCACCAAGTACCTGTGCGGCCACGGCACCGTCACCGCCGGCGTCATCGCCAGCACCAAGGAGCGGATCGACCACTGCCGGATGCCTTATCTCCAGTGCTTCGGCGCCGTGCTGGATCCGTTTGCGGCCTGGCAGCTGATGCAGGGCATGAAGACTCTGGGCGTGCGCATGGAGCGCCACTGTGAGAACGCCATGAAGGTGGCCCGCCACCTGGAGAACCATCCCAAGGTGGACCGGGTGTACTATCCCGGCCTGGAGAGCCATCCCACCCACGAGATCGCCAAGAAGCAGATGCACAACGGCTTCGGCGGCATGATGAGCGTGGACATCAAGGGCGGCATGGACGCGGTGCGCACCGTGATGAACAGTGTGAAGGTGTTCAGCCTGGCCACCAGCCTGGGCAATGTGGACTCCCTGATCCAGCACTCCCCCTCCATGAGCCACTTCGACATGAGCCCCGAGGAGCGCTACGCCTCCGAGATCTTCGACGGCCAGGTGCGCCTCTCCATTGGCATCGAGGACGCCGACGACCTGATCGCCGACCTGGACCAGGCGCTGGCCAAGATCTAAAATCCGAAACCCACCATTTCTTCCCAAAGAACAGCCGCGGGGACCTTCCTGGAAGGTCCCCGCGGCTGCTTTCCTGCCCCGTTCGACCGTTCCGGGTTGGCTTTGCGCCCGGAATGTGGTATGATGGACAGGCTGGCGGCCCTTTTCCGCCGGACTACCCAAAAAGCGAGGACAAGATGAACGAAAAGGAAATTGCGGAACTCCGGCGGCGGCTGCGTCCGGAGAAAAACAATATCACCCACCTGCGGGGGTGCTATGTAAACGAAAAGCGGGAGCTGGTCACCCAATTTGACCAGCCCCTCTCGCTGCTGCCCCAGGAGGAGGCGGAGGAGCTATTGTCCCTGCTGCGCCGCACCCTCACCGGGACGCTGGGCCGGCAGCTGTTGGACCTCTCCTTCACCACCCAGCAGGTGGTGGACAGCCCCGAACACCGGCTGCTCATGGCCCTGCGCCAGGGGGAGGAACCGGCGGTGCAGCAGCTGTTCGAGACGGTGGCCCAGACCCTGGCTATGGAGGGCAGCTACCTGATCCTGCTGGCCTGGGATACCTACGACGTGCCTTACCGGTCCCGGGACGGCCAGGCGCTGGAGGATGCCTCCAACGAGGTGTTCTCCTACCTGCTCTGCGCCATCTGCCCCCTAAAGGAGCAGCGCCCCGCCCTGCGCTACCTGCCGGTGGAGCAGGCGTTTCGCAACCTGCGGGCGGATGGGCTGGTGGCCGCCCCGGCGGCGGGCTTTCTGTTTCCCGCCTTTGATGACCGGGCGGCCAACCTCTATGGCTCCCTCTACTATGCCCGGGACCCGGCCCAGCCCCATCCGGAGCTGGTGGAGCGGCTGTTCGGCCAACAGCCGCCCCTGCCGGCCCCCCAGCAGCAGGAGGCGTTCCAGCAGGTGCTGGAGGACGCCTTGGGGGCGGATTGCAGCTACGGGGTGGTGCAGACCGTCCATGAGCAGCTGCGGGGGATCATAGAGGAGCACAAGGCCAGCAAGCGGGAGGACCCGCTGACCATCTCCCCTCAGGCGGTGCAGGGGGTGCTGGCCCAGTGCGGGGTGCCCCAGCCCCGCCTGGAGGCGTTCCAGCAGCAGTGTGAGCAGCGGTTTGGGGAGGACCCCGCCCTGCTCCCCGGCAACCTGGTGGACGCCAAGCGGTTTGAGGTGCGCACACCGGACGTGGTGATCCGGGTGAACCCCGACTGCAGCGGCCTGGTGGAGACCCGGGTGATCGACGGCTGCCGGTATATCCTGATCCGCGCCAACGAGCAGGTGGAGGTCAACGGGGTGCAGATCCACATTGAATAGGGGCAAAAGAGGGCCGGGGAGGATCCAAACGGATCCTCCCCGGCCTTTTGTGCGAAAAAAGGACGGCTGCCCCGGGTTCCCGCAGGGGAAGGGCGCCCGGCGAGGGGCCCAAAGACGCCGCCGCCTTCCTTCTATCCCTGCCCGGCCGAAAAAGAGAAACGAAAATCCTCCGTCCGCCGTTTATTTTTTAAAAAAGCGGTCGAAAAATCCATATAATAATCGAAAAGTTGCTATCTGCGGCAGGGCCGCTCGTTTTAAAAGAAGGAGTATTGAAAATGCTGCGTTGTGATCAGTTGCTGACCATCGCTATCCGTACACTGCAGCGGATGAACCTGCAATTTGCCGACCACGCAGTGCGGGTCGCCTATGGGCTGATGCGCATTCTGGATGGGGAGCCCGGCTTTTCCCAGGAGGAGGTGGACCGGTTGGCCTGTACGGCGCTGTTCCACGACATCGGCCTATTGCACGACGATGAGGACGCCGACATGCTGCAGCGGGAGTCGGCGGCCGAATGGGCGCACCCGCGCTACGCCTATGTCTATCTGAAGCGCCTTGGCCCCTTCCCCCAGGAGGCCACCATCATCCGCTACCACCACAGCGGCAGCCTGGAGATCGAGGACTCCGGCCTGCCCGATCATCTAAAGCTGGCGGCCAACTACCTGCTGGCGCTGGATACCTTCGACCTCTTCCGGGTCAACGACCCCTCCCTCACCCTGGAGGAGGCGGCCGGCCTATTGGAGGAGCTGGAGCCCGAGCGGTATGACCGGCGGGCGGTGGAGGCGGTGGTGGACCTGGCCCATGCCGCCTCGGGAAACCCCTGGACGCAGGAACAGGTCTGGGAGAAGCTGCTGGGGCGGCTGGGGGAGATGCCCCTCACCTCCGGCCAGCTGGGGGACCTGTTTCACGTGCTCATGAGCGCCATCGACTTCCGCAACCACTTCACGGTGGCCCATTCGTTTGTGGCGGAGCATGTGTCCGACCTTTTGGCCGGCTGGTGCGGCTTGGACAGCGCCGGCCGGGAGGACGTACACCTGGGCAGCGTGCTCCACGACCTGGGCAAGGCCGCCATCCCCGCCCGCATCCTGGATGGCCCCCACCCGCTGCCCGCCAAGGACTGGGAGATTATGAAATCCCACGTGGTGCTCACGGGGGAGATTTTGCACGGCTGCGTCAGCGAGGCGGTGTACCGCATTGCCGTGCGCCACCACGAATCCTGGGACGTCCAGGGCTACCCCCTGGGGCTGGGGAAGGCGGATTTGACCCTGCCGGAGTGCATCGTCCATGCGGCGGATATCTTCAGCGCCCTGTCGGAGGCCCGCAGCTATAAGCCGCCCTATCCATTGACGGAGGTGGTGGAGATCATCCAAGGGCTGAATGCCCAGGGGAAACTGCATCCCCAGGTGGCCGCAGCCATCCTGGCCCACCAGGAGGAGCTCTACGCCCAGGTGCAGCAGGTGACCGCACAGGCGTGGCAGATCCACGAGGAGATCAGCCGGGAATTTTTGGCCATGGCGCGGGGTACCGTCCGACGCCCCTATTTTGCCGTCTAAGTGCGGCAAAGCCCCTGCCGCAGGGCTTTGCCGGCGGCAGGGGCCTTTTTGCGTCTTGTGGCCTCAGTGGCGGGGGTGGTTTTTCACCTGCAGCACCGCCCGCACCAGGGCGGAGGAGACCTCCCGCGTCTGGCACTGGGCCAGCAGGCCGGGCAGCGCCTCCGGCTCGGCAACCACATAGTGGGCGGGCAGGGAATTGAGGGCGATGGCGGCCACATCCTTTTTACATTTGTCGCACCGGCAGCAGTGGAACTTTTCAAATACGGCGTCCAGCCGGTCTGCCACCAATAGCTCCGTCAGGTTCACCAGCAGAAGCTCTTTGGCCGGGCGCAGCCGCGCCCCCACATGGCCGGGGAGGGGGTCCCGCTTTTCTGGGGCTTCGCCGGCTGGCTGGGGGCGCTCCGCAGAGGTGGGCATAATCAGGTTGTAGAGGTATATCCTCACCCAGATGGAAAAAGGCGAGCCCATCATCGACAAGGCCTCGGTGGCGGTGGTGGTCAACGACCCGGCTTTCAATGAGCAGGTGGAGGAGACGCTGGTGGACCTGGTCTCTAAAGCGGTGAACATTCCCCGCCCTGGTCACGGTGGGCACCCTACAAAAGGTCCTTTGCAACCTGCTGCGGGAGGGGGTTCCCATCCGGGATACCGAGGCGATTTTGGAGACGCTGGCCGACTACGCCCCCACGGTAAAGGATCTGGACATGCTCACTGAGTATGTGCGCCAGTCCCTCAAACGGACGATCACCCACCGGTTTACCGAGGCCGGGCAACTGAAGGTCATCAGCCTGGATGCCAACATCGAAAATCAGATCATGGGCGCAGTGAAGAAGGTGGAGACCGGTTCCTACCTGGCGCTGGAGCCCAAACTGATCCAGGAGATCATCAACGCCACCACAAGGGAACTGGGAAAGGTGAAGGACCTAGTCTCCATACCCATCATCCTCACTTCCCCCATCATCCGGCTCTACTTTAAAAAGCTGGTGGACCAGTTCTATTTGAACGCAGTGGTCCTTTCATTCAACGAGATCGATTCCGACGTGAAGATCCAGGCGCTGGGGAGCATCACCCTCTCCTAAACCGCAGGGGGGATCGGGAGGAAAGGAGGGGTTTATACGCCGAAACAAGCAGCCCTGGAAAACCGGGCGCTGGACCCGGAGCAGCTGATGTGGGAATATAAGCAGAACGGCTCCCAAGAGGCCCGCAGCCAGCTGGTACTGTACTATAGCTACATCGCCAAGAGCCTGGCCGCCAAGATGACCAGCACCTACCAGAAATACGCCACCACCGAGGAGATGGTCAACCAGAGGATCATCGCCCTCATCGACAGCCTGGACCGGTTTGACCCGAGCAAGGGGGTCAAATTTTCCACCTATGCCTTCACCAAGGTGCGCGGGGCGATCATCGACTATGTGCGCAAACAGGACTGGCTCTCCCGGCGGGTACGGCAGATGGATATCCGCATCTCCAAGGCGGAGGACGAGCTGACCAACCAGCTGGGGCGGCCGCCCACCCGCCGGGAGCTGGCCGGCCACCTGAACCTGCCCATCAAGGAGCTGGACCAGTACATCTACGAGCGGTCGGGGGAGAGCTTCTATTCCCTAGAGGCCCTGATGTCCGCCCCCACGCCCCAGCACAGCCTGTCCGCCCAGGAGGACGTCTTCGATCCGGAGAGCCGCCTGGACGAACAGGAGCTGCGCCAGGCCCTGGTCCGGGCCATCGATTCCCTCACCCAGCAGGAGCGCACGGTGCTCTCCCTCTACTACTACGAGGACCTCACCATGAAGGAGATCGGCCGGGTGCTGGGGGTGAGCGAGCAGCGGGTGGGCCAGGTAAACCACAAATTGCTTCAAAAGCTGCGGGACAAGCTGTCCCCCTATTTAGGAGGTTGAGTAAGTATGCTGCGTGGATTTTATACGGCGGCGTCCGGGATTTTGACCCAACAGCGTTCCCTGGATGTGCTGGCCAACAACATCGCCAATGTGCGCACGCCCGGGTTCCGGGCCTCCCGGGTGGTGAGCGGCTCGTTTGAGCAGGAGCTGCAGGCGCGGATGGAGGGGCAGAACAGCGCCCTGATCGGCTCCAGCGCCCCCATGCAGGTGGTCTCGGAGGTGCCCACCCGGTGGTTTGACACCAGCTTTTTACAGGAGACCGGCAGCCCCTTCGATCTGGCCATCGACGGGGAGGGCTTTTTCAACATCCAGGCCCCGGCGGATGCGGACGGCGGCGAGGGCCCCCGCTACCTGACCCGCAACGGCAGCTTTGTGCGCAACGGGGAGGGCCAGCTGGAACTGGAGGGGGTGGGCCTTGTGCTGGGCCAGGACGGCCCCATCACCCTGGAGGACGCCGGCTTTACCGTGGAGGCGGATAGCTCGGTCTACGACAGCGAGGGGGGCTATGTGGACCAGCTGCTGGTCACCCTCCCCCCTGCGGATGTGGAGATCCGCCTGGCGGGCAACGGGCTCTACACGGCGGAGGCGCTGGAGGACAACCCCCAGGTGGACGGCAGCACCCGGCTGGTGCAGGGCTGGCTGGAGAGCGCCAATGTGGACCTGAACCGGGAGTATGCCGCGGTGATCGAGGCCCAGCGGGCGTTCCAGGCCTGCAGCACCGCCCTGCAGATCATCGATAAGATCGACCAGCGGGCCGCCACCGAAATTGCGGCCCTGTAATCGGGACAGAAAGGAAGCATCGGCCGATGAAAATCTCATTTTACAACGGCGTCTCCGGCCTGGTGGCCTACCAGGAGGAGCTCAACCGGGTTTCAAACAATGTGGCCAACGCCAACACCGTGGGCTTTAAACCCAGCCAGTCCACCTTTTCCGCCCTGCTGCACACCCGCATGGCGGTGAACAGCGAAACCCAGCCCCTCACCGGCCATGGGGTCAGGATCCAGGCCCCCCGGCTGCTCTGCCAGCAGGGCGCCGCCCTGCAGACCGGCCACTCGCTGGATTTCGCCCTGATGGGGGAGGGCTTTTTTGCGGTGGAGCGCCCGGATGGCAGCACCGCCTACACCCGCAGCGGCGCCTTCGACATCAGTATGGAGGGGGACAGCGGCTATCTGGTCACCTCCGATGGCGCCTATGTGCTGGACCGCCGGGGCAGGCGCATCGAGGTGGAGCCGGAGGACCGGGACAGCCCCCTGGACCTGGAGGGGCTTGCGGAGCAGATCGGCGTCTACGCCATCCCCAACCCCTATGGCCTGGAACCGGTGGGCGGCAACTGCTATGTGACCACCGCCCCCTCCGGGGAGGCCGAGGCCATGGACGAGGGGGCCTATCAGCTGCTCCAGGGGACGCTGGAGCAGTCCGCCGTCAACCTCTCGGACGAGATGGTAAGCGTCATCGCCGCCCAGCGGGCGTTCCAGCTGAACGCGAAGCTGGTGCAGACGGCCGATGAGCTGGAACAGACGGTCAACAACCTGCGTTGACCCCAAGGAAGGTGAGCGGTTTTGTCAACGAATACCTATGAACACCTGAACACCTGAATGACCTGCATATGGACGCCCTGCGGGAGATTGGGAACATTGGCTCCGGCAATGCGGCGTCCGCCCTGTCTGCGCTGCTCTCCTGCCCGTTTACCATCTCGGTGCCCACCGTGCGCATCCTGGACTACAGCGAGGTGGCAGGCGACATGGGGGCCCGGAGCAGATGATCGTTGGCGCCCTGCTGTTTTTGGAGGGGGATGTGCAGGGGATGATCCTCTTCCTGCTGCAGGAGGGGTTTGCCTCCGCAACCCTGGAGGCCCTGCTGGGGGAACCGGTGAACAGCCTGGACGGGCTTGACGAGATGGCCCAATCCGCCCTGCAGGAGGTGGCCAACATCATGGCCGCCTCCTACCTGAACGCCATCGCCTCCCTCACGGGGATGACCATCACCATCTCCACCCCCTCCCTCTGCACGGACATGCTGGGGGCAATCCTCAGCGTCCCGGCCATCTACTATGCCAACATCAGCGACAAGATCATCCATATCGAGGATGAGCTGCGGGGGGAGAACCTGTGCGCCCCCAACCACATCCTGCTGATTCCGGATACCGGCTCGCTGGAAAAAATCATCACAAGGCTGGGGTTGGAACTATGACGGGAAAGACCATCACGGTGGGTATCTCCGATTTGAACGTCGCCCGGTCGCCAGATCTGTTGGTCACCTATGCCCTGGGCTCCTGCGTGGGCATCTGCCTATACGACCGGGTGGCCAAGGTGGCCGGCCTCTCCCACATCATGCTGCCCTCCAGCGCCCAGAGCCGGGATACCCGCCAGCCCTACCGGTTCGCGGATACGGCGGTCCCGCTTTTGGTGCAGAAGATGACGGCCGCCGGGGCCAGCCACGCCCGCCTGCGGGCCCAAATTGCCGGCGGCGCCAAGATGTTTGCCACCGTCTCCAACAGCTCCATCGCCAACATCGGCCAGCGCAATGTGGCGGCGGTGAAGGAGGCCCTGCGCGGTCTGGGGATCCCCATCCTGGCGGAGGATACCGGGCGGGACTACGGCCGCACCCTGTTTTTCAGCGCCGAGGACGGCTCCATGCGGATCAAATCCGCCAAACATGGGGAGCGGGTCTGGTAAGCCGCCTCTGCGGCCGCGCAAACCTGGCCAACAGCGCCCGATAAAACACAAGGGAGGGACCCAAACGGGTCCCTCCCTTGCTGCATATACGGGGCTGCTCACTGGGCGGCGGGCAGCTTGCTCAGCACTTCCTCCTGGAGGAACTGCTCCACCGTTTCCGGGGAGACCGAGCAGAGCTTCTCGTCCACAAAGACGCAGACCCCCTGCTGGCAGTGGCCGGTGCAGAAGGTGCCGGCCAGCTGCACCCGATCCTCCAGCTGGCGCTCCTTCAGCGCCTTTTGCAGCTCCTCCAATACAAAGTGGGAGCCCTTCACATGGCAGGAGCTGCCCAGACAGACGGTGACGGTCATACGATAAATCCTCCTTTATTTGCCGGATGCGCGCTCGTAGGCACGGTTGCGGAAAAATAGACAGATATCGGTGCACACCATGATGATGTTGGGGAAATAGAACCAGAAGGCCAGGTTGTAGGTGTGGGTCATGCATTTGGAGATGATCCCGCACACATACCCAAAGGCGATAAAGCACATAAAGAGCAGGCTTTTGCCCTTGGTGGACCGGGAACGGTAGGAGCGGATGATCGAAAGCGGCCAGGAGATGCCGAAACAGAGGATCATCATGGTTTCAAAGATTTCTGCAAGCATGTTTTTTCTACCTCCTCAAAATTGACCGCCGCTTATTTCACCCGGCGGTAGTCGGGCAGCAGCTTGGGGGAAAGGGTTTCGCTGTGGATGCCCGCCTCGGCCAGCTGCCGGGCGAAGGAATCCACATGGGCCAGGGTCAGCCGCCCAGCCGGGGCGGTCCGGGCCTTGGCGGCGGCAGATTTCCCGGCGGTGCGCCCAAAGACGATGATGTCCAGCAGGGAGTTGCCCATCAGCCGGTTGCGCCCGTGGATGCCCCCCACCGCCTCGCCGGCCACAAACAGGTTTTCCACCCCGCTCTGGCAGTCCTTGGAGATGTCAACGCCGCCGTTCTGGTAGTGGAGGGTGGGGTAGACCAAAATCGGCTGCCGGCGGATATCGATGCCATATTTGCCGAACATCCGCAGCATGGCGGGGATTCGGCGCTCGATGGTGCCCTCGCCCCCCTTGCGCTCGATCATAGGGGTATCCAGCCAGACGCCCATCCCCTGGGAGGTGGCGACCCCCTTGCCCCGGTCGGAACACTCCCGGATGATGGAGGCGGCGGCCACGTCCCGGGTCTCCAGCGGATGCATGAACACCTGGCCGTCCACATTCACCAGCTTGGCCCCCAAAGAGCGGACCTTCTCGGTGACCAGGGCGCCGAAGATCTGCTCAGGGAAGGCGGCGCCGGTGGGGTGGTACTGGAGGGTGTCGGGGTAGAGCAGCTTGGCGCCCGCCCGGTAGGCCAACACCAGCCCGTCGGCGGTGGCGCCGTAGTGGTTGGAGGTGGGGAAGCCCTGGTAGTGTAGCCGCCCCGCGCCGCCGGTGGCCAGGATCACCGTCTTGGCCCGGGCCACCATCAGCTCCTGGGTCTCCATATTCATCAGCACCGCGCCGGCGGCCCGGCCGTTCTCATCCAGCACCAGCTCGATGGCGGCGGTGAAGTCCACCACTGGGATCTGGCGGTTCAGGACCTCATCCCGCAGGGTGCGCATGATCTCCGCCCCGGAGTAGTCCTTGGCGGCGTGCATCCGCTTGCGGGAGGTGCCGCCCCCATGGGTGGTAATCATGGTGCCGTCCGGCTCCTTGTCGAACTCCACCCCCAGGCCGTTGAGCCAGGCGATCGCCTCGGGGGCCTCGGTGACCAATTTGTAGAGCAGCTCCGGCTTGGCGGCGAAGTGGCCGCCGCCGAAGGCGTCCAGGTAGTGGATGGCGGGGCTGTCGTTGGGCTTGTCGGCGGCCTGGATGCCGCCCTCTGCCATCATGGTGTTGGCATCCCCCATCCGCAGCTTGGTGACGATCATCGCCTTGGCCCCGGCGTTGTCCGCCTCGATGGCCGCGGAGGCCCCGGCCCCGCCGCCGCCGATGATCAGCACATCCACATCATAGGCGGGGTGTTCCAGGTCCACCTGGCCGGGGGCGATCCGGCTGTGGCCCTGGAGCAGGGCGGCCAGCTCGGTGGGGACCTTCTCCCCCTTGTTGGGGCCCACCTGCAGCACCGCAAATTCCCCCTCCTTGTAGTCGGGGTGGTAGGTACGCAGCAAAAGGTCCTTCTCCTCGGCGGTCATCCGCCGGGGCTCCAGCGCCAGGTTCTGTTCCCGGGCGGCCTCCACCCGGCGGATGGATTCCATCATCTCGTTGGTATACATGCGCGTCCCCTCCTTATTGCTCGATCTCGCGGTGGTTGTAGAGCTCCTGTAGCTCCGCCAGCGGCTTCTGCATCAGCTCCTCCATCATCCCCTCGAACGTCCCCTCCTGGATCTCCTGGACCCGCTTTTCCAAATGGGCGGACTTGGGGGCCAGGTATTTGCCGTTCAGGCGGCGGGCCAGCATGGCCACCTGGGGATGGGAGATGCCGGCGGGGCAGCGGGAGGAGCAGACGCCGCACATGACACAGTCAAACGACTCCTCGGCGCACTTTTCAAACTCCCCGCGCTGGGCGTAGGCGATGTACTGCATCACATTGAGCCCCTGGGTGCAGCTCTTGGTGCAGGCGTTGCAGCCAATGCAGGCGTAGATCTCCGGATAGAGCTGCATCATGACCATCTGGGAGGGGGAGACCTTCTCGATGTCGTACACCTGCTTGACCACCGGGAAGAAGGGCAGCATGGCGATATACATGTTGTCCACCACCTGGGTCTGGCAGGCCAGGCAGGCGTGCAGCTCGCTGTCCCCCTTCACCCGGTAGACGGTGGCGCAGGCGCCGCAGAAGCCGTTGCGGCAGCCGCACCCCCGCACCAGCTGGTAGCCCGCATATTCAAACGCGCCCATGATGGTCAGGCTGGCGGGGACCTCATACTGCTTGCCCATCAGGAAGACATGAACCATAGTTTCCATTGCGCGACTCTCCTTTATCAATACTCGTTGGGAAGCTCGTCCAGCTGGTCGAAGCGGAAGACCGGCCCGTCCTTGCAGACATACTTGCTGCCGATGTTGCACCGGCCGCATTTGCCCACCCCGCACTTCATCCGCAGCTCCATGGTGGTATAGACCTGGGTCTCCGAGAAGCCCAGCTCCTTGAGCCCCTCCAGCGTGAATTTGATCATGATGGGCGGCCCGCAGAGCAGCACCGTCTTGTGGATGTCCGGCTGCAGCTCCTTGACATAGTTGGGCACAAAGCCCACATGCCCATCCCAGCCCTCCTGGGCCCGGTCGATGGTCAGGTTGACCTGGATGCCCTCGTCCGCCATCCACTCGTCCAAGATCTCCTGGTAGTCCACCAGGTCCTCCTTGGAGCGGGAGCCGTAGACGATCTGGACGCTGCCGTAGTTCTGGCGCTTGTCCCGCACATAGTTGATGACCGAGCGCAGGGGCGCCAGGCCGATGCCGCCGGCGATGAACAGCAGGTCCTTCCCCTTCAGCGCCCCCTCCACCGGGAACCCGTTGCCGTAGGGCCCCCGGATGGTGATCTGCTGGCCCACATCCATGGCGTGGAGCCAGTTGGTGAGGCAGCCGCACTTTTTGATGCTGAACTCCATGAACTGCTCATTGGTGGGGGAGGAGGTGATGGAGAACATGGCCTCCCCCACCCCGGGGACCGAGAGCATGGCGCACTGGCCGGGGATATGGGTAAAGACCTTTTTGCCGTCCAGCCCCACCACCCGGAAGGTTTTGACGTCGGGGGTGTCGATCCGGATGTCGGTGACGACCCCCAGCTTGGGGATCAAGGTTTCGGTGTTCATTTGCAGTCTCCCTCCAATGCTCTGGCAACTTTCACGATGTTCATGGAGATGGGGCATTTGGCCAGGCACCGCCCGCACCCCACGCAGCCGTACTCGCCGTTGTTGTTGGCGGGGAAATAGACCAGCTTGTGCATAAACCGCTGGCGGAACCGCTCCTTCTGGGTCAGGCGGGGGTTGCCGTGGGCCATGCGGGTGAAATCGGAGTACATGCAGGAGTCCCAGCAGCGGAACCGCTGCACCCCGTGGCCGGTGTCCATATCCTTGATGTCGTAGCACTGGCAGGTGGGGCAGACAAAGGTGCAGGTGCCGCAGCCCAGGCAGCTCTGGGAGAGCCCGGCCCACTTTTCCGATTCAAACACCTGTATGAGCACCTGGCCGCCGAAGCTCTGGGTGGAAAAGCCCGCCAGCGGCAGTTTTTCCAGGATGGCGGAGACCCGCTCCTGCTGGGCCCGGACCGCCTCATCGCCGCACGCTTCGAGCAGCTCCGCCGTCTGGGCCAGCAGCGCCTCCCCCTTGGGGGTATTGGCGGCAAAGTAGAGGGCGTCCCCCTCCATCCAGGCGGTCACATCCCCCTGGGGGCAGGTGGGGTCGATGCCGAAGCTGGTGCAGAAGCAGGTCTCCTCCGGCCGGGTACAGGCCAGGCTCACAATGGTGCCGTGTTCCCGGCGGGACTGGTAGTAGGTGTCCACCGGGTCGGCCAAAAACACCTTGTCCAGGATGGAGAAGCTGCGGGCGTCGCACCCCCGCACCCCGAACACCACGAACGGCTCCTGCTCGGTGCGGGGATCGATGATCTCGATCTCCTTGCCGCGGACCTTGAAGTTCACCAGGTCCTCGGTCTGGGGGAAGAAGAAGTCCTTGGCGCTGCGGGTGGTGTTCAGGGCGCCGCTCAGCTTGGCGCCCGGGGCCCACCGCTGGAAACTGGCCTGGCCGCCGGCATCCTCCACCGGCAGGTAGAGGGCCTGGCGGGCGGCCACCGCCTCAAAAAAGCGGCCCAAATTGGCTAGGGCAAGTTTTTGCATGGCTCAGTTTCCCCCTCTCTGGTAGACGATGCTGGGCTCCACATCCCCCTCGGTGTAGTTGGTGAGGGGGGCGCGGCTCTCAGTGTCCTCCCCCGCCTGGTAGTCGCCGTAGAAGGTGTCGATATCCTTGATGAACTTGCGGTTGAGCAGGTGCAGGGGGATCTGCTGGGGGCAGACCCGGGAGCACTCGCCGCAGTCGGTACACCGCCCGGCCACATGGAAGGCGCGGATGATGTGGAACATACTCTCCTCAAAGCTGTTGGCCGCCGCCTTCTGGGCCACGCCGGAGGCGTCGTTGTCAAAGATGCATTTCTCGCAGGAGCAGGCGGGGCAGACGTTGCGGCAGGCGTTGCAGCGGATGCACCGGGAGAGCTCCCCCTGCCAGAACCGGAACCGCTCATCGGGGGTCATGGCCTCCAGTTTTTCCACCATGTCAAACCGGCCGCTCTCCAGCACCTGGCCCTCCTCGCCCATGAGCTCGTCGTAGGCCACATGCTTTTTGCTCTTGCAGTTTTGGCACCGCTCGGGCAGCGCCTGGGCCTTTGCCAGCTCCTGGGGGCCGTAGAGGGTCTCCACCAAAAACCGGTCCCCCTCGGCCTTCAGGGCCAGGATCCCCCGCAGGCCGGCGGCCTTCAGCCGCTCCCCGTCGGTCTTGCCCTCGCAGGGCACGCCGATGGCATAGATGTTCTCCCGCAGGATCCGGTGCTCCTTCACTAGCTGGTTGAAGCTGTAGGTGTCGCAGGGCTTGAGGAAGACCAGCACCTTGCCCGGCTTGCGGGACTCCTGGATCAGGTATTTGGAGAGGTTGGCGCCGCAGAAGTCGTTGTAAAGGAACCCCGCTTCCACCTCTTCGGCCGACTGGAAGACGGCGGGGGTCACGTCATAGGCAAACTCCCCGGCTTTCCAGCCCAGGACCCGCTGGACCTGACCGCCCTGCAGGAGCTCTTTGGCTCTGGAAATCATTGCTGCTTGCATCTCAGGTCCTCCAATCTCTTGTTCTCGCCCAGCTTGGCCACCGTGGCCACAAAGTCGTTCATGGTGGCGGCAAACTTGGCGCCCTCGGCGGCGGAGACCCACTCCACCCGGGTGCGCTCCTTCTCGATGCCCAGATAGTCCAGCATGGAGAACAGCAGGGTCATGCGGCGGCGGGCGTAGTAGTTGCCGGTGGTGTAGTGGCAGTCGCCGGGGTGGCAGCCGCAGAGGATCACCCCGTCCGCCCCCCGCTGGAACGCCCGCAGGATGAACAGCGGGTTCACCCGGCAGGAGCAGGGCACCCGGATGATCTTCACATCCGCCGGGTAGTTGAGCCGGTTGGTACCCGCCAGGTCGGCGCCGGCATAGGAGCACCAGTTGCAGCAGAAGGCCACAATCTTGGGCTTAAATTCAGTCATTGTTGGCATATCGCATCCACCTCCGCCATGATTTGCCGGTTGGAAAAGCCCTTCAGGTCCATCGCGCCGGAGGGGCAGGCCACCGTGCAGGCGCCGCAGCCCTGGCAGACCGCCTCGTTCACCGAGGCCACCCGCCGGATGGCCACCGTCCGGTCGGGCATCCGGAATTCCTTCTCCTGGTAGGTGATGGCGCCGTAGGGGCAGACCTTCTCGCAGGAGGAGCAGCCGTTGCACATCCACTCGTCCGAATGGGCCACGCAGGGGTTGCAGGTGAGCTTATTTTTGGCCAGCAGCCCGATGACCTTGGCCGCGGCAGCCCCCGCCTGGGAGACCGTCTCGGGGATGTCCTTGGGCCCCTGGCAGACGCCGGAGAGGAAGATGCCAGCGGTGGGGCTCTCCACCGGGCGCAGCTTGGGATGGGCCTCGGTGAAAAAGTCGTTGGTGTCCATGCTGGCGGTGAGCATGGTGCCCAGGGAGCGGGCGGTCTTGTCTGGCTCGATGGCCGCAGCCAGCACCACCAGGTCGGCGTCGATGTGCAGCTGCTCGTTGGCCAGCAGGTCGGAGGCCTGGACGCTGAGTTTCCCGTCCGCCCGGGGGGTCACCTTGCCCACCATGCCCTTGATGTAGTGGACGCCATACTCCTCCACCGCCCGGCGGTAGAACTCATCGAAGTTCTTGCCGGGGGTGCGCACGTCGATGTAGAACACATACACCTCGGTGTCCGGATATTTTTCCCGGGTGAGCATGGCGTGCTTGGCGGTGTACATGCAGCAGATCTTGGAGCAGTAGGGCTTGCCG
>DXES01000041.1 GCA_019114825.1 Candidatus Anaerotruncus excrementipullorum
GTAGAGCAGAGGACTGAAAATCCTCGTGTCGTTGGTTCGATTCCGACCGAAGGCACCATCTGCGGGTTTAGCTCATCTGGTAGAGCGCCACCTTGCCAAGGTGGAGGTAGCGAGTTCGAGCCTCGTAACCCGCTCCAATAGAGGGGCGTCCAGTGCCTCTTTTCCACATCCTTCGGTATGTGGAAGTCGGCGCCGTAGCCAAGCGGTAAGGCAGAGGTCTGCAAAACCTTTATTCACCGGTCCGATTCCGGTCGGCGCCTCCAAAAACCCCCGTCGCAAGTGCGGCGGGGGTTTTCTCTGTAATATTCGGGGCGGCCGGGAGCTTCTCTTGGCTGTCCCTGTTTTTATTTCTGGAAGATATCTAGCGCATGGCTGGTGATGCCCAGTAGGTCCGGCCGTTCGCAGGTGGCGAAGTGGTATCGAAGATAGAGTTGGAACATCTCGTCGTCCATCCGGTCAATCTCCTCCCGCAGCAGCAGGGCGCAGCCGTCGGTCGCCACATAGTGCAGGCGGGTGGTGGAAAAGTGGGCCATCAGCGCGTCCACATCTTCCTTGCGGACCAGCTCAAACAGATCCTTTGGCTGGGAAGTGGCGGCAAAAGTCCGGGGGTCCAACAGGTCCTCTTTCACATAGCTGGCCACATCGATGTTCCCACGGCGGAAGCCCTCGTCCAAAAGACAGCCATCGGAGACCACATAGGCGGCAAAAATGATGCCGCCCGGCTTGGTTACCCGGATGGCTTCCTGCAAAGCTTGTAGCTTGTCCGCCCCGGTGTATAGATGGTAGAGGGGCCCCAACAGGAGGGTGAGATCATAGGTGTTGTTGGGGAAGGGGGAGAGATCCAAGGCGTTCCCCTGGAAGATGGTGATCTCCTCCGGCGGCAAGGTGTGGGCCTGGAATATTTGAATGTTGTGTTCCACCAACTCCACCGCATCCACTCGATGCCCCAGGCGGGCCAGGGCGTGGGAATACCGTCCGGTCCCGGCCCCGATCTCCAGGACCCGATGGCCGGGCTTCCGATATTTGTCGATATACCGCATGGTGGTAAAAAACTCCACCGACCCGTGTCTGGATGCCAGACGCTGGTCCTCGTCGTAGCTGTTATAGAAGTCTGTGAGATATGGGCTGGTGCTCATGGCGCGCCTCCTTTTAAAAAGATTTCTCCGATTGTAGGACAAATCCCCCCAAAAGTCAAGGGAAAAACAGAAGGCCCCGGCCGTACGGCCGGGGCTCCTGTTGGGGTGCGTCCAAGCATTATTTCAGGGTGGCGTAGAGGACCGCTTTGATGGTGTGCATCCGGTTTTCCGCCTCATCGAACACCACCGAGGCGGGGGACTCGAACACCTGGTCGGTGACCTCCATCTCGGAGATGCCGAACTTCTCATAGATCTGCTGGCCGATGGTGGTCTTTAGGTCGTGGAAGGAGGGCAGGCAGTGCATGAAGATCGCCCCCGGCGCAGCCATGGCCATGGCCGCGGCGTTCACCTGGTAGGGGGAGAGCAGCTGGATCCGCTGCTCCCAAACGCTGTCCGGCTCCCCCATGGAGACCCAGATGTCGGTGTAGAGCACATCGGCGCCTGCCACCCCCGCTTTGAGGTCGCTGGTGAGGGAGATGGAGCCGCCGGTTTCGGCGGCGATGCCCTTGCAGGTCTCCACCAGCTGGGGGTCGGGGAAGAGGGCGGCGGGGGCGCAGGCGGTGAAGTGGAGCCCCATCTTGGCGCAGGCCACCATCAGGGAGTTGGCCACGTTGTTGCGGGCATCCCCCAGGAAGGTGAAGCGGACCCCCTTGAGCTTCCCCAGCTTCTCCTCGATGGTGAGCAGGTCGGCCAGCATCTGGGTGGGGTGGAATTGGTCGGTGAGCCCGTTCCAAACCGGCACCCCGGCGTAGGCGGCCAGCTCCTCCACCAGCTGCTGGGAGAACCCCCGGTATTCGATGCCGTCAAACATCCGGCCCAGCACCCGGGCGGTGTCGGGGATGCTCTCCTTCTTGCCCATCTGGGAGCTGCCCGGGTCCAGGTAGGTGACCCCCATGCCCAGATCCATCCCCGCCACCTCAAAGGCGCAGCGGGTACGGGTGGAGGTCTTTTCAAACAGCAGCACGATGTTCTTCCCGGCCAGATGGCGGTGGGGGACCCCTGCCCGCTTTAGGTCCTTGAAATTTTTGGCCAGATCCAAGAGGTAGCGGATCTCGGCGGGGGAGAAGTCCAGCAGCTTGAGCAGGCTCTTTCCGCTCAGATTGACGCCCATGGCAGTTCCCGTCCTTTCCTGGAGAGTTTCTGGGATGGATTATACCACAGGATGGATAAGAATGCAATATTTATCCGAAAAAATAGCATAAATATTCATAAATATCCAAAAAAACAGGCGCCCGGCGGGCGCCTGCCTGTGAGAGATCCCTCAATCCTTCGGTTCGCTGACCAGCCATTTGCCGATCTGCTTGATAAAGTGGCCGTCCTCGGTGACCACCTTCACCGGCTTGTTGTAGTCCAGGGCCATCAGCCCCAGGACGGATTTGGCGTCGGCAATCTTACCCTCCTTGGTGTGTACGCCGATGTCCTCGGGGGACTGCATGGCCAGGAACATGAACTCCCGCAGGTCCTCGGCGGTGTAGAGCATCACATCTTTCACGTACATCAAAAAGACCTCCTTTGTCGCGCGGTTGTTGTCATTTTCTCTCTGCAAGCCTATTAAACAACAAACCGGGGGAAAAGTCAATATGCACAAGAGAAAAATATTTTGATTGTGAAAAATAACGGCTTTTAGCACTCTATAATATTGAGTGCTAAAAAACTGTAAACATTTCGTGAATCCCCTTGACATCTGGGAAAAATGTGGTACATTATAGTTGTTGGCACTCAAAGAATATGAGTGCTAACAACGCTTCATCAAATTTGGAACGCGAGGTGGGACTGATGAAGCTGGACGCGAGAAAGCTACAGGTACTGGCCTCCATCGTGGAGACCTATATTGAGACGGGCGAGCCGGTCAGCTCCAAGAGCCTGGCGGACCGCATGGATTTTTCCGTCTCCTCCGCCACCATCCGCAACGACATGGCGGCGCTGTTTGAGATGGGGCTGCTGGAGCAGCCCCACACCTCGGCCGGGCGGATCCCCTCCCACCTGGGCTACCGGATCTATGTGGATCAGCTGATGCATATCAAGCCCCTGTCGGAGGAGGAGCGCCGCCAGATCGACGCCCTCTTCAACGTCCGGGACCCCGACCCCGACCGCCTGCTGGAGGACGCGGCCCAGGCCCTGGCCGACTACACCAACTGCGCCACCGTCTCCACCACCATTACCCCCAAGAGCGTGCGGGTCAAGCGGGTGGAGATCGTCCCCGCCGGGCTGCGCACGGTGGTGGTGCTGGTGATCGCCACCAACGGCGTCATCCGCGACAAGGTCTGCCGGGTGCCCTTCAGCCTCAACGAGCAGGTGGTGGACTTCGTCAACCGGTTCTGCAACGGCCGGCTGGCCGGCCGCTCGGTGGGCGAGATCACCCAGAAATACCTCAACGCCCTCACCGCCACCCTGGGGGAGTACTCCAACCTCTTCCTGCCGGTGCTGGCCACCGTGCTGGAGCTCTGCCGGGAGATCAACGAGGGCCAGTTTTACACCTCCGGCAGCGCCAACCTGCTGGGCTACAAGGAGTTTTCCGAGGTGGCCAGGCAGCTGCTGGAGACGATGCACAACCGCAACGAGCTGCTGGGGGTGATCGCCTCCAAGGACGACGCGGTGTTCATCAGCATCGGCAAGGAGAACACCCGCAGCGAGATGGTGGACACCTCGGTGGTGGTCACCAAGTACCACATCGGCGACCAGAACCAGGGCGCCATCGGTGTGATCGGCCCGGTGCGGATGGACTACGCCCGCATCATCCCCCACCTGCAATATTTTGCCCAGACGCTGGGCAAGGTGCTGGCGGAGACCTTCGAGCAGGAGCAATAGTTTTTGTACACAGTTTCTGAAATTCACAGATAGGTCGTGAGAAAATGTCCGAGAAAGAAAAGAGCGCCCAAGAGGAGCCCCAGGACGCCCCGGAGCAGCCGGAATCCCAGGCTGCCGGGCAGCCGCCCCAGCAGGAGCAGCTGGAGCCCCAGGCGCCGGAAAAGACCCAGGAGCAGCTGCTGCAGGAGCAGGTGGACTCCCTCAACGACCAGCTGCTGCGCACCATGGCGGAGTACGACAACTTCCGCAAGCGCAGCCAGCGGGAGAAGGAGAGCATCTACCCCCAGGCGACCGCTTCGGCGGTCTCCCAGTTCCTGCCGGTGCTGGATGCCTTTGAGCGGGCGATGGAAGCGCCCTGCACGGATGGCGAATTTAAAAAGGGCGTGGAGATGATCCTCCACAATTTCCGGGAATGCCTGGGCAAACTGGGTGTGGAGGCCTACGGCCAGCCGGGCGACCCCTTCGACCCCCAGCTGCACAACGCAGTGGCCCATGTGGAGGATGACTCCGTGGGCGCGGGGGAGATCGTGGAGGTGTTCCAGCGGGGCTACAGGCTGGGGGAGCGGGTGATCCGCCACGCCATGGTGAAGGTGGCCAACTAGGGCGGCCTTCCCCGAAACTGAGCAGATTCCAACCTAATTTTATCCGATTATTGGAGGGTTTTATCATGGGAAAGATTATTGGCATTGACTTAGGCACCACCAACAGCTGCGTCTCGGTGATGGAGGGCGGCGAGCCGGTGGTCATCCCCAACGCGGAGGGCGGCCGGACCACCCCGTCGGTGGTCTCCTTCTCCAAGACGGGCGAACGGGCGGTGGGCGGCGCTGCCAAGCGCCAGGCGGTCACCAACCCCGACCGCACCATCGCCTCTATCAAGCGCCACATGGGCACCGACTACAAGGTGACCATCGACGGCAAGAGCTACACCCCCCAGGAGATCTCCGCCATGATCCTGCAAAAGCTGAAGGCGGACGCCGAGGCCTACCTGGGCGAGAAGGTCACCGAGGCGGTCATCACCGTGCCGGCCTAC
>DXES01000042.1 GCA_019114825.1 Candidatus Anaerotruncus excrementipullorum
GAAGAGGATCGAACTCTCGACCTTACGGATGCGAACCGTACGCTCTCCCAGCTGAGCTACGCCCCCACAAAGCGCGGCCCTTTTGGACCGCGTTAGTTATTCTACCATTAAAAACCGTCCCTGTCAAGAGGATTGGGAAAAAAACTGGAAATCTCAGTTGTAGCCAAAGCTGCGGATCACATTTTCCCGGTTCCGCCAGTCCTCGGAGACCTTGACCCAGCACTGCAGGTTTACCCGGCAGCCCAAAAACCGCTCGATATCCCGGCGGGACTGGGTGGCAATCTTTTTGAGCATCTCCCCGCCTTTGCCGATGATCATCCCCTTGTGGCTGGCCCGCTCGCAGTAGATCTGCACCTCGATATCCATCATAGAGCCATCGGGGCGTTCCCGCATCCGCTCCACCGAGACCGCCGTCCCATGGGGGATTTCATCAAACAGGCAGCGCAACAGCTTTTCCCGCACGATCTCTGCCACGATCACCCGTTCCGGCTGATCGGTGAGGGTGTCCTCATCAAAAAAGAAGGGGGAGGGGGACGCAAACTTCTCCAACTCTTGGAACAGCTCCTCCACCCCATCCTTGCGCAGGGCAGAAATGGGGACCACCGCCGCAAACGGAAAAGCCTGGGCATACCGCTGGATCTGCCCCATCAGGGGCTCTTTGGATTCCAGCGTATCGATTTTATTGATTACCAAAATAGCCGGCAGGCGTTGGGCGCGAAACGACTCCAGGAGCTCCTGTTCAGGCTTTTGGATCTCCTCCTCCGGTTCCACCACCAAGACGGCCACATCCACATCCGCGACACTGTCGGTGACCTGCTTGTTCATATACTCGCTGAGTTTGGTGCGGGGCTTGTGCAGGCCGGGGGTGTCGATGAATACCATCTGGGTCTCCCCGCGGGTGAGCACGCCGGTAATCCGGTTGCGGGTGGTCTGGGGCTTATTGGAGACAATGGCCACCTTCTCCCCCACCAGCGCGTTCAATAGGCTGGACTTTCCCACATTGGGTTTTCCCACAATCGCCACAAAGGCGGATTTTGTCTGATAATCCGGTTGATTCAACAATCTATTTCCTCTCTTTTTCTTTTTCCGGACCAAATATAAATAGGGCCGCCAAAACAGCGGAACCCGCCAACGCCAACAGGGCGGGCTGGTTGCCGGTGAAGAACGACCACAAGGCGCGCAGTTGGGCGGGCCGCCAAAAGAGGGCGATCCCCACCCCCACACTGGCCGCCGCACAGCAGAGCACTGCGGCAGCCGCGGCATCCTTGGCGATTCTGCCCCCCTCGGTCCGCTGGGGAGAGAGCCGGTCCACCACCGCCTCAATCGCAGTATTTACCAGTTCCATAGCCAACACCAGGGCAACCGTCAAAAGCAGCAGCCCCCACTCCCCCGCCTCCAATTCCAGCCAACCGGCCAGCAGCAGGGCATAGCAAGCTGCCGTCAGATGGATGCGGAAGTTGCGCTCCCGGCGCACACAGTACCAGAGGCCCTGCAGGGCATAGTGGAAGCTTTTTGCCAACCGGCACAGTTTAGATCTCATCTTCGGTCAGCACATAGCTGGCGTCCCGGCGCAGACCTAATTTGGCCAGTACGCTCTCCTCCTTCTCCCGCATCCGCACCTGTTCCAGGCCACCGGCCTCATGGTCGTAGCCCAGCAGATGGAGCATCGAGTGGACGGTCAAAAAGCCGATCTCCCGCTGGAGGGAGTGGCCGTAAATTTTGGCCTGTTCCACCGCTTTTTCAATGGAGATCACAATGTCCCCCAGCTGCAGCGCCCCGGTCTCCGGATTGCGGTCGTAGCTGCCATTCTCTCCCAAGGGGAAGGAGAGTACATCGGTGGGGGCATCCTTTTGGCGAAACTCCCGATTGAGCTGGCGGATCTGTTCGTTGTTGACAAAGCTGACGCTGACCTCTACATTTCCATGAAACTCCTCCGAAACCAGCACCGCGTGGCAGCAACGGCGGATCAGCAGGCGGATGCCGCTGGGGATCTTGACTTCCTTTTGCCGGTTGGAGATCAGCACTTTTACACTATCTGTCATCTGGTTCTTTTTCCCTCCTCATAGTAGCGTTCATAGGCTTTGATGATGGCCTGCACCAGCCGGTGGCGCACCACATCCTTCTCGTTAAATTGAATGATCCCGATGTCGTCCACATGGCGCAGTACCTTCACCGCCTCCAACAGGCCGGATTTTTTGGGATCCGGCAGATCGATCTGGGTGACGTCCCCGGTGATGATCGCCTTGGAGTTGAAGCCCAGGCGGGTGAGGAACATCTTCATCTGCTCATGGGTGGTATTCTGCGCCTCGTCCAAAATGATAAAGCTCTCGTCCAAGGTGCGCCCGCGCATGTAGGCCAGAGGGGCCACCTCGATGTTCTGACGCTCCACATACTTTTGAAAATTCTCCGGCCCCAGCATGTCAAAGAGCGCGTCATAGAGGGGGCGCAGATAGGGGTCTACCTTATTTTGCAGGTCGCCGGGCAAAAAACCCAGCTTTTCCCCCGCTTCCACAGCGGGGCGGGTGAGGATGATCCGGTTGACCTCATGGGCCCGGAACGCCCGCACCGCCGCAGCCACCGCCAGGTAGGTTTTCCCCGTGCCGGCCGGCCCCACGCCGATGGTGATGGTATTGTCCCGGATGGCCTCTAAGTACCGTTTCTGCCCCAATGTCTTGGCCTTGATGGGTTTTCCGGTGGTGGTGATACAGACCACATCGTCCGCCAGGGAGGCCACCTTGTCCTCCCTGCCCTCGCTGACCATGGACATTACGTAGCGGACGTTCTGTTCGGTCACCGCCTCGCCCTTGTTGATTAAGGAAAGCAGCCCCGAAATTGCCCGGCAGGCCAGCGAAACGGCCTCCTCCTCCCCAAACACCTTGATCTCGGTGCCCCGGCAGGTGACGGTGACCCCGTATTCCTGCTCGATCAGGCGTACATTCTCGTCAAAACTACCGAACAGCGCCAACGCGTGCTCCATCCGGTCAATATTGATTAACTGTTCAACCATTCTGTTCCTTCTATTCTTTGGTAATCTTGCCGGCGCTGCCCATCTGCGGGGTGCCCCCTAAAGGAAGCGGGCCGGTGGAAAAAGCTGCCCGCAGGGCTGCCGCCGGTTTCCGTGCGGAACCGCTGGTCCCCGACATTTTACAGCAACCATACAGCTTCTTTTTTAGTATAGCAAATTGCGCAGGTAAAAACAAGCAGTTTTCACAGTTATTTGTTAGTATTTTGTTAATTTTTCCTAGAATTTCGCCTTCGAAAAAATGTCCAGGAACGGCCGGTACCGGCCGTTCCTGGACATTTTGGGTTCAATAGCCGCTGGGGCGCCGGGGACGCTGGTTTTGCTGCTGGCGGCGGTCCTCCACAGCGATGGGCTGCTGCCGGGCGATGTCGGTCTCCACCAGATAGGCTCCCCGGAGCACCACCTCCTCCCCCTCCACCGCGGCGGATACCTCCCGCCGGATCACCGGATCCTCCCCAAACAGCGCCTGTTCCTGACGGGCCAGGGCCTGTTCCGCCTCCCGCAGGGCGGCCTCCTCGTCGATTTGGCCCTCCTGTGTCTCATAGAACAGATAGCTCTCCCTGGCCAAGGAGAAGGGCAGGGAAACCCCGAACAGCTCCAACGGCCGGGTGACCCGCTCCGCTTTATACTGCCCCTGGATGGGACGGTAGAGGAAGAGGGGGATCCGCAGGTCGCCCAGCTCCAAATAGCGTCGCTTTATCACTTCGCCGGTGAGGGATGCCTGGCTTTGGCGCAGGGGCACACGCACCTCCAGTGCGCGGGGTACATGGGCGATTACCCGGGCGTTTGCACGCACCAGATGGGTCATCCCCCACCGGTCCTCCAGTACGCCGCTGACCACCATTTCTCCGGCGCGCACGGTGTCCCCTCTCTGCAGCACCGCCTTCCCATCGGTCACCTCCAGCCGTTGGATCTGACCATCCTCCGAGGCTACCACATTGGCCGGCAGGTCGGTGTCAATCTTTTCCGGGGGGCTCACCCGTTCCCGCACCAGCAGGGTGGCGGTGACCCCTTGCAGGTTCAGTCCCGCCCAGGCGATGGAGTCCACCTGGTAGAGCATCCGCTGCTGCACCTGCTTCACATCGATCCCCCGCTTGAGGACGCCCCGATGTACCCCCAGCTCCCGGAGGGCGGCTGTCAGCTCCTGGACCTGCTCCTGGGTGGAGCAGCCCTCCACCTGGATCACCCAGATAAACTGCTGGGAGGCCGCCAGCAACGCTGCCGCCAGCAGCAGGCCCGCCAGCAGGCCCACCCGGCGGCGGTAGCGATGGAGCAAAAATGGAGCTCCCTGTTTTTTCTGGATCCGCGGCCGCACCCCCGTCCTCCGCGCCACCGGATGCATCTGGCGGTAGCCGCTCGGGGTGGTCCTGCCCTCCAGCTCCAGGCCTCGCGGACGGCAGCCCCAAAAGGGAATCCGCTGCTGCATGCAAAGATTGAAAAACTGCTCGGCCCGGCCGGAACGGGAGTGGGTAAGAAATGTCACCGTCCCCCGCAGCCAACGCAACAGGCTTATAAAAAACACACCGCCACCCCGCTTATGAAAAGTCGATGGAGACAATGAAACCGGTCACCGTTACCCCCGATTCGTCCATCCGCCTCAGCTGCAGGTCCCGTCCCAAAAAGCGGATACGCAGCCTACCCGCAGCCAATAGGATCCGGCCGTCGGTATATTCCAGCACCCCCTGGCAGGGCTCCACCACCGCCTCCTGATTGCCCAAGGCCACCACCTGGGGCAACCCCTCCAGCTGGTTTTCCGGCAGTTCCAGCGCCCTGGACACCGCCGCGCGCACCCGGCGCTGGGGTGTTTTGGCCCCTTCCCTCTGTGCCATCGATCCACTTCCTTTCGCATGTCACTGATACCCACTACATAGGTATTAGGAGTGGGCAAAAATTATGTGATGGCGGTGGTCTGTGATGGTTGGAAGAAGATTTTTGGGGGCGGCGGCCGCCCTGGCCGCGGCAGGCGCGCTGCTCTGGCAGTCCCAGGCGGTGGCCAGCGGCGTGCGGGCGGGGCTGGAGGCCTGCGTGGCAGTGGTAATTCCCTCCCTGTTCCCATTTATGATCTTGGCGGGGCTATGCTCCTCTACGCCGGCGGGGCAGGCGCTCAGTAACGGCATCTGGCGGCTTTTCCGGTGGGCGCTTCCCCTGCCCAGGCAGCTGGGAGCCGTCTTTCTCATGAGCTTTTTGGGGGGCTTTCCTGTGGGCGCGCGGATGCTCTCCGACCTGGTGGCGCAAAAACGGATCGACCCCAAAACCGCCTCCCGTGCGCTCTGTTTTTGCGTCAATGCCGGCCCCTCCTTTTTGATCTCTGCGGTAGGGGGGCAGATGCTGGGGAGCCTTCCGGCCGGGCTAGCGCTGCTGGCAGCCCAAATCTGTTCCGCGCTGGTGATCGCCCGGGTTACCCTCCGGCGGCAGCGGCAGGAACCCAACCTCCCAGCCTTTTCCTACCCGCCCTTTGCCACCGCCTTTGTGGAGTCGGTGCGCTCCGCCTGCGCCGGAATCCTTTCGATCTGTGCCTTTGTGGTGGCCTTTTCGGCCTTTGCCGCCCTATTGCAGGCCACCGGTATATTCCATTTTTTGGCAGCTACGGTGGGCGGCTGCACCGGATGGGACCAGGCGTTTGTCTCCGCGCTGTTCACCGGAATTTTGGAGGTGACCGCCGGATGCCTAAAGGCCTGCGCCCTGGGGGGCCAGCGGGGCTTTTTGCTCTGCGCTTTTTTGGTCTCCAGCGCGTCCCTCTCCATCTTTTTCCAAGTGCGCAGCTGTTTTCCTGCAAAGACGCCGGTGCGCTTTGGGCCGCTGGCCATTTCCCGGTTGGCCCATGGGGCGCTGACTACGGGGTTTGCGCTGCTCTTCTCCCGACTGCTGCCGCCTGCGGCGCTGGCAGCGGGGAGCTTCTCCAGTGTCCCGGTGCCAAAGACCGCACCCCACACCGCAGCGATCACCCTCTGCCTAATGGGGATGTGTACCATCCTGGTGCTATTTCCCAGCAGGCGGAGCGGGTGATTGTTCATATTTCTGCGTAGAAATTTCCGTCGAATTGATGTATCATAGAGACAAATTCACCTGGAAGGGGTGCGGCGGATGTTTCACTCCAGCTATTTTTCCAGCGAAATCCCTCCGGAATGCCGGTACTGCCGCTTTGGATTTTTTTCTAGTGACGGCGTCCATATACTCTGCGAGAAAAAAGGGGTGGTGGACCCCTTCTCTTCCTGCAAAAAATACCGCTATGCGCCGCTAAAGCGGATCCCCCAGCGCCCAAAACCGCTGCCGCAGTTTGATTCCGGCGACTTTGAACTTTAATCGCAAAGGAGACCCCCCTATGAAGTCTTCTCTCCCCAGACGTTTTGCCCGGGCAGCCCTCGGCCTGCTGGCCGCGGCCGCCGTTGCCGGGACCGCCCTGGCGGCCAGTGACCTGCTCTATGGGATCATCCGGCAGCCGGAACCGGCGGGACAGATCCCTGCCCTGCCGGAACAGCTGCGGGCCTTGACTGTACGTACCCAGGACAACGCCGATTTCCCCAGCCAGCCCAACCTGCCTGCCAAACTGCTTCAAGCGGAGCTGGATGAGCTGGTGGATTTCGCAGGGGAATATGGGTATAACGCCCTTTTCTTTGAGGCAGTGGGCCAATCGGACGCCTTTTACCGCTCCCAGCTATTGCCCACCAGCGCGGCCCTCACCGGCCAACAGGGGAAGGACACCTTTTTCGACCCGCTGGCCTATCTGGTGGAAGCCGGAAATGCCGCCGGGCTGCAAGTCTATGCGGTGGTGGACCCCTACGATGTCTCCGCCAGCCCGGCGGAGGGTTCCCCTGCCGCCCAGCACCCGGAATGGGTGATGGAAAACCAGCTGCTGGACCCCTCCATCCCGGAGGTTCAGAGCCTTTTGAGCCGGGTGGCGGGCGAGCTGGCCCAGTATGATGTGGCCGGCGTGGTCCTCTCGGGGGTGGACTCCGCCGCCTTCGATGAGGTTTCCGATTATGGGGACTGCCTGGCGGATACCGCCCAGGCGATGCGCGCCGTGCTGCGCACAGAAGAGGGGCAGCGGCTTGGAATGGTGGTTTCCGGCGGGCTCTCCTCGGAGGAGCCCCCGCTCTGCCAGCCCGCCCTGGAGGCGGGCGCGCTGGACTTTGTGGTGGGGACCGCCTCCGGCGCCCAAGGGCAGGAGCTGGTGGAGGAGCTAACCGCCTGGCAGGCGCTCTGCGGGGATGCCGCCTACTATTCCCTGCACGCCGTTTCGGACGACACCGCCTTCAACCACGCGGTTGACAACGCCCTCTATTATGAGCGGCAGGCAGGGCTCCCGGGGATCGTCATCAGCAACTACGGCTCCCTGCATACCCAGCGGCGCACCGCTGCCTACCAGGTGGCCGCGGCTTTCCGGCAGGACATCTCCCCCCTGCCCATCGATCTGACCTATCCCCAGACGTTTGCAGTTACCAGGCCGGTGGGCGGGATCACCCTCTCCTATGACTGGACCAACTATTTTATCACCGGTACCTCCGATCCCCAGCTGCCCTTGACCATCAATGGCACAGAGGTCCCCCGGGACACCGAAACGGGGCTCTGGGGCTATCTGGTGGACCTGGCCTACGGCGACAACACCTTTACCATCTCCCAGGGGGACAGCTGTGAGACGGTAACCATCCGGCGGTTACAGCCCACCGGGGCCTCCACCATCGACAATCTGGTAAAATCCAGCCTCTACCCCGCCAATCCAGAGGTGGTCTTGGAGGGGGAGGAGCTGAAGCTCTCCTGCACCGCCCCCGCGGGGGGCAGCGTCTCCGCCTCGGTGAAGGGCCTCACCGTTCAGCTGGAGCCGGTGGACACCGCCCAGGAGGGGGTTCCCCTCACCTATCAGGCTACGCTGGATCTCTCCAGTCTTGCCACCCCCGGCGAGGTCACCAAGCTGGGGCCGGTCACCTACCGGCTGACCTATGGAGGCCTAGTTTCCACCCAGCAAAGTGCCGGGGAGGTCTATGCCGCCGGAGAGGGCGCGGTCCCAGTGGCCCGTATGAAGACCTATGTGGTTCCCTCCAACGCCAACCCCGCCGATGATGGGGAGTACCGCTCGGTACTCAAGCGGGATTGCGTAGACTACATCACCGAAAATACCGGTAACTACTATAAGCTCTCCTACGGCGGATATGTGCTGAAATCTGCGGTCGACATCCTGGAAGGGGATGCCGATGCCGAAAACCAGGTGACCCAGATGGTGCTCCGGCAGGAGGAGAAGGGGGAAAAGCTGCTGCTCACCGGCACGGCGCGGCCCGCCTTTACCACGCAGCTGGAGGGGGATACCCTGCGGGTGACCCTCTATAACACCAGCGGGTTTGAAAACCTGAACACCGCTGCCCTGGAGAGTGCCCTCTGCCGGTCGATTTCTGCCCAGGAGCAGGAGGACGGCAGCGTGGAACTGTCCTTCCAGCTCCAGGAGGATGTGGCGCTTTTGGGCTGGGATGTGCAGTTTGAGGAAACGACAGCGGTAATCTATCTGAAAAAAGCCCCCACCTTCCAGCGGGAAACCGCTCAGCCCCTCTCCGGGCTGGTGGTGGCCATCGACCCCGGCCATGGCGGCGAGGATCCCGGCGCCCTGGGAGTTCCCGGAGAGAGCGGCCCCACCGAAAAGCAGCTAAACCTGGCCAATGCCTACGCCCTGCAGCGCCGTCTGGAGGCGTTGGGCGCCACCGTCCACCTGCTGCAGGAGGACGAATCCATGACTCTAAACGACCGGATGGAAAAGACCGCCCAGCTGGACGCGGATGTGTTCATCTCCTGTCACCACAACTCCATCTCCGAACTGGTGGACTCCAATACGGTCAGCGGTATCGAGATCTATTACTATGAGGATCTGGCGGGGCCGTTTGCCCAGGCGGCGGGCGCCAGCCTGGCCGAGGATACTGGGCGGCGGCTGCGCTGGGTGGAACAGTCCTACTACCGGGTGACGATGACCACCCTCTGCCCTGCCATCCTGGTGGAGTCGGGGTATATCTGCAATCCTGTGGAGTATGAGGGAATCTGCTCCCCCTTCTCCATGTTCTGTTATGGCAACGCCATTGCGGATGCGGTGGTTCAGTATTTCTCCGCCCTATAGGGCAATCATCAGCTTCAGACCAACCCCCAGCCGGCTGGCTGGGGGTTTTTTTTGCCCATCCGGCCTCCAAAAAGTTCCTCTTGACTTCCGTTTATTGCTGAAGTAAAATAAAAAAGAACATATGTTCTTTTTTGGAGGGGAATTTTCATGGACCTCATTGAAAAGCTCACGATTTTGGCCGATGCAGCCAAATACGACGCCGCCTGTACCTCCTCCGGTGTGAACCGGCCAGGCCGGCGGGGTGGGATCGGCAACTGCACTGCCGCCGGCATCTGCCACAGTTTTTCCGCCGATGGGCGCTGTATCTCTCTATTGAAGGTGCTGATGGCCAACAGCTGCATCTACGACTGCAAATACTGCGTCAACCGCCGCTCCAACGACTGCCGCCGGGCGGCCTTCACCCCCCGGGAGCTGGCGGAGCTGACCATTCAATTTTACCGCCGTAACTATATCGAGGGGCTGTTCCTCTCCTCCGCGGTGGTAAAAAACCCCGACTACACCTGCGAACGGATGATCGAAACCCTCGTGCTGCTGCGGGAGGAATACCGGTTTGGGGGCTACATCCATGCCAAAGCCATCCCCGGGGCGGACCCCCTGCTGCTCCACCGGCTGGGGACCCTCTGCGACCGGATGAGCGTCAACATCGAGCTACCCAGCCAGAGGAGCTTATCGCTGCTATGCCCGGAGAAGCGTAAGGAGGACATCCTGCGCCCCATGGGACTTATTCGGGACGGCATCCAAGAAAACGCCTCCGACCTGGTCCGTTACCGGCACGCTCTCCCCTTCGCACCTGCCGGGCAGAGTACCCAGATGATCATCGGCGCTACGCCGGATACCGACCTGCAGATTTTGCGCCTGACCCAGGCGATGTATCGAAAATACCGGCTGAAGCGGGTGTTTTTCTCTGCCTATATGCCGGTGCAGGCGGACAGCCTGCTGCCCGCCCTGGATACCAAGCCGCCGCTGCTGCGGGAACATCGGCTCTACCAGGCCGATTGGCTGCTGCGGTTCTATGGCTTTCAGGCGGAGGAACTGTTGGACGAGGGCCACCAAAATTTCCACCCCCTACTGGATCCCAAATGCAGCTGGGCGGTCCAGCATATGGATCAGTTTCCCATCGAGGTAAACAGCGCCCCCTACGAAATGCTGCTGCGGGTGCCGGGGATCGGCGTGAAAAGCGCCCAGCGCATCCTAGCGGCCAGAAGGGCGGGTCCATTACAGTTCGAGGGGCTCCGAAGGATTGGGGTTGTGCTCAAACGGGCACAATTTTTTCTGCTCTGCGGCGGAAAATTGATGGAAGGGGTCACTGTCTCCCCCAACGCCCTGCTGCGGTCGCTCGTTTCCCAACAGGACCTGGAGCGGGCCCAGCTGCCCCAGGACGCCCCGGAGCAGCTCTCCCTATTTGACCGGCCGCCTCGAAAGGAGGATGTGTTTCAATGCCTGACCGGACAACTATAGCCTATACCTATGACGGCAGCTTCGCCGGGCTGCTCTGCTGCATCTTTGACAGCTATCTGCGCAAGGAGCGGCCGGTGGAGATCCTTCTGGAGGGGGATCCCACCTTCTATCCCCGCCGGCAGATCCAAACCGACCCCGCCCACGCCAAGCGGGTGTGGCGCTCCCTGTTGCAGATCAGCCGGGAGGCGGCCGACTGGGTAGCGGCGGGGTGGGCCTCCTGCGCGCCCAACCGGGAGACCGCGCTCTATCAGTTTGTCCGCCTGCTCTACCAATACGGCGCCAAGGTGACCTCCCTCTTTGCCGATCCGGCGGTGGACCGGGTATTCCGCATGGTGCGGACCCAACGGAATGAGGCCCACCTCTATACCGAACTACTCCGGTTTTCGGAATATGGGGGCGGACTGGTGGCGGTAATTTCCCCCAAGTGTCTCGTCCTCCCCCAGCTGGCCCGGCATTTTGCCGACCGGTTTCCGGAGGAGGCATTCCTCATCTACGACGAAGCCCACCGGCAGGGACTCTTCTACCGCCCTTACCAGTGGACCATCCAACCGGTGGAACGGTTGGATTTGAACCGGCCGGAGGAGGGGGAGCAGTGCCTGCGGGAACTTTGGCAGCGGTACTATGACACCATCAGCATCCAGGGGCGGTATAACCCCAAATGCCGCCAGACCCATTGCCCCAAGCGGTTCTGGAAGCATATGACCGAGATGGAGGGCTGTAACCCCCTGGAGAGCAGCGGCGGGCAGCAGCTCGCCGCCCCTGCCCCTCCGGTGCTGCCGGCAGACGCCAGCATAAAAATATCATAAATTTAAAAAAATTCGACAAATTTCGACAGACTTTCACGGGAGATTGTGCTATACTAAGGGCACAACAAAATACTTATCGACAACCCTAAGGGGAGGAGCCGGGCGAATTTCGCCCGGCTCCTCCTCTGTCCTTGGTTTTATATTGCATTTCAACGGTGTTTATCAACGGCTAAAAAAGCAGTATTTTCAATGGGTCTAAAGGCAAGTCGCAGAGATATTTGCGGCTTGCTTTTTGCTTTTGTGCAAGGTGCTGTTTTCGGCTTTATTTTTTTCTTAGGAAAATGAAAGGGGCGGTTGTTGCAATCGTAGAACTTGCTGGAATATGGCAAAATCCGCTTTATTTATCCCTTTTCGGATTGTAAAATATAATTACGCCAAGCAAACAGGAGGGGGTGAAATGAACAGAAAAGTCGATACAGCCTATGAAAGAACAACTTGCAGAGATAGCGGCGCGGAAAGATAAGTTATTAGACCTGTATATGTCTGATATGTTTAGCAAAGCGCAGTTGGATGAACGGGTGGAGCCGCTGAAAGCAAAGGAAGAACGGCTATCATTTGCGATAAAGCAATTATCACGCTCTAATGAGGAAGTCCAAGAGGATATTGCGGCGGTAGATGAAACCATAGCATATCTGCAAGAGCAACGGGAACTGTGGCGCAAGAAGTTTAAGACGATAAGCAGAGAAGAAAAGATTGCAGGATTAGAGAGCATCATAGTCAAGCCAGACGGCACACTTGCCTTTAAGTTTAAGGGCATAGAGGAAGTGGACAGGCTGGTGGAAAAGCATAAGTATCTGAAATATCAGACACAGAATAAGGTGTCCTAATCTACTCTATCCAGTAGGGGTAGCCCGGTCTTACGGGCTGCTCACTACTGGAAGTAGGTAGAAAATATGCTCTCAAATTTTTTCGGCTTATTTTGTCGAAATATAGGGTTTTATGGTGTACTGTTTATGGGACACTCTTTCTGGTATGTTATGCTTATAAGATAGGGCATTTTTTAGAGGGCAAGAAAGGAGCCAACGATGGCAAGAAGAAAAAAGTTTTGCTATAAAGGCTATACAGGAGTTATGGCCGGTTGTCTACTATTCGATGTCATGTGCTGGAAGATTATCAAGTGGTGTATTCTAAAGCCGATATGGTTTATCATCAAGTCTATATTCAAACTATTCAGATGGATAGGAAAACAACTGGACATTCTTCTAAAAAGAGAGTCAAAACTATTTGAGGCGATACTTGGATGGCCTTGTCTTTTCGCAGAAGAATTCATGAAACACTACTTGTCCGCATAGCCGTTGCTCTCCCCCGCTCTCGTGCGCTCTCTCGCAATTACAGCGCACAGAGCAACAAACTACACACCAAAAAGAAAAACGCCTGTAACAGCCGCTCTCGTAGCGAGATTGTTACAGGCGTACTTTTATTTGAAATATTCTTTGCCAAATTGCCATAAGTATTGGTCAAATTCTTTTGTGGTGTACTTTTCCAGCCCGAAATGTTGGCGGAAATCAGACAGAATACGCTTGAAATGAGGATAATTTTTTAGGTCACTATTTTTGAAATCAGAAAATCCCTCTTGATTCCGATAGTATTGCAGTATCTTACCTACATAGCTGTCATAGATGGGAAATGCGTCCGGGTTATGAAAACTACAATATTTCGTTGCAAAAGAGTAATGTTCTATTTTCCCGCCATCTGTATAAAGTACCCGCATGAGTTCATTAACAAGCGTTTCATCACCCGCAGAAAGCCGTTCATCAATTTTGAGAGAAAGGATGTGCTGTGCAACAGGATAAACAGAATAGATGTAGGTGTTATATACGGTATTGAGAGCGGCAACTTTCAAAATAATATCGTCGATTGAGTTGTTTTTGGGGTGGGTTTCGGTAAATAGTTTTTTTAATACGGTTTCCGGCTGAAACAAATCGGCAGTTGTATTCCATCTATGCAAATACCGTTCTACCTCTTCACATGATGGGCGAGGTATATGGAAAGTTGCAGAGGGCGAGGATGGTACAAAAGTGGCAGAGATTACGCCATTCGCACCATTAGAATGAATATATTTCCACAACTGAGTTATGGCACTTGCGTATGTCCCTATGTTGCCACCATTAGCAGAGGACTTTTCACGCAGGATAGATTTTAACAGTTCATTTGCTCTGTTTTGAAACTGCTGAATTTCCTCAATATCCAGCAGAGCTAAAAAGTCAAGATTGAAACTATTCCTATACAGATAGAAGGCATCTGATACGGTAGTTCCATATGATTTTTTCCCTTGCGCTTTAAGGTATTCGGAAAACCCTTGGCGCAATTCCGCTATTTTACTATCAGCCGTTTTTTGTGACATACCCATACCGCCCAATGATTTTTCTTGCATTATATCATGGCGATAATGAGTTGTCAACAGATAATGTCAACGTAACCCTTGCATGAGGGCGTTGGTAAGCATCGTTGAAAAGCAAAACAAATTATTGAGTTGCTAGACAAGGGATTTGTCCCGCTTAGGAAAATCGAAAAAAATTCGACAAATTTCGACAGACTTTCACGGGAGATTGTGCTATACTAAGGGCACAACAAAATACTTATCGACAACCCTAAGGGGAGGAGCCGGGCG
>DXES01000043.1 GCA_019114825.1 Candidatus Anaerotruncus excrementipullorum
ACCCGGATGAGGAGGAGGCCTCCAGCGAGACGGAGGATCCGGACGAGGAGGACACCGAGGAGGAGGATACCGACGGGGAGGACGCCGCCGGCGAGGAGGACGGGGACACCCAGGAGCCGGCCTCTGACGAGGAGGAGCAGCCTGCATCCTCCGGCGGCCCGGCGGGCAGCATCGACCTGAGCTACCGCAGCGCCTCCGGCGAGACGGTGGAGGTGTACGCGGTCTCCGACGGCGCCGGCTACTACAACCTGGTGGATGCCGATGGCCAGGCCCTGGGGGTCCGGTGCAGCGGGGCGGGTTCCCCCTCCGGTATCACCAGCTACCGGTCCCAGTCGGGCGCTTTGGGCGGCTCGGTGATCGGCGTGCGTGCGGCGGACGGCAGCATCCTCTACGGCGTCATGGACATCGCAGGGGACTACGAGTGGGTGGTCACCTGTATGTACACCGACATCCAGCAGAACGAGGACGGCCGGTACGTGGGCGTCGTCTCCGGCGGCGGCACCGTGCTGCTGGACTGAGGGCAGGCATAACGGCGCGGACAGCTGCATAGGCTGATAGCGCAGCCGGTTTGGCGTTCTCGCAATAAAATTTCAACAAATGCTTGACATATTTCTGTGAATTGTCTATAATACTAACCATTGCGGATGCGGGACGGCTGCCCAGCAGGGCGGCCGTCCACATCTATTTCCAAAAAGACGATAGGAGACTGAGGGATATGGCGACGGAACTTTTGATGACGCAGGAGGGCTACGACGCCCTGAAGGCGGAACTCAATGAACTGAAGAGCGTCACCCGCGGGGAGATTTCCGAAAAGATTCGGGTGGCCCGCGGTTTTGGGGACCTGTCTGAAAATAGCGAGTACGACGAGGCCAAAAACGAGCAGGCGGTGGTGGAGGCCCGGATCAAGAAGCTGGAGGAACAGCTGAAGAACGTCAAGATCATCTCCAAGGACCAGATGAACACCGACACCGTCTCGGTGGGCTGCCGGGTGAAGATCCTGGACATGGAGTTTGACGAGGAGCTGGAGTACACCATCGCCAGCTCGGTGGAATCCCACGCCGACCTGGATGCCATCTCGGACGAATCCCCGGTGGGCAAGGGGCTCATCGGCCATAAGGTGGGGGACGTGGTGGAGATCCAGGCCCCCGCTGGGGCGCTCAAGCTGAAAATTTTGGAGATTGGGCTGTAAAATTCGGCAATTTGCGGGGAAAAGCGGGCTTTGCAAAAGCCCGCTTTTTTGCTATAATCTTTAGATGGAATTTTAAAGCGTAAGGATGTGGAATGGATGAACGAGCAACAGAACCCCCAGCTGGAGACCGCCCAGCAGGAGGCCCAAAAGCTCTCGGAGGTGCTCCAGGTCCGGCGGGACAAGCTGGACGCCCTGCAGGCGGCGGGCCGGGACCCCTTTGCCATCACCAGTTACCAGCGCACCGCTACCGCCGCCCAGATTGTGGCCCAGTTTGAGCAGATGGAGGGCCAGCGGGTGTCCATCGCCGGGCGGATGATGAGCCGCCGGATTATGGGCAAGGCCTCCTTCATCGACCTGCAGGACGGCAGCGGCCGGGTGCAGAGCTATGTGCGCCGGGACGGCGTGGGGGAGGAGGCCTACGCCGACTTTAAAAAGTGGGATATCGGGGATATCCTGGGGATCGAGGGGGAGGTCTTCCGCACCCAGAAGGGGGAGATCTCGGTCAAGGCGGAGAAGATCGTCCTGCTCTCCAAATCCCTGCTCCCTCTGCCGGAGAAGTGGCACGGCCTCAAGGATACCGACCTGCGCTACCGCCAGCGGTATGTGGACCTGATTGTCAACCCGGAGGTGAAGGATACCTTCACCAAGCGCAGCCAGATCCTGCGCCAGCTGCGGGCCTATCTGGACAGCAAGGGCTTTTTGGAGGTGGATACCCCCATCCTCACCCCCTTTGAGATCGGCGCCGCCGCCCGCCCGTTCTATACCCACCACAACACCCTGGATATGGATATGGTGCTGCGCATCGAGACCGAGCTGTACCTCAAGCGGCTGATCGTGGGCGGCATGGAGCGGGTGTACGAGGTGGGGCGCATCTTCCGCAACGAGGGGATGGACACCAAGCACAACCCGGAGTTCACCACCATCGAGCTCTACCAGGCGTTCACCGACTACAAGGGGATGATGGACCTGGTGGAGGAGATGATGAAGACGGTGGCCCAAAATGTCTGCGGCACCCTGCAGATCACCTACCAGGGCCGCCAGATCGATCTGGGCCACTGGGAGCGGCTGACCATGGTGGAGGCGGTGAAAAAGTACGCCGGGGTGGACTTTGCCGCGGTGGCCTCGGATGAGGAGGCGGTGGCCCTGGCCAAGGAGCACCATGTCCCGCTGCCCGAGCTGGCCACCAAGGGCCGCATCCTGGCGGAGTTCTTCGACGCCTTCGTGGAGGAACAGCTGATCCAGCCCACCTTCATCTACGACTATCCGGTGGAGATCAGCCCCCTGGCCAAGCGCAAGGCGGACGACCCCGCCTTCACCGAGCGGTTTGAATATTTTATCAACGCCACCGAGTTTGGCAACGCCTTCAGCGAGCTCAACGACCCCATCGACCAGAAGGGCCGGTTCGAGCGGCAGGTGGCCGAGCGCAAGGCTTTGGACCCCGGCTGCAAGGCCCAGGTGGACTACGACTATGTGACCGCCCTGGAGTACGGGATGCCCCCCACCGGCGGGCTGGGCTTCGGGGTGGACCGGCTGGTGATGCTGCTCACAGACAGCGCCTCCATCCGGGACGTGCTGCTCTTCCCCACCATGAAGCCGCTGGACGCCCCCAAGCAGGAGGCGGCCCCCGCCCAGGCCGGCCTCCCTGCCCAGGCTGCCGCCCCCGCGTCCGCCGAGGCGATCCCCGCCCCCGCCATCCCCACCCTGGACTACAGCAAGGTGGAGATCGAGCCCCTCTTCCAGGACCAGGTGGACTTCGACACCTTCTGCCGGTCGGACTTTCGGGTGGTGAAGGTGAAGGCCTGTTCCGCGGTGCCCAAGAGCAAAAAGCTGCTGCAGTTCCTCCTGGACGATGGCAGCGGCACCGACCGAGTGATCCTCAGCGGCATTCACGCCTACTATGAGCCGGAGCAGCTGGTGGGCAAGACCCTTGTGGCCATCACCAACCTGCCCGCCAGAAAGATGATGGGCATCGACTCCTGCGGGATGCTGATCAGCGCCCGGCACCAGGAGGACGGCCAGGAGCGGCTGAACCTGCTGATGCTGGACAGCCGGATCCCCGCCGGCGCCAAGCTCTGCTAAAAAACGGGAAAGAAAATGCGCCCGTCCGGCAAAAAAACCATTGACGGGCGCTCCCCTGTAGTGCTATACTACATTTAATTTTGTGCGTCAGCGAATAGGGCCCGCGGCCGGGGAGGCCGGGGCCCCCCTTTTGGGCGTCCGAAAAGGGACGGACGCCCGTCCGGCTATGCCCGGGGGAAGGGGAAAGGAGTGGATTGCTGATGGAGGAAAACCGCCAGCTGCGCAAGCAGCAGAAGCGCCGGATGGGCATCTTTGTGGTGGCGGTGGTCATGGCGGCCCTGGTGGGGCTGGCCTACGCCTACACCGCCGGCTCCGACCAGAGCACCGTCACCGTGGCGGTGGCGCTGGAGGGGAACCTGTCCAAAGAACAGCTCCAGGCCCTCTCCCAGCGGCTCACCAGCTACGCCGGGGGCTGGCGGGAGCGGACTCAGGTGGAGCTCTACCCGTTCCCCACCCCCCAGGAGGATCCGGACGGCGCCCTGGCCGGCCGGCAGCTGACCCGGCTGCTGGAGCAGCTGGAATCCGGCCCCGCCGACCTGTACCTGCTGGACGGGGCGGTGTGGGAGCTGGTGGGCGGCCAGGACCTGTTCCAGGACCTGAGCGAGCTGTTCCCGGAGGACCCGGCGCTGCTGGACGGCTACCGCTATGCGCTGGGGGGGAAGCCGTTTTTGCAGGCGGAGGGCCTGGAGGCGCTGGAGGGGCTCACCGCCAGCCTGCGCAGCCAAGAATCCCCGGCGGTGAACCGCACCGCCGCCACCGTGGCCAGCTACCAGCTGCAGGAGGCGCTGCTGGAGGCGATTGCGGCGGGGGCCCCCATGGAGCCCAAGCCCGCATAAAAGTCATACTTTGGCGCAACAACACAAAACCGCCCGCCCAAACCGGCGGGAAAATGATGGTTTTGCCGGGTAGACAAAGCGGAGAATTCGTTGTATAATTATTCAAAAAATACGAATGGAAGGGAAGAATATTCAGTGGCGGCTATGAGCGGGAATCTCCTCTACAGCATGTTTCCATACCGGGCCGCCTGCGCTTCGGCGTCTATTGGTCTCCCCTTTTCGCTTTTGCCTTTGAACCTACCTATCCATTCGGTTTGAATGGATAGGTATTTTTTTGAATGGAAAAGCATTTTTATACCGCGCCAGCCGCGCCCCAAAAAAGAGGAGGACGCGCAATGGAGAGCCTGTTGATCAAAAATGCCCGGGTGGTGGACCCCAGCCAGCAGCTGGACCGGGTGTGCGACCTGTTGGTGGAGGAGGGAAAGATCGCCCGCCTGGGCCATGGGCTGCACAGCCCCGGCCAGGTGGTGGAGGCCGCCGGGCTGGTGGCCGCCCCGGGGCTGGTGGATATGCACGTCCACCTGCGGGACCCGGGATTTTGCCACAAGGAGGACATCCTCACCGGCTGCGCGGCGGCTGCTGCCGGCGGGGTCACCTCCCTGGCCTGCATGCCCAACACCGACCCGGTGTGCGACAGCCCCCAGGTGGTCTCCTATATCAAGGAGAGGGCCCGGGGGGCCAAGGCCAAGGTCTACCCCTTCGCCGCCATCACCCAGGGGCTCCAGAGCCGCCAGCTCACCGACCAGGCGGCCCTGCAGGCGGCGGGAGCCATCGGCGTCTCGGACGACGGCAAGCCGGTGGCCGACAACCGCCTGCTGCTGGAAGCCCTGCGCCGGGCCCAGCAGCTGGGGCTGCTGGTCTCCTGCCACGCGGAGGACCTGGCCATCACCCACGGCGGCATCCTCCACGAGGGGGAGGTCAGCCGCCGGCTGGGGGTACCGGGGGTGGACCGGGCTTCGGAGGACTGCAACACGGCGGTCTGCATCGCCCTGGCGGCCGCCAGCGGCACCCGGGTACACATCGACCATGTGAGCACCGCCGGGGCGGCGGCCATGATCCGGGACGCCAAGGCCCGGGGGGTCCAGGTGACCGCCGAGACCGCCCCCCACTACCTGATGCTCACCCACGAGAAGCTCCTCTCCCGGGATGCGGACTACCGGATGGCTCCGCCCCTGCGGGAGCAGGCGGACCGGCAGGTGCTTTTGGAGGCGGTGGCCGACGGCACCATCGACTGCATCGTCACCGACCACGCCCCCCATGCCCCGGCGGAGAAGGCCGACTTTGAAAAGGCCCCCAACGGGGTGGTGGGGCTGGAGACCTCCCTGGCCGCCTGCCTCACCTGCCTGGTGCATCCGGGGGTGATCCCCCTCTCCCGGCTGATCGAGCTCATGTCCTGGAACCCCGCCCGGCTGCTGGGGATCCCGGCGGGGACCCTGAAGCCGGGGGCGGCGGCGGATATTGTGCTATTTGATCCCCAGGAGGCCTGGACGGTGGACCCGGCCAAGTTCGCCTCCAAGGCGCGCAACTCCTGCTTTAAGGGCATGGAGCTCACCGGCCGGGTGAAGGCCACCTGGAAGGACGGGGAGCAGACCTATCGGGACGGAAACGGAAAGGAAGTTTTTTAAATGGAAAAGTTGATCCAACGGATTTTGGCGCTGCGAAACCCCACGGTGGTGGGCCTGGACCCCAAGCTGGACTACATCCCCGAGCCGGTCAAGCAGGCCGCCTTTGCCCGGCACGGCCGGACCCTCCAGGGGGCGGCGGCGGCCTATCTGGAGTTCAATCAGCGGATCATTGACGCGGTCTGCGATATTGTCCCGGCGGTAAAGCCCCAGTGCGCCTACTACGAGGCCCTGGGCTGGCCGGGGATGCGGTGCCTGGCCGAGACGATCGCCTATGCCCACGCCCGGGGGATGTATGTGATCACCGACGGCAAGCGCAACGACATCGGCTCCACCATGCAGGCCTATGCGGCCGCCCACCTGGGCCAGGTGGAGATAGACGGGGAACTGTGTACCCCCTTCGGCGGGGATGCGCTGACGGTGAACGGCTATTTGGGCTCGGACGGCATCAAACCCCTCCTGGAGATTTTGCAGGGGGATGCCGGCAAGGGGATCTTCGTGCTCTGCAAGACCTCCAACCCCTCCGCCGATGAGCTCCAGGACCAGGTGCTGGAGGGGGGCGAGTCGATCTACGGCCTGATGGGGGACCTGTGCGAGCGTTGGGGGCGGCAGGCCGCCCTGGACAGCTACGGATACTCCCAGGTGGGGGCGGTGGTGGGGGCCACCTGGCCCGCCCAGCTGGCCGAGCTGCGGGGCCGGCTGCCCCACACCTTCTTCCTGGTGCCCGGCTATGGGGCCCAGGGGGGCGGCGCCAAGGATGTGGCCGGGGCGTTTGACCAAAACGGCCTGGGCGCCATTGTAAATTCCTCCCGGGCGGTGCTCACCGCCTGGAAGAAACAGGGGGTCCCGGGGGAGCAATTCGCCCAGGCGGCCCGGGCGGAGGCGCTGCGGATGCGGGAGGACCTGCTGTCCGCGATCCCGCCCATGGTCCAGCCCTGAGGGCTCCGGCGGGAACGATCGGGGGAACAGACGGAAGACGGCGCTCCGGCGCCAGTCAGAAGGATGGAGGTAGTTATGCAGATTTTGGAGAATGGGAGAAAGGCGCTGCTCCTCTTGGAGGACGGCACCCAGTTTGAGGGGCTGTCGTTCGGCGCCCAGGGCACCAGCATTGGGGAGGTGGTGTTCACCACCGGCATGACCGGTTACCAGGAGACCCTCACCGACCCCAGCTATTACGGCCAGATTGTCACCCAGACCTTCCCGCTCAACGGGAACTACGGGGTCAACCACGAGGACGGGGAGTCCGACCAGAGCTATGTGAAGGGATACATCGTCCGGGAGTGGTGCGAGCACCCCAGCAACTTCCGCTGCGAGGGGACGGTGGACCAGTTTTTGAAGGACCACGGGGTGATCGGCCTCTATGATATCGACACCCGGGCCCTCACCCGCCGCCTGCGGGAGCACGGGGTGATGAACGGCATGATCACCACCGACCCCCAGGGGGTGCTGGCCGACCTGGAGGGGAACCTGGCCAAACTCAGAGCTTACAAGGTGCAGGATGCGGTGCAGCAGGTCACCATCTCCCACCCCCACCGGTACGCGCCGGAGCACCCCCGGTTTGAGGTGGCGCTGATGGACTACGGCTACAAGCGCAACATCCGCCGCTCGCTGCTCAACCGGGACTGTGCGGTCACCGTGATGCCCGCCGCCACCACCGCCAAGGAGATCCGCCAGGGGGGCTTCGATGGGGTGATGCTCTCCAACGGCCCCGGCGACCCGGCGGAGAACCAAACGCTCATCCAAAACCTGCGGGAGATTGCGGCGCTGGGACTGCCGGTCTTTGGCATCTGCCTGGGCCACCAGCTGATGGCCCTGAGCCAGGGGGCCCGCACCGCCAAGCTGAAATACGGCCACCGGGGCGCCAACCAGCCGGTTTTGGAGCTGGGCAGCGGGCGCACCTACGTCACCAGCCAGAACCACGGCTACGAGGTGGTGGCCGGTTCGGTGCCCGCGCCGGGCAAGGTCACCCATCTCAACG
>DXES01000044.1 GCA_019114825.1 Candidatus Anaerotruncus excrementipullorum
GGGGACTACGCCTACACCTTTGACACCTTCATTGTGGGCTCCTCCAACAAATTCGCCCACGCTGCCTCCCTGGCGGTGGCGGCCAACCCCGCCAAGGCCTACAACCCCCTGTTCATCTATGGGGCCTCCGGGCTGGGAAAAACCCACCTGCTCTACGCCATCTGCGCCGAGATCCGGAAAAACCGCCCGGACTACACCATCATCTACATCAAGGGGGATGAGTTCGCCAACGAGCTGATCACCTCCATCCAGGAGAAGACCACCCCCGCCTTCCGGGAGAAATACCGCCAGGCGGATGTGTTACTAGTGGACGATATCCAGTTTATCGGCGGCAAGGAGAGCACCCAGGAGGAGTTCTTCCACACCTTCAACACCCTCTATGAGTCGGGCAAGCAGATCGTCCTGGCCTCCGACCGGCCCCCCAAGGAGATCAAGACCCTGGAGGACCGGCTGCGCACCCGGTTTGAATGGGGGCTGCTGGCGGATATCCAGGCCCCCGACTTTGAAACCCGCATCGCCATCATCCGCCGCAAGGCCCAGCTGCTGGACATCCAGGTGCCGGACGACGTGGCGGAGTACATTGCCAACAAGCTCAAGACCAACATCCGCCAGCTGGAGGGGGCGGTGAAAAAGCTCAAGGCCTACAAGCTCCTGCAGGGCAGCAACCCCTCCATCCTGGTGGCCCAAAACGCCATCCGGGATATCTTAAACGACAACCAGCCGGTGCCGGTGACGGTGGAACGGATCATCTCCGAGGTGGGGCGCACCTACGGCATCTCCCCCCAGGAGATCCGCTCCACCAAGCGGGCCGCCCCCATCTCCTCCGCCCGCCAGGTGGCCATCTACATCGTCCGGGAGATCACCCAGATGTCCATGTCCACCATCGGCGAGGAGTTTGGCGGCCGGGACCACAGCACCATCGTCTACGCCATCCAGCAGGTGGAGAAGAACATGCAGCACGACCAGCGGTATAAGGAGACCATCGAGGATATCATCAAAAATATCCGGGACAGCTGAATTTTCCACTCTCCACATTCCACCGGCCGGGCCGCAGGTGGAGAAATTTTCCGGTTCTCCACCTTTTCCACAAACTTTTCCACAGTTTTCCCCATTTCCACCGGCTTTTTCCACCGGGCGGTGGGTTTTGGGGGCCAGCTTCCCCTTTTCCACATGCCCTCCACCCGGGGCGGTGGGAGGATGGGGGCCTAAAAACCCCGGCAGAATGGGGGGTTTGGAGGTTTTGCACTTCTCCCGCCCCCCTACTACTACGGCTAATTTATTTAGATACTCTCTTACTCACTTATGGGGAACCCCCCCCGGGGTGGAAAATTCCACGGGGGCCCCAGCCCTTGGAGGTGCCTATCTTATGAACCTGCTCTGTGACCGGCAGACCCTGGTGGAGGCGGTGGCCAACGTCTCCCGCGCAGTCTCTACAAAAAGTACCCTGGCCGCCCTGGAGGGGGTGCTAATGAAGGCGGAGAACGGCTGCCTCTCCCTCACCGGCTACGACCTGGAGCTGGCCATCTCCACCACCATCGAGGCCCGGGTGCTGGAGCCGGGGACGATTGTGCTGCCGGCAAAGATCTTCTTCGATATGGTCCGGCGGATGCCCAGCGACCAGGTGAGCATCCAGAGCGACGACAAGCTCCTCACCCTGGTGAAGGGGGGGATGACCCAGTACACCATTTTGGGCATCCCCGCCCTGGAGTACCCGGAGCTGCCCACCGTGGCCCAGACCTACCGGTTCCAGCTGCCCCAGGCGGTGCTCAAGGAGATGATCTCCCAGACCCAGTTTGCCATCGCCACCAACGACACCAAGCCGGTACACATGGGCAGCATGTTCGATCTGGACAACGGCACCCTCAACCTGGTGAGCGTGGACGGCTACCGGCTGGCCCTGCGCCGGGAGCAGGTGGACTGCGACAAGGAGGAGGGGTTTGTGGTGCCCGGCAAATCCCTGGCCGAGGTGGCAAAGCTTTTGAAGGACAGCGACGAGCCCGCCACCCTGGCGGTGGCCCGGCGGCATGTGATCTTTGAGGTGGAGGGGTATACGGTGATCTCCCGCCTGCTGGAGGGGGAGTTTTTGGACTGGCGCTCCGCCATCCCCCAGGGGGCCCAGACCACCCTGCGGGTGTCGGTGCGGGGGCTGGTGAACGCCATCGAGCGGGCCTCTTTGCTCATCAGCGACAGCGTGAAAAGCCCCCTGCGGATGAAGCTGGAGGGGGGGCTGATGCAGATCACCTGCTCCAGCCCGCTGGGCCGGGCGTATGACGAGCTCACCTGCCAGCAGCAGGGGGAGGGGCTGGAGATCGGCTTCAACAGCCGGTATATGCTGGACGCCCTGAAGGCCAGCGGCTGCGACGAGCTGCAGCTGCTGTTTAACGGCCCCCTCTCCCCCATCAAGCTGTTGCCCCTGGAGGGGGAGGCGTTCACCTTTTTGGTGCTGCCGGTGCGGCTGAAGAGCGGCGACTAAGGGAGGGAAGGCGAAATGGAGCAGCGGGTGGTGGCAGTCAAGCCCCCGTTTATCAAGCTGGACGCCTTTTTGAAGTTTTCCGGCGCCGCCGCCACCGGCGGCCAGGCCAAGGAGTGGGTCCAGCAGGGGGAGATTTTGGTCAACGGCGCAGTGTGTACCCAGCGGGGGAAAAAGCTGGCCGCCGGGGACCGGGTGGAGCTGGCCGGGAGGCTGGCGCTGGTGGTGACCTTTACAGAGCAGCCGTAGGAGGTGATCCTGTGCGGATCGACCGGATTCGGATCAATGATTTTCGCAACATCCCCTCCCTGGACCTGCACCTCTGCCCCGGGCCCAATGTGATCTGGGGGGAGAACGGCCAGGGGAAGACCAACCTGATCGAGGCGCTGTGGATGTGTACCGGGGCCAAGAGCTTCCGGGGGGCCCGGGACCTGCAGACGGTGCGGTTTGGCTGCACCCAGGGGTCGGTGGAGTCGGTGTTCTTCGCCCAGGAGCGGGAGCAGTACCTCTACCTGATCCTGGACAAAAAGCGGGTGGGGCTCTTAAACGGGGTGGCCATGAAATCCATGAACGAGATGGCGGGGAAGCTGTGCGCCGTGGTGTTCTCCCCCGCCCACCTGGCCCTGGTGAAGGAGGGGCCGGCGGCCAAGCGCCGGTTTTTGGATACCGCCATCTGCCAGCTGAAGCCCGCCTACCTGGACCTGTTGGGGAAATACACCCGGGTGCTCAACCAGCGCAACCAGCTCCTAAAGGATGTGCGCATGGAGTCCAGCCTGTGGGATACCCTGGAGCTGTGGGACGACCAGCTGTGCATCCTGGCGGCCAAGGTGATCCAGGTGCGGCGCAGCTACCTGAAGAAGCTGGCCCCCTGGGCCCAGGAGATCTACCGGGGGATCTCCGGCGGGCGGGAGAAGCTGGCGCTGGAGTACCGGGCCACCCTGGGGGCCCGGGAGCGGGAGGACCCCATGGACACCCACAAGCTCCGCGCCCAGCTGATGGCCGCCCGGGGGGAGGACCTGCGGCTGCGGGCCACCACCCTGGGCCCCCACCGGGACGACATGGAGATCCGATTGGACGGCCATAGCGCCCGGCTGTACGGCTCCCAGGGGCAGCAGCGCAGCTGCGTGCTGGCCCTGAAGCTGGCCGAATGCCAGCTGATGCGGGAGTACCTGGGGGAGTACCCGGTGGTGCTGTTGGACGACGTGATGAGCGAATTGGACGAGGCCCGGCGGACCTACCTGCTCAACAGCCTGCGGGACCGGCAGCTGGTGCTCACCTGCTGCGACGCCGGGGACTTCCGCACGCTGGAGGGGGGCCAGGCGGTGCGGATCGCCGCCGGGCGCACCGCCGAGATCCGGAAATTTTAGGGGGGGGGAAAACGGCATGTACCTGCACCTGGGCCAGGACCTGGTGGTCCGGGCCAGCCAGGTGG
>DXES01000045.1 GCA_019114825.1 Candidatus Anaerotruncus excrementipullorum
GGATGACAGCAGGCACCGACCGCCCCACCTGCCAGACCTCCTCCCACCTGCACTTTCTGCGGCGGGAGGCCTGCCCCTTGGGAAGGGGACAGCCCTTCCCTTTTGCCCACATGCTCCCCTCGTCGGGTGACTCTATGTTGGTTGGAATAGGCCAGCTCCCCTATCCGCCGCTCCGAGAGACCTGGATCCTACTGTGGGCCACCGTCCTCCTCTCTGAGGAAGACCGGCGGATGGGTGTACTCCAAACCTGCGGGGCCCACTTTGGGCAGGGCAAGGGCCCAGAGATCCCCCGCCAGGGCCTCCGTCTGGAGATAGACCTGGGCCTCGGGCACCCTGCGAGAGAGACGGGCCAGGCTGTGGTCCAGGGGCAGCTGGGCGGTGTCCTTGGCCCGGGATAGAACCTCAAAGCCCCGCCGGTTGGCCCCCAGCACCCGCAGATAGGGAGGCCTGGCCAGGGCCAGATCGCCCCGCACCTGCAAGAAGGTGGAGAGCACCAGCCGCCGCACCCGGGCCAGGGGGTAGCGTTTGGTCTTGATCTCCCCCAGCAGCTCCTCCAGGGAGGCGGCACCACGGGCCTTGAGGAGCCGGTTCTCCAGCCCCTCCGACAGGTCAGGGAGCTGTTGAACCCCCTCTCGGGTCAGGGTGCGCACCGCGGCCAGGATGGGCCGCTCCAATGCCTTTAGGCGGGCAGGGCCCATCCCCCGCCCCATGGCCTCTCGGTAGAGGGGGAGGGCCCGGCTGGGGACCAGGGTCTGCCACTCCTCCTGCCCCTCCAAAATCATCTGCCGCAAGCAGGAGGCGCTGGCAAAGCCCCCCTGGGGCCGGTCCGCGTCGTGGCCCGCTCCCCGGCGGGGGATGGCCAGCGGCGCCATGGCGCTCCCCAGCTGTTCCAGGGCGGCCAGATACTCCAGGGCCAGGATGTCGTTGGCCCGCCCCAAGGTGGCGGCCAGCTCCGCCCCGCCCAGCTCCCTGACCGCCTGCTGCCGGGCGGCGGCGAAGGTCATGCCCCGGTCCAAAAACTGCCCCAGGGCCTGGGGGAACCGGGGGGCATTCAAAAGGCGGATACAGGCCTTCAGGCGGTCCAAGTCGCCGCAGTCGCTGCCAAAGCTCAGCAGATCCACGCAGCCCAGGGCGTCCAACAGCCCCACCGCCCCCAGGGCAAACCGCTGGGCGGTGGCCATGGCGTAGGGCAGGGGCAGCTCCAGCACCAGATCTGCCCCACAGGAAAGGGCCGCCCTGGCGCGGGTCCACTTGTCCAGCAGGGCCGGCTCCCCCCGCTGGACAAACTGCCCGCTCATCACCGCCACAATGTGGGTGGCCCCCGCCTGGCGGGTGCGCTCCAGCAGGCGGGCGTGGCCGCTGTGGAAGGGGTTGAACTCCGCCACCACCCCCGCGATCACCTTAGCGCCCATGAAATCCCCTCCTGTTCCCGTTGTTTTTTCTGTCATTTCACCTTTTACAAAAAAAGTTGGGGAATCCGCAGAATTTTACAGCAATACTCTTGTTTTTTCCCCCACAATGTAATAGTATATAACTATATACGGCGTGTCAAGGGCAATTCTGGCGCGCCTTGTATGTAGGTTTTGGGAGAAAGACCGAAAACAGGAAGGAGAAAGACACATGAAAATTCTGGTTCTCAACGCTGGCAGCTCCTCGCTGAAATATCAGCTCATGGATATGGACGGCGAGAAGGTCCTGGCAAAAGGCAACTGCGAGCGGATCGGCATCGACGGCGTGATCACCCACAAGACCTGGGACGGGCGCAAGGTTTCCCACGAGGCGGCCTTCCCCACCCACACCGAGGCGTTCCAGGAGCTCATCCGCCTGCTCACCAGCGGCGAGGGCAAGGTGATCGACGACATCTCCGAGATCAACGCGGTGGGCCAGCGCACCGTTCACGGCGGCGAGCAGTTCAGCGGCTCGGTGCTGATCACCGACGAGGTGCTCAAGACCTATATCGACCTGTGCGACCTGGCCCCGCTCCACAACCCCGCGGGCGTGCTGTCCATCCAGGCGGTGCGCAACGTCTTCGGCGACAAGATGCCCCAGGTGGGCGTGTTCGATACCGCCTTCCACCAGACCATGCCCGAAAAGGCCTATATGTACGCCCTGCCCTACGAGTACTATGAGAAGTACCATGTCCGCCGCTATGGCTTCCATGGCACCAGCCACCGCTTTGTGAGCAGCCGCCTCTTCGAGATCTCCGACATCAAGAAGGAGAACAGCCGGGTGGTCACCTGCCACCTGGGCAACGGCAGCTCGATCTCCGCGGTGAAGAACGGCGCCTGCGTGGACACCAGCATGGGCTTCACCCCGCTGGACGGCCTGATTATGGGCACCCGCTGCGGCAGCATCGACCCGTCGGTGGTCGCCTTCCTGCAGACCAAGGAGGGCCTCTCCCCCGATGAGGTGAACACGGTCATGAATAAGAAGTCCGGCCTGCTGGGCGTCTCCGGCGTCTCCAGCGACAAGCGCGACCTGTCCGAGGCGGCTGCCGCCGGCAACAAGCGGGCGGTTTTGGCCTGCGATATGCTCAACTACCAGATCAAGAAGCTGGTGGGCGCCTATGCGGCGGCCATGGGCGGCGTGGACGCCATCGTCTTCACCGGCGGTATCGGCGAGAACGACAAGGATGTCCGTCTGGCCGTCTGCACCGATATGGAGTTTATGGGCGTGAAGATCGATCCCGCCAAGAACGACTTCCGCGGCGAGGAGCGCTGCATCTCCACCCCCGACAGCAAGGTCCAGGTGTGGGTCATCCCCACCAACGAGGAGCTGCTGATCGCCCGGGATACCAAGGAGATCGTCTCCAAGCTCTAATTTTCCTGCCTTTTCCAGCTGATTGCCCCGCCGGAGCGCACACAGAGCCCCGGCGGGCTTTTTTTACCCCGCCCTTTGCAGCAGGTCCTCCACCAGCTCCACCACCGCCAGTTTCGGTTTAAAATGGGGCTGGCGGTTGAGCTGCTGGAGCTGCTGGAAGGCGGGGGCATCCTGGGCTGCCGCCGCCGGGACACATAGGGGCGGGTAGAGCACGCACCACCAGTTGTGCCCCGCCCCCTCGCCGATGGTCACCTGCACCGCATCGTAGACGCCGGCGGGCAGCAGCAGATCGCCATATTGGCGGGTGGTAAAATAGGTGCGTTCCAGGCTGGCCTGTACCGGCTGGTCCACCCCCGCCTGGGCCAGGACCTGTTCGGCCGCCCGGCGGATAGCGGGCAGCTGGGCCTGGGCGGTGGCCAGCGCCGCCTGGCGGGTCTGGGGCTGGGCGAAGGCACCGGCAGTTTCCTGGAGGATCCGGTCCCGGACCTGGAGCTTCAGCGCCTGGTCGGCGGCGGCGTCCGAGTTGGCCAGGATATGTAAACGCACGGTATGCCCCCGCAGGGCGTCGCAGTCGGCCCCAAACCCGGCCAGGCTGGAAATCAGCAGGGCGCAGAGTAGCCCCAGGACCGCCACAAGGTCCTGGCGGGAGAGGGAGGGGGTGCGGTTTTCAATCGAGAACATGGCGTTGCCTCCTTTGGGTTTCTGCCGGGAGTTTTGGCGGCTGTGGGGCGGTTTATACAGGGAATGGCTGAGGCGGATTTTCCGGCGAAATTGCCTTTCAGGAAAAAGATTGAAAAAATTTGAAAAAACCTGTTGACAAAATAAAAACCCTGTGCTATTATAACTAAGCTGTCTCGTGAGTGCCGAAACGAAAGGCCCTGGACGAAACGGCGGCAGCACCTTGAAAAATGAACAACGAGTGAAGAAAGCGAAGGTCCTCGGCAGAGGACTGGAAGCGTACGAAAACCCTTGAAATTTTTTTGAAGCGAAAACCAGCAAAGTAGAGACTTTGCCGGGTT
>DXES01000046.1 GCA_019114825.1 Candidatus Anaerotruncus excrementipullorum
CGAGATCGACCGGATCACCGAGATCAACACCCTCACCGGGGAGGTCAAAAATAAGGTCTCCCACGCAGCCATCTATCCTGCCTCCCACTACATCGTGCCGCCGGAGAAGATGGCGGTGGCCATCCAGGAGATCCGCCGGGAGTGCGACCAGCGGGTGGCCTGGTTCAAGGAGCAGGGCAAGCTGATCGAGGCGCAGCGGATCTATGAGCGTACCAACTACGACCTGGAGATGATGCAGGAGATCGGCTTCTGCAAGGGAATTGAGAACTACTCCCGGGTGATCTCCGGCCGGGCGCCGGGGAGCACCCCCTATACGCTGCTGGACTATTTCCCCAAAGATTTCCTGCTGTTTGTGGATGAGAGCCATGTGACTCTGCCCCAGGTGCGGGGGATGTACGGCGGCGACCAGGCCCGGAAGAAGAGCTTGATCGACTATGGGTTCCGGCTGCCCTCCGCTTTGGACAACCGGCCGCTGAACTTTGACGAGTTTTACAGCAAACTCAACCAGATTGTCTTCGTCTCCGCCACCCCTGGGGAGTTGGAGCGGGAGCGCTCCACCCAGATCGTAGAGCAGGTGATCCGCCCCACCGGCCTGGTGGACCCGGAGGTGGAGGTCCGCCCGGTGGAGGGGCAGATCGATGACCTGCTCAGTGAGATCAACCTGCGGGTAGCGGCTGGGGAGCGGGTGTTGGTGACCACCCTCACCAAGAAGATGGCGGAGGACCTCACCGCCTACTTTGAAAATATGGGGGTCAAGGTGCGGTATATGCACCATGATATCGATACCATTGAACGCATGGAGATCATCCGGGACCTGCGGTTGGGGGAGTTTGATGTGCTGGTGGGCATCAACCTGCTGCGGGAGGGCCTGGATATCCCCGAGGTCTCCCTGGTAGCGATTTTGGACGCGGACAAGGAGGGATTCCTGCGCAGCGAGACCTCCCTGGTACAGACAATTGGCCGCGCCGCCCGCAACGCCAACGGCAAGGTGATTATGTATGCGGACGAGGTGACCGACTCGATGGAACGGGCGATCAGCGAGACCCTGCGCCGCCGGGAGATCCAGATGGCCTACAACAAAGCCCATGGCATCATTCCCAAGACGATCGTCAAGGATGTGCGGGAGATCTTGGAGATCTCCGCCAGGGACGACGCCGACACCGGCAAAAAGCGGGGCAAACGCCTGAGCCATAAGGAGCGGGAGGCGCTGATTGCCAAATTGACGGTGGAGATGAAAAACGCCGCCAAAATTCTGGAGTTTGAGCATGCGGCCTACCTACGGGACAAGATCGCCAAGTTGAAGGCGGAGGAACAGCAGCCCAAGCGGCTGCCCAGCAAGGGTAGGTCGGAGAAATAGAAAGGATATCGGTTCATTGGATAAGATTGTTATCAAAGGGGCCCGGGAGCACAACCTGAAGAACATCGATCTGGAAATTCCGCGTGACAAGCTGATTGTCTTTACAGGGCTTTCCGGCTCCGGTAAGAGCTCTCTGGCCTTTGACACCATCTATGCGGATGGCCAGCGGCGGTATGTGGAGAGCCTCTCCAGCTATGCCCGCCAGTTTTTGGGACAGATGGAAAAGCCGGACGTGGACTCCATCGAGGGGCTCTCTCCGGCCATCTCCATCGACCAGAAGACCACCTCCAAAAACCCCCGTTCCACCGTGGGGACGGTCACAGAGATCTACGACTACCTGCGCCTGCTCTATGCCCGGATCGGGCGGCCCCACTGCCCCATCTGCGGCCGGCCTATCGAGCAGCAGACGGTGGACCAGATGGTGGACCGGGTGATGGCCCTGCCAGCGGGCACCCGGGTGCAGGTGATGGCGCCCACTGTCCGGGGGCGGAAGGGGGAGCACATCAAGGAGTTTGACGCCGCCCGCCGCTCGGGCTATGTGCGGGTACGGGTGGACGGCAACCTCTACGACCTGTCAGAGGAGATCAAGCTGGAGAAAAACAAAAAGCACACGATTGAGATTGTAGTGGACCGGCTGGTAATCAAGCCGGAAATCCGTTCCCGGCTGGCGGACTCCCTGGAGACCGCTCTCTCTTTGGCGGGCGGGATCGCCCTTGTGGATGCGGACGGCCAGGAGTTGACCTTCTCCTCCAACTACGCCTGTCCGGAGCACGATATCTCCATCGAGGAACTGAATCCCCGGATGTTTTCCTTCAACGCCCCCTATGGCGCCTGCGAAAAATGTACCGGCCTGGGTACCTTTTTGAAGGTGGACCCCGACCTGGTGATCCCCAACAAGCGCCTCACCATCCGGGAGGGCGCGATCCGGGCCTCCGGCTGGTACTATGCCGAGGGGGGCATCGCCCAGATGTACTACGAGGGGTTGGCGGAGCACTACCACTTCTCCCTGGATGTACCGGTGGGCAAGCTGCCCAAGGAGGCCATTGAGGTGCTGCTCTATGGCTCCAAAGGGGAGAAGATCCTCATGCACCGGGAGAGCGGCACCACCCGGGGCAGCTACTACACCGAGTTCGAGGGGATTGTCAACAACCTGGAGCGCCGGTTCCGGGAGACCAATTCCAGCTGGATGCGGGAGGAGATCACCAACTGGATGAACAGCGTGGAGTGCCCGGTCTGCCACGGGGACCGCTTGAATAAGACGGTCCTGGCGGTGACGGTGGGGGGGCTCAATATCAGCCAGTTCTGCAAGATGTCGGTGGTGCAGGCGCTGGAGTTCCTGGACCACCTGGAACTGACCCCCAAAGAGCGGATGATCTCCGAGCTGGTGATCAAGGAGATCCGGGAGCGCCTGGGCTTTTTGCGCAGCGTGGGGCTGGAGTATCTGACGTTGGCCCGTTCGGCGGGCACCCTTTCGGGGGGCGAGAGCCAGCGGATACGGCTGGCCACCCAGATCGGCTCCTCGTTGACGGGGGTGCTCTATGTGCTGGATGAGCCCTCCATTGGGCTGCACCAGCGGGATAACGACAAGTTGATCGCCACATTGAAGCGGCTGCGGGACCTGGGCAATACGCTCATCGTGGTGGAGCACGACGAGGACACCATGTATGCTGCTGACTACATTGTGGATGTGGGCCCGGGGGCTGGCGTCCACGGCGGTGAAGTTGTCTGTGCCGGGACGGTGGACGACATCAAAGCCTGTCCCCGGTCGATCACCGGGCAGTACCTCTCCGGAAAAAAGCGCATTGAAATTCCCGCCCACCGGAGGACTGGAAACGGCGGATTTTTGCAGATTGTAGGGGCCACAGAGAACAACCTGAAGCATATCGATGTGAAGATCCCATTGGGGGTGTTCACGGTGGTCACCGGCGTCTCCGGTTCTGGCAAGAGCTCCCTCATCAACGAGGTGCTCTACAAGCGGTTGACCCACGAGCTTACCAATCCCCGGGTAAAGCCGGGTAAACACGAGGACCTTTTGGGGATCGATCAGGTGGACAAGGTGATCGACATCAACCAGTCCCCCATCGGCCGGACCCCACGCTCCAACCCCGCCACCTATACCGGGGTGTTTACCGATATCCGGGAGCTGTATGCCCAGACCAACGACGCCAAGATGCGGGGCTACAAGTCCAGCCGGTTCTCCTTCAACGTAAAGGGCGGCCGCTGCGAGGCCTGCGAAGGGGACGGCATCGTCCGGATCGAGATGCATTTTCTGCCGGATATCTATGTACCCTGCGATGTGTGCAAAGGCCGCCGCTACAACCGGGAGACCCTGGAGGTAAAATATAAGGGCAAGTCGATCTATGACGTGCTGGAGATGACGGTAGAGGAGGGGCTGGAGTTTTTCAAATCCCTGCCAAAGATCGCCCGCAAGCTCCAAACCCTTTACGATGTGGGGCTGGGGTATATCAAGATCGGCCAGCCGGCCACCACCCTCTCGGGCGGCGAGGCCCAGCGGGTGAAGCTGGCCACCGAGCTCTCCCGGCGGTCCACCGGGCGCACCGTCTACATCCTGGACGAGCCCACCACCGGCCTGCACACCGCCGATGTACACAAGCTGATCGAGGTGCTCCAGACGCTGGTGGAGGGCGGCAACACGGTGATTACCATTGAACACAACCTGGAGGTCATCAAGACGGCGGACTACATCATTGACCTGGGGCCGGAGGGCGGAGACGCCGGCGGTCAGGTGGTGGCCTGCGGTACGCCGGAGGAGATCTGCCAGGTGGAGGCCTCCTACACCGGAAAATATTTGAAAAAAATCTTGGGAAACCGGTGAAAACCTCTTGACTTAAATATACAAATATGGTATATATAAATCAATGAGGTCCAACGTAAAATGGAAGGAGTTGCGACAATGAAGAAGTATATCTGCACCATCTGCTCTTTTGTGTATGACGAGGCTCTGGGCCTGCCGGATCAGGGGATTGCCCCCGGCACCAAGTGGGAGGATGTCCCCGATGACTTTGTTTGCCCCGACTGTGGCGTTGGCAAGGATATGTTTGAAGAGGTCGCTGAATAAAACATTTGCGCCCGGTTCTTTTGGAACCGGGCGCCTGTTTCTTGCGGAGCCGCCCCGAAAGGGGGGCTCCTTTTCCTTGCGAAAAGGAGGGAAGCGGTGAAACCGGTGGTTTTGAGCGCGGATGGGGACCGAATGGTCTATATGGTACCCGACGAAGTGGCGGAAAATTTGGAATTCTATTGCCTGGATTTTTGCGAACGGTGGCTCTGGACCAGCCCTCATGCCGCATGTTACCGGACCGATGGGGTCTGCCGCTATAATGAAGCGGATTTCATCGCCTATTTAAACCGGTGGGTGTTTCCCAAGAGACCTTCCCGGTTTATAGAAAATCTGGGTTGGGTTGAATTTGGGCAGGAGCTCCCAGGGGCATATAGAGGCTGCCCGCAATTTAATTTTTAATCCCGAGGAAAAGGGAGGGGCTGCCAGCTTGCATTGCAAGCGCCGGGATGATATAATAGAGCGGTATGTGACGAAATTGGAGGGCTTTTTTTGGAACAGCAGCCGTTGGCGCAGCGATTGGCGCTGCAGCGGGAATATATGGAAAAAACGTCCCAGCTGCTTTCCCGGCGGTATGAGCATCCGCCCCTGGCGCTGGTACACAGCTTTGGCTGTCAGCAGAACCAGAGCGACGGCGAAAAGCTGCGCGGCATGTTGGCGGCTATGGGCTACGGTTTTACCGACCGGCCGGAGCAGGCGGATCTGGTGCTCTACAACACCTGCGCTGTACGGGAAAACGCCGAGGACCGGGTGCTGGGCAACGTGGGCGCGCTAAAGCCCCTAAAAAAACAGCGCCCGGAGATGCTCATCGGCCTCTGCGGCTGTATGATGCAGCAGGAGCAGATGGCGGAGCGCATCCGCAAAAGCTACCCCTACGTGGATTTGGTGTTTGGTACCCATGCCCTTTATCAGCTGCCGGAGCTGCTGTTCCGGCGGCTCTCCGGGGAGAAGCGCCAGTTCCGGGGCGGCGGGGAAGGGGAGATTATTGAAGGGCTTCCCCTCTGCCGGGAGGGCCGGATCAAAGGGAACCTGCCCATTATGTATGGGTGCGACAACTTTTGTTCCTACTGTATCGTGCCCTATGTGCGGGGCCGGGAGCGCAGCCGCCGCCCGGGGGATATTTTGGCAGAGGCCCGGCAGCTGGTGGCAGAGGGCTATAAGGAGATCACCCTGCTGGGGCAGAACGTGAACTCCTACGGCAAGGGGCTGGAGCCGCCGGTGAATTTTGCCCAGCTTCTGTGCCAGGTGGCCCAGCTGCCTGGGGAGTTCGTGGTGCGGTTTATGACCAGCCACCCCAAGGACTGCACCCGGGAGCTGATCGACACCATCGCCCAGTGCGAAAAGATCTGCAACCACATCCACCTGCCGGTCCAAAGCGGCAGCGACCGGATCTTGAAGCGCATGAACCGCCGCTATACGGTGGAACACTATTTAGAGCTGATTGCCTATGCCCGCCAGCAGATTCCCGGAGTTACCTTCTCCAGCGATATCATTGTAGGCTTCCCCGGGGAGACCTATGAGGACTTTTTGGGGACGCTGGAGTTGGTCCGGCGGGTTCGCTACTCCACTCTCTATACCTTCCTCTATTCCCGCCGATCGGGTACGCCTGCGGCGCAGCTGGAGGACCCGGTACCTTCCGAGGAAAAATCCCGGTGGTTCCAGCAGCTTTTGGATGCCGAATCGTCCATCCGGGACCAGCTGCAGCAGGCCCAGGTGGGCCGGGTGGAGCGGGTACTGGCGGAGGGCCCCGGACGCACCGGAGAGGGCTGGCTCTGCGGGCGGAATTTCAGCAACGATATTGTGGAATTTCCCGGCAGCCCGGCGCTGGTTGGGCAGTTTTTGGACGTGCGGATTGAGCGGGCCCAGAATTGGGCGCTGTTTGGCAGTTTGGTATGACCCACAGGGGATACAACGATATAGGAGGATAACAAGATGGACGCAATTGCAATGGCAAGGGAACTGGGAAAGGCGATTCAGCAGGATGAGCGGTTCATCCGCCTGATGGCCCAGCAGCAGGTGAGCGACGGGGACAAGGAGCTCCAGGAGCTGATCGGCCAATTCAACCTGAAGCGGATTGATCTGAACGCCGAGCTGAACAAGGAGGAGAAGGACCAGGAGCGGCTCAACGCCATCAACAATGAGGTCCGGGAGATCTACGACCGGATTATGGCCAATGCAAATATGGCGGCCTATAACGCCGCCAAAAACGAGCTGGACGAGCTGGTGGAGTATGTGATGCAGATCCTGCGGGGAAGCATCAACGGGGAGGACCCGGAGCAGATCCAGCTGCAATCGGGCTGCACCGGCAGCTGCTCTACCTGCGCGGGCTGTAATTGAGCAGGGCATAGGCTGGATATAAGCGGGCGTCTTTGCTGGGCTGGGGGAAAATCCCTGTAGCCAGGGCAGGGACGCCCCTCACGCATGGAGGTTGCCGAAATGGATCTGGATATGGCAAAGCTGTCCCCAATGATGCAGCAGTACTTTGCTGTCAAAAACCAGCATAAGGATCACATCCTGTTTTTCCGGCTGGGGGACTTCTATGAGATGTTCTTCGACGATGCGATCCTGGCCTCCCGGGAGCTGGAGCTGACCCTCACCGGGCGGGACTGCGGGCTGGAGGAACGGGCCCCCATGTGCGGCGTACCCTACCATTCGGCGGAAAGCTATATCGCCCGTCTCATCAAAAAGGGGTTCAAGGTGGCGATCTGCGAACAGATGGAGAACCCCGCCGATGCAAAGGGCGTGGTCAAGCGCAGCGTTATCCGGGTGGTGACGCCGGGCACCTTGATCGAAAGCGATATGCTCTCGGAGGACAGCAACAACTATATTGCCTGCATCTACTGCGGCCAGGAGGGCTTTGCCCTCTGTGCGGCGGATATCTCCACCGGCGAGCTGGTCACCTCCCAGTTTTTGCCCTCCCAGTTCCATGAGCTGCTCAATGAGCTGGGCCGCTATGCACCCAGCGAGGTGCTTTTCAACAGCGCCGCCCTGGACTATAAGGAGCTCAAGGAGTTTCTCCAGGTCCGGCTGCACTGTGTGGCGGACCTGCGGGACGACGCCTTTTTTGAGCCGGCGGCCGCAGAACAGCTGATCCAGCGGCATTTTGGTCGCAGCCTGGAGGAGCTGGACCTCAAGGACCGGCAGCGTTCCGCCCAGGCGCTGGGGGCGCTGCTGCAATACCTCTATGAGACCCAGAAAAAGGGGCTGGAGCGGATCACCCAGGTCCTCTGTGTGGATGCCCAGCAGTATATGACCCTGGACCTGACCGCCCGGCGCAATCTGGAGATCACCCAGACCATGCGCACAGGGGAGAAACGGGGTACCCTATTGTGGGTGCTGGACCACAGCAAAACCGCCATGGGCAAACGGCTGCTGCGCAGCTATCTGGATAAACCGCTGGTGAACCCCGCCCTGATCCAAAAGCGGCTGAACGCGGTGGAGGAGCTGGTGGAGGACACCATGCTCCGCTGCGATCTGATTGACCTGCTCTCCAACATCTTCGATCTGGAGCGGATGATGACCCGGGTGATCTACGGCAGCGCCACCCCTCGGGAGTTTAAATCCCTCCAGGCGGCCTGCCAGCGGATGCCCCAGCTTAAACAGCGGCTTGCTCAGGTACACAGCGCCTATCTACAGACGGTCCATCGGGACCTGGACCCGCTGGAGGATGTGAGCGATCTGATCGGCCGGGCGGTGGAGGAGGAGCCGCCGGCCTCCCTCAAGGACGGCGGGGTGATTAAGGCGGGTTACTCCCAGGAGCTGGACGAACTGCGCCAGTTGGTCCACGGCAGCAAACAGGTGCTGGTAGGGATCGAGAACCGGGAGAAGGAAAAAACCAGCATCAAAAACCTGAAAATCGGCTACAACCGGGTGTTCGGTTACTACATAGAGGTCACCAAAGCCAATCTGGAGCTGGTGCCAGATACCTATATCCGCAAACAGACCCTGACCAACTGCGAGCGGTATATCACCCAGGAGCTCAAGGAGCTGGAGGAGAAGATCCTTACCGCCGGGGACCGGATCCTCTACCTGGAGCAGAAGCTGTTTGAACAGGTGCGTACCCAGGTTTCCGCCCAACTCCACCGGATCCAGACCACCGCCCAGGCGGTAGCCCGGCTGGACGTCTACTGTTCTCTGGCCCAAGTGGCGGTCAATAACCGCTACTGCCGGCCGGACGTCACCCAGTCGGATGAGATCGTCATCAAGGAGGGGCGCCACCCGGTGGTGGAGCAGCTGATGAACGGCGCGCCGTTTGTGGCCAACGACACCCTGCTGGACAATGGCGCCAACCAGATCGCCATCATCACCGGCCCCAATATGGCGGGCAAATCCACCTATATGCGCCAGACGGCGCTGATCGTGCTCATGGCTCAGATCGGTTCGTTTGTGCCAGCCGCCTCCGCCCGAATCGGGGTGGTGGACGGCATCTACACCCGGGTGGGCGCTTCGGACGACCTGGCCTCTGGGCAGTCCACCTTCATGGTGGAGATGACCGAGGTGGCCCAGATTTTGAAGGACGCCACCGCGAAAAGCCTGCTGATCTTGGATGAGATCGGCAGGGGGACCTCCACCTTTGACGGCATGAGCATCGCCCGGGCGGTGTTGGAGTATATCGCCGACCGCCGGAAATTGGGGGCGAAGACCCTGTTTGCCACCCATTACCACGAGCTGACCAAGCTGGAGGAGGAACTGCCTTCGGTAAAAAACTACAACATCGCCTGTAAAAAGCGGGGGGACGAACTGACCTTTTTGCGGCGGATTGTCCCCGGCGGCGCGGACGACAGCTATGGCATCGAGGTTTCCAAGCTGGCGGGGGTACCTGACTGGGTGATCCGGCGGGCCCGCCAGGTGCTGGAGCAGCTGGAAAACGGCCGGAAGGTGGAGGCCGCCGGGGGCAAAAAGCGCCGGGAGGCAGCCGCTGAGGAGCCTCAGATGACCTTTACCGCCATGCTGCCTTCGGAGGTGGAGGAGCGGTTGCGCCAGCTGGATCCCAATACACTGACCCCCATTGAGGCGCTGAACAAGCTATACGAGTTGAAAAGCCTTTTAAAGGACTGAGAAAGGGAACCGGGTCGGAAGAATGCCGAAGATCAATGTTTTGGAAAAACAGGTGGCGGAGCTGATCGCCGCCGGCGAGGTGGTGGAACGTCCCGCCTCCATCGTCAAAGAACTTCTGGAAAATGCGGTGGATGCAGGCGCCAGCTCGGTCACTGTGGAGATCCAGGGGGGCGGCGTCCGCTATATCCGGGTGAGCGACAACGGCTCCGGCATCGAGCGGGCGGACGTGCGCAGCGCCTTTTTGCGCCATGCCACCAGTAAGGTCCGCCAAGCGGAGGATTTGAGCGGCATCACCACCATGGGCTTTCGAGGGGAGGCGCTGGCCTCCATTGCCGCCATGTGCCGGGTGGAGATGCTCACCCGTACCGCCCAGGAGCAGGCGGGCACCCACTACCGGATCGCCGGCGGCGAGGAGGAGGATTTGGAGGACGCTGGCTGCCCAGTTGGTACCACCATTACCGTGCGGGATGTGTTCTACAATACCCCCGCCCGGATGAAGTTTCTGAAAAAAGATATCTCCGAGGGCAACAGCGTGGCAGCAGTGGTAGAAAAAATTGCCCTGGGCAACCCCCAGATCGGCTTTAAATTTATCCGGGACGGGGCCATGCGCCTACAGACGCCGGGAGACGGAAAGCTGCTTTCCGCCGTCCGGTGCGTATTGGGCCGGGAGTTTGCGGAGAATACCATCCCCGTCAGCTACAGGGTGGGGGCGCTCACCCTCTCCGGCCTGATCACCAAGCCTGCCTTTTCCCGAGGCTCCCGGACGCTGCAAAACTTTTTCATCAACCGCCGGTTTGTGCGTTCCCGCACCTGCATGGCGGCGCTGGAGGAGAGCTACCGCAACGCGATGATGGTGGGAAAATACCCCTCCTGTGTGCTGAATTTGGAGATCCCGCCCCAGACGGTGGATGTGAACGTCCACCCCGCCAAATTGGAGGTGCGGTTCACAGGGGAAAAGGAGATCTTTGACCTGGTCTACTACGGCTGCAAAACCGCCCTGGGGGCCCATCAGCTGGCCCCGGAGCTCAAGGCGGAGGAGCTGCGCTACAACCCCTTCGCGGCCCATGCGGACCCCAAACCGCCGGTTCAGCAGAGGCTGAGCGTCCAGGATTACCGGCAGGAGCTGGAACGCCTGGCCCAGCAGGAGCAGGCGCAAAAGCAGGCGCACAGCTGGACGTCCCGGCAAAACGCCCGTCCTGTGGGAGTCCCGCTGGAGTCCCTTCCCACTGGTATGCGCCAGGAACCGCAGCCCCGCTCCTGGCGGTTGGATGTCTCGCCGGAACCGGCCCTCCGTCTGGAGAGCCGGCCAGCGCCTTTCTATACCGGAAGCCGGCGGGAGGAGGCCGCATCCCCGGTCCCGCCTGTTGTGCAGCCTCCGAAGGCTGTTTCCCCGGAGGTTGCCGCACCGGTGCAGCCGGCCCCTCCTGCCACTGCCCGGGACCCCTATGAGGGCGCACGGGTCATTGGGGAACTTTTTGAGACCTACATTTTGCTGGAGCGTGCAAACGAGCTATTGCTGGTGGACAAACACGCGGCCCATGAGCGGCTGCTCTTCAACCGGCTGAAAGCCGGTGGGATGGGGGAGGAGCGCCAGATGCTGCTCCAACCGATCCCGGTGCAGCTCTCCCCGGAAGAGCACGGGGTGCTGCTGGAAAATTTGCCGCTGTTGGAACAGGTGGGGATCGAGGCGGAGGATTTCGGTGGTGAGGATCTGCTGATCCGGGGGGCAGCCCCCATCCTGGCCCAGGCCGACCTGCCCGCCATTGTCACCGAACTGGCAGCCAAGCTGCTGCAGGGCGGCGGCCGGGGCCTGCCGGAACAGCTGGAGGAGCTCTACCACACCATCGCCTGCCGGGCGGCGGTCAAAGCCCACGACCACACCCCTATGCCCACCCTGCAGGAGCTGATCCAGCTGCTGCGGGAGGATGGCGATGCCCAGCACTGTCCCCATGGCAGGCCGGTATGTATCCGCATGAGCCGGTACGAGATTGAAAAGAAGTTTGGAAGGTTGGGATGATGGAGCAGAAAAAGACGCCGTTGGTGGCGGTGGTGGGCCCCACCGCCTCGGGCAAAACCTGGTTGGCGGTGGAGCTGGCCAAGCACTATCAGGGCGAGGTGGTTTCGGCCGATTCCATGCAGATCTACCGGGAGATGGACATTGCCACCGCAAAGCCCACCTTGGAGGAACAACAGGGCATCCCCCACCATCTGGTGGACTTTTTGCCGCCGGACAACCCCTCCTTTTCGGTGGCGGACTACGCCAAACTGGCCCATGAGGCCATCTCCCAAATCCACAGCCGGGGGCATCTGCCGATTTTGGCGGGGGGAACCGGCCTCTATGTGGACGCGGTGGTGGACAATCTGGATTTTTCTCCCATCGCCAGCGATCCGCAGCTGCGGCAGCAGCTGCGGCAGTTGGGGGAGGAACGGGGTGCGGAGTATCTGCACCGGCTGCTGGAGCAGGTGGACCCCGACTGCGCCGCCCGCCTGCATCCTCAAAACCAGGGGCGGGTGATCCGGGCTTTGGAGGTCTACCAGCTCACCGGGATCCCCATGAGCGAGCATCAGCGCCGCTCCCGGCTCGTGCCGTCCCAATATGAGAGCTGCCTATTGGGGTTGGGCTTTCGGGACCGGGCGCGTCTATACGAACGGATCGACCGGCGGGTGGATGAGATGCTCCGGGCCGGCCTTCTGGAGGAGGCGCGGCGGATCTGCGGCCGCTACGGCGGTACCGCCCGGCAGGCGATTGGATATAAGGAGCTGCAGCCGTTTTTGGCGGGGGAGGCGCCGCTGGAGGCCTGTGTGGAGCGGCTCAAGCAGGCCACCCGCAACTATGCAAAGCGGCAGCTCACCTGGTTCCGGCACAATCCCCGCATCCACTGGCTCTGGGTGGATGAGGCGGAAAGACCGGAGGATCTCCTCAAAAATGCCCAAAATGTGATTCACAAGGAGTTGCACTTGTGATATAATAGTTCTAATATCTTCCGGTATGATAAAATGAGAAAGAGAAATCAGCCGGTTTCGCGGGGAGGCATACAGAATATGAAGCAGATCAACCTACAGGATGTTTTTCTCAACCAGGCCCGCCGGGATAAGATCACCGTGACCATCTATCTCACCAATGGGTTCCAGTTCAAAGGGGTTGTGCGGGGGTTCGACGCCTATATCGTCATCCTGGATTGCGATGGGCGCCAGAATCTGGTCTATAAACACGCCATTTCCACCATCATCCCCTCCCGTCCGGTGAGCATTTTGGAGCCCTCCGAACAGGATAAGGGCAGCCAGGACGCCTGAGCGCAGGCCCTGGAAGGTTTTCCATGAAAAGTACGGTTGCACAGCGCCTCTTTTTGACCCTCCTGATTCTGGGGCTGCTGTTCTATGGGGGACTTCAGGTCTGGTGGTCGGCCTCTCTGCGCTATAAGACGGAGACAGTCTATAGCTACACCGTCTCGGAATCGGCTGAGGTCGATGGCCTTTTGCTGCGGCAGGAGGAGGTGCTGCCCGACCGGATCGGCTCCGGCGTGGCGGTCTATCTGGCCCAGGATGGGGACAAGGTCTCCATCGGTTACCCCATTACAGAGGTCTACCGCAGCGCAGAGGACGCAAAAAATACTGCGCGCCTGCGGGAATTGACCCGGCAGAAGGAGCAGCTGGAGGAAGCCCAGGACCCCGGCACCACCACCTACCTGCAGACCGACGTGCTGAATAAGCAGATTTTCAGTGAGCTGGGCAGCATCATCGATGCAGTGAACGCCGGCCGGATGGAGACGATTGCGGAGGACGCGGACGACCTGCTGGTGCTCATGAACAAAAAAGAGATCGCCACCGGCAGGCAGGAGAACTTCAACGGGGAGATCGAACGGCTGGAGGCGGAGATGTCCTACTATTCTGGCCGCAATTCCCAGGACCCGCGGGTGATCTCCGCCTCCAAGCCCGGTTATTTTATCCGAAAGCTGGATGGCTTCGAGGGTGCGGTGGATTTTTCCCAGCTGGATGAACTGGACCCCCAATCTTTGCGCCGCCTGATGAATCGCCCGGAAGCTTCCGAGGAGGACGGCCGCGTAGGAAAGCTGATGACCGACCACAACTGGTACTATGCGGCATTGGTTCCTGCTGAGGAGGCTGGGCTCTACCAGGAGGGGGTCTGGGTGACGCTGGACTTCAGCCTCAGCGGTATGGGACCGGTGGATGCCTTTATCTACCAGATCAATCAGGACCCGGACACCGGGGAGGCGGTGGTCCTCTTTCGGAGCGACTATATCAACGAGCAGCTGGTAAACTTGCGGATCACACCGGCGACGGTGACCTTCCGCTCCATCCGGGGGTTGCGGGTGAGCAGTTCCGCCATCCAGTACCAGGGGATCGAGCGGGGCGTCTATGTGGTTCGCGGAGATGTGATGCAGTTTAAGCCGGTCACCCTCCTCTATGAGGGCAACGGCTTTGTGCTCTGCCTGGAGACCGATCTGATGGACCCCAGCTACGAGAGCAATCTAAAGCAATACGATGAAGTAGTTGTGGAAGGAGCGCAGCTTTATGACAACAAGCCCATGCAATGAAAACCCAGTGGCCCAGCAGGTGGCCAGGATCCAAGCGGAAATTTTGGAGACCTGCGCGGCCTGCGGACGGGATCCGTCCACCGTCCGGCTGATGGCGGTGACCAAGACGGTGGAGCCGGAACGGGTCAACCAGGCCATTGCCGCCGGCGTTCGCCTGTTGGGGGAGAACAAAGCCCAGGAGCTGTTGGCCAAATATGAGGCCTATCACAAGGACCAGGTGGAGATCCATTTCATTGGGCACCTGCAGACCAACAAGGTCCGCCAGATTGTGGACAAGGTCACCATGATCCAGTCGCTGGACAGCGTACATCTGGCCGCGGAGATCGACAAACAGTGCGCCAAGCTGGGCAAGGTGATGGACTGCCTGGTGGAGGTGAATGTGGGCAGCGAACTGACCAAATCGGGCGTGGAGCCCCAGCGGTTGGTGGACTTTTTGGGGGAGGTCTCCCAGTTCAGCCAGCTGAGGGTGCGCGGATTGATGGCCATCCCGCCGGTCTGCGAGGATGAACTGGAGGCCGAGCGGTATTTTTCGGATTTGCACAAACTATTTGTTGACATCGGCGGGGAAAAAATAGATAATATCAATATGGATCTTCTGTCCATGGGCATGTCCGGGGATTACCGGATGGCCATCAAGCATGGTTCCAACATCGTGCGGATCGGGACGGCCATGTTCGGGCACCGGAACTATGCCAATCAATGACATCCTCGGCAGGCGACAGAATCATAAGAACTGTGTGAAAAGAGGAGTTTTAGATGCGTAAGCATACGGTAGAAGGGGGATTTTTCTATGGGACTCATGGATAAATTCAAAAATTTCATCGGGATTCCCGAGGACGAGTACTATGACGAGGAGGGCGACGTGGATTTCATGCCCAACAACAATGCCTCGTCCAAATCCTCCGAGCCGTTTGTGGAGGACGCCACCTCCCATGGGGAGGGAAAACGCAATAAGGTGGTCAACATCCACGCCACCACCCAGCTGCAGGTGGTACTGGTGAAGCCCGAACGGTTTGACGACGCCTCCACGGTGGCGGACCATCTGAACTCCAAGCGCACAGTGGTGCTGAACTTGGAGTCCACCAACAAGGACGTTTCCCGCCGGCTGATCGATTTTCTTTCGGGTGTGGCCTATGCCAACAACGGGCAGATCAAGCGGGTGGCCAACAGCACCTATATCATCACCCCCTACAATGTGGACATCATGGGGGACCTGCTGGATGAGTTGGAAAGCAACGGCGTGTTCTTCTGATGGCGTTTGAACAGCTTACCCGGGAGGACCGGGCGTTTACCGCGCATGTGGAGGACCTGTTCCAGCGCGCGCAGCAGAAATATACCACCTGCTTTACCAATTTTCTCGACCTGCATCAGATTCAGCTGGCCCAGTGGGTGGCCAACGCCAGCGGCTATCAGAGCTATGCATTTTATGCCGGTCATCCGGAAGGGGAGCGGCGGATGCTGGGCGTCTTCGCCCCCTATGAGCCGGTGGAGGAGGCGCAGTTCCCCATTGCGCCGCTGACCATCACCTTCTGCAAGGAGGATCAGGTGGGGCACCGGGACCTGTTGGGCTCCCTGCTGGGGCTGCAGCTCAAGCGGGAGGCCATCGGGGATATTTTGTTGTCCGAGGGGCTGGCGGTGTGTTTTGTCACCCAGGCCGCCGCGCCGCTGGTGCTGGGGGAACTGAAAAAGGTGGGCCGGGTGGGGGTCAAGGTTATGGATGGCGCCCCCCGGCAGCTGCCGGAGCTGCACCACTTCAAGGACCTGCCGGTGAATGTGAGTTCTCTGCGGCTGGACTGTGTGGTGGCTGCTGTCTGCGGCATTTCCCGGGAAAAGGCTGTAGCCGCCATCCGGGCAGGGCTGGCGGCGGTAAATGGGGCGCCCAGGGAGGAGATCTCCAGCCCTTTGGAGGAGGGGGATGTGCTCAGCATCCGGGGGACCGGAAAATTCCGTGTGGAGAAGGTGCTGGCTACCACCAAAAAAGGCAGGCTGCAGCTGCTCTGTAAAAAATATGTCTGATGACTGCGGGCAGGCGAAGCGCCTTCCCAATGCTTTTCTAGGAGAGGGGATGTTCCTATGATGAATCCAAGCGACATTGCCCATAAGCAGTTTGAGCGCATCCGTGGCAAGGGGTACCGTCCGGAGGAGGTGGACCTGTTCCTGTCCCAGGTGGCCGGGGAGCTGGAAAGCTTGGCCTCCGAAAAACGGGACCTGGAGCAGAAGCTGATCGTTCTGGCGGACAAGCTGGAGGAGTATAAGCAGGACGAGGACAGCCTGCGCTCTGCGCTGATCGGCGCCCAGAAACTGGGGGACAGCGTGGTCCGAGAGGCCAAAGCCAAAGCCCAGCAGATTGAGGAGGACGCCAATGCCCGGGCTGCGCTGATTGTGGAGAACGCCAAGAAGGAGATCGAGCGCCAGCAGCAGGGATATGTTCGCCTGCAGCGGGAGGTTGCCACCTTCAAGGCGAAACTGCAGCTGCTCTATAAACAGCATTTGGAGCTGATCAGTTCGATCCCGGCGGACGACAGCGTGATCCATGCCCCTGCCGCGCCAAAGGAGGAGCCTGTGCCTCAGCCGGAGGCCCCCGCCCCTGTGCAGCCGGATCCGGAGCCTGCTCCTGAACCGGTTCCCGAGCCGGTGGATGAATACGATATCCCGCTGCCGGTGGACGATCCGCTGGAATATACCGAGCAGCCCGGCTCCTACAGTGTGGAGGAATATGCCGCGCCGGAGCCCAAGCCGGAGCCGGAACACCGGATGCGCCGGGAATCCCGGTTCGGCCCGCTGAAATTTGGCAGCAATTTTGATTTAAAGCGTGACGATAAACGCAAAAAATAAACCGATTAACGGTAAACGAGGAGAGTAACCCAATGCCTGAGCAGGACTACAGTAAAACATTGAATCTTCCCAAGACGGAATTTTCCATGCGTGCGGATCTCCCCAAAAAGGAGCCCGGCATGGTCAAAAAGTGGGAGGAGGAGCGCCTCTACGACAAGCTGATGGAGAAGAATGAGGGCAAGCCGCTCTATATGTTCCATGACGGCCCGCCCTATGCCAACGCCAACATCCACCTGGGGACGGCGCTGAACAAGGTACTCAAGGACATTATCGTCCGGGAGAAGAACCTCTCCGGCTATAAAGCGCCCTATACCCCCGGCTGGGATACCCACGGCCTTCCCATCGAGCTAAAAGCCCTCAAGGAGCTGGGCGTC
>DXES01000047.1 GCA_019114825.1 Candidatus Anaerotruncus excrementipullorum
CTGCCTCTGTGGATTCCCCAAGTTTTCCCCTCCTCCCCGGAAACTGCCCAATCTACTGGCAACTATATGTCCCCTGCCGGGGGGTTATTCCCCGGCGGGACGCCAAAGGGGGGCGCCGGCCTGCGGGCCGGCGTCCCCCTGGTAGAACCCCTCTGCTTAAAACGCTCACCGGGGTTTTTTGCCCAGGTAGGCGGCTTTGACGCTCTCGTCCTGGAGCAGCTGGCTGCCGGGGCCGCTCATGGTGATCTGCCCAGTCTCCAGCACATAGCCAAAATCGGCGGTGCGCAGGGCCATATTGGCGTTCTGCTCGATGAGCAGGATGGTGACCCCCCGTTTGTGGATCTCCTTGATGATGTCGAAGATCCCCTTCACCACCAGCGGGGCCAGCCCCAGGGAGGGCTCATCCATCATAATCAGCTTGGGATGGCTCATCAGCGCCCGGCCCACCGCCAGCATCTGCTGCTCGCCCCCCGAAAGGGTGCCCGCCAGCTGCCAGGACCGCTCCTTCAGCCGGGGGAACAGGTCGTAGATCCAGCGGAAGTCCTCGTCAAAGTTCTTCTCCTTGCGCAGGTAGGCGCCGATCTTTAGGTTCTCCAGCACCGTCAGGTCGGGGAACACCCGCCGCCCCTCCGGCACCAGGGTGATTCCCCGGGAGACGATCTTCTCCGGCTCCATGCCGGTGATCTCCTCGCCGTTGTAGGTGATCCTGCCGCTTTTCGGCTTCACCAGGCCGCTGATGGTGCGCAGGGTGGTGCTCTTGCCCGCGCCGTTCGCGCCGATCAGGGTTACGATACTCTGGTCGGGCACCTCCAGGCTGATCCCCTTTACCGCCTCGATCCCGCTGTAGGAGACATAGAGATTTTCAATTTTCAGCATCTTCCGGCACCCCCAGATAGGCTTCCACCACACGCGGATTGTTTTGGATCTCCTCCGGCGTCCCCTGGGCGATGGTCTGGCCAAAGTCCAGCACATAGATGCGGTCGGAGATCTCCATCACCAGGTCCATGTGGTGCTCGATGATAAAGACGGTCAGGTGAAAATCCTCCTTGATCTGGCGGATAAACGCCGTCAGCTCGTCGGTCTCCTGGGGGTTCATGCCCGCCGCCGGCTCATCCAACAGCAGCAGGGTGGGTTGGGTGGCCAGGGCCCGGGCGATCTCCAGCCGCCGCTGCTGCCCATAGGGCAGGGAGCTGGCCACCTCATCCCGGAACCGCTCCAGCTCCAGCATCTCCAACAGCTCCATCGTCTCTTGGCGCTGCTGCCGCTCCTCCCGGGCGTTGAGCCGGAAGGTGGCGGAAAAGACGTTGGCATGGGAGTGCATATGTTTGGCGATCAGTACGTTTTCGAACACCGAGAGGTTTTTAAACAGGCGGATGTTTTGGAAGGTGCGGGCCACCCCCAATTTGGTGATCTGGTCGGGGGTCTTGGCCAACACTTTGGGAAATTTCTCCGGGTTGGAGCCCTGGTAGGCCTGCCGCATCTTGCCCTGGGGATGGTTGGAGACGATCAGCTGGTCGTGGAAATAGATCGCCCCATTGGTGGGGGCATAGACGCCGGTGATCATATTGAAGGCGGTGGTCTTGCCAGCCCCGTTGGGGCCGATCAGTGCTACGATCTCCCCCTCGTCGATGGAGAGGGACAGGTCGTTCACCGCCACCACGCCGCCAAACTGCATGGTCAGATTTTCCAGGCGCAGCACATTGTTGCCCATTACGCAGCGCCTCCCTTCTTGGGACGCCGCCCGGTAAACAGGCGCCTTACCGCGCCGTACAGGCCGTCCCAGCTGAATTCACTGTTGCCCATCAGGCCCCGGCGGTAGAACAGCACCACCACCATCAGCAGCACCGAGAACACCACCATCCGGAAGCCCGGCCGGAAGAGGGGGATGGATACCCCGCCGATGGCCAGCGGCGTATCAAAGAACCGCAGCCACCACTCCTTGCTGGCGGTCACCAGCATGGCCCCCAGCACGCTGCCGGTGACGCTGCCCAGGCCGCCGATCACCACAATCAGCAGGATGTCGTAGGTGAGGGTGATCGAAAAGGTCTTGGCCTCGATCGACCGCATGAACATGGCCAGCATACCGCCGGCAATGGCGGTGAAAAACGAGCTGGCCACAAACGACAGCTCCTTGTGGCGGAACAGGTTGATCCCCATGGCCTCCGCCGCAATCTCATCCTCCCGGATGGCCTTGAACGCCCGGCCGTAGGTGGAGCGGATCAGCAGGTACATCAGCCCGATGCACACCCCGGCGATGGCAAAGGTGGTCAGGATGCTGGAAAAGCCCGGGATCTTATTGAGGCCGTAGGAGCCGTTGGTGATGGTATCCATCTGGGGGCTGGAGAGGATCGCCCGGATGATCTCCGAAAAGCCCAGGGTGGCCACCGCCAGATAGTCGCTTTTCAGCCGCAGCACCGGGATGCCGATGAGGGCTGCGAACAGCGCCCCCATCAGGCCGCCCACCACCAGCGCCAAAAAGGGATAGGCCGTCTGGACTGGGGCGGGGGCGGACTCCAGCAGGGTTTTAAACGCCTTGATGCCGGGGTTGATGCCATTCATATAGTAGACGCTGTCCACCGCATCCACGGGGATCAGCAGGATGGCGGTGGTGTAGGCGCCGATGGCCATAAAGCCCGCCTGGCCCAGGGAAAACAGGCCGGTGAACCCATTGAGCAGGTTCATGGCCACCGCCACCACCGCCAGGATGGCCCCCTTTTCCAGCACCGAGAGCAGCATCCCGTGCTGGGCCTTGTTCTGTTCGATCATCAGCAGAAAAACAGCGACAAGGACCACCAGCAGCAGGGACAGCACCGTCCTTATGGATTTTTTCATGATTATCACACCTTGTCGATATTTTTCTCACCGAACAGGCCGGTGGGCCGGAAGAGCAGCATGACAATGAGCAGCACGAAGGTGAAGGCGTCCGAAAAGGTGGAGTAGCCCAGGGCCACCAGCGCCGTCTCGCAGACGCCGATGACAAAGCCGCCCACCACCGCGCCGGGGATGCTCCCGATGCCGCCGAACACCGCCGCCACAAAGCATTTGAGCCCCGGCAGCGTCCCGGAGAAGGGGGTCACCGACATGCGGTCGGTGAAATAGAGGATGGAGCCCACCGCCGCCAGAAACGAGCCGATCACGAAGGTCATGCTGATGATGTTGTTGATCTTGATGCCCATGAGGGAGGAGGTCTCGAAGTCCTTGGAGACCGCCCGCATGGCCATGCCCAGCTTGCTGTGGTTGATGAGCATCACCAGGGCGTAGACCAGCAGGATGGTGAGCACCGGGGTGATAAAGGTCACCAAGCTGGCCGAGACGGGGCCGATCTGGAAGATCTTTTTCAGCACCGGGATCTCCGGGTAGCTCTGGGGCAGGGCGGAAAACAGATAGGTGGCCAGGTTTTGCAGCAGATAGGACACGCCGATGGCGGAGATCATGATGGACATCCGCGGCGACGAGCGCAGGGGCTTATAGGCAGCCCGCTCGATGGCCACCCCCAAAAGAATGGTGCCGCCGATGGTGATCGCCACCGACAGCGGCCAGGGAAAGCTGGCCATGGAGAAGATCATGAAGTAGCCGGCCATCATGAAGATCTCCCCGTGGGCAAAGTTGATCAGGCGCAGGATGCCATAGACCATGGTGTAGCCGATGGCGATCAGCGCATAGGCGCCGCCCAGGGAAACGCCTGTGAGGCAGTGCTGGATCAGCGTTGGTAAGCTCATGTGTATCCCCCCTGGATCAAGTT
>DXES01000048.1 GCA_019114825.1 Candidatus Anaerotruncus excrementipullorum
AATTCCGCCATCTGCGGATGGCGGCCAAAGGGCGCTGCCCTTTGGAATCCTGCCGCCTTTTGAAAAAGGCGGGCGAAAACTTTGCTTGTGCAGCCGTGCAGCGCCACAGGCGAAAACTTTGCTTGGGCTGCGCCCGTTTATGCGAACTTCAATTTCTCCGGGGTGTAGCGGCCCAGCGCCTCCTCGTTGTAGGTGACGCCGGTGAGCGCCGCCGCCCATTCATCCACCTGGGCCAAAAATTCCTCCCGCTTGAGCGCCATCAGGATGGAATCCCGGTACCCCTCAAAATCCTGGGGGTTCTCCTCCAGATCATACCGGACAAATAGGTACAGCCCCCCGTCCGTCTCCGCCTGCACCGGCTCCCCCACCTGGGCGGAGAAGATGGCATCCACCAGCACCTGGTCGTAGGTGGTGTTCTGCTTGTTCACAAAGGTGTAGGAGGTACCCGGCTCCGGGCGGGCCAGCTCCTCGTTGCCGGTGGCCAGCTTGCGGGCCTCGTAATAGACGTCCTCCATATCCGCGCCCTCTTGCAGCTGCCGGTAGAACCCGTCCATCACCTCCCGGGTGTGCTGGTCGGCCGATTCCTTGGTCTCCGGGTCCTCGGAGGTGCTGAAGGTCAGCGGGATCATCAGCACCTTGGCATAATTTTCATTGAAATACCCCCGCAGCTCGCTCTCGGGGACCTCCTGGCTGCCGCCGGGGCCATAGGTGGCCTCAAACAGCCGCTGCTGCTTGGCGCTGTTTTCCATCACCAGCCGGTAGGAGGCCTCCGAAACGCCGTTTTCCTCATAGGTGGTGCGGAAAAATTCCCAACCGGTCATGCCCGATTCCACCGCCGCCTGGTCCTCCGGGGCCAGCTCCAGCGCCTGGGCCGCAAACTGCTCCTCCACGGCGATATAGTCGTTGAGGCGGTCCTTGGCCGCCTGGGTGATCGCCTGGGAGAGGGTGACCCCCTCCTCCACTTCGGCCTTGAGGGGGTCCTTGGCATCGGCGGGCGCCTGGCCGATCAGCTCGTTATATTCGGTCATCAGCCCGGTGATATACACCCCCGCCGGGACGGTGGCCTCCCCATATTTGGCCGCCCAGGTGGCGTTTTCCCCGCAGGCGCACAGCCCCGCGGCCATCAGCGCCGCCAGCGCCAAGCTGGCGGCCTTTTGCATCCTGTTCATCTGTAGTCCTCCTATTGAAGGGGGGCGCCCGCGGCGTCCCCGGTTGCATACTGGCCTATTATACACCTGGCCGGGGCAAAAGTCCACTAGAAATCTCTGCACCCCTAGGCCATGGCGGCCAGGGCCTGGCGCAAAGCCTCCAAAGGGGTCTGGCCGGAGGCCAGCTTTACGGTGATATAGGGCTTGTTCCCGGCGCTGACCATCACCCGGCCCCGCAGCTTCGCCGCCAGGTTGCCCACCCGGTCCATATCCAGCTTTTCGGGATAGAGCAGCAGCGCCTCCCCCCGCTGGGAGATCTCCCGGATGCCCATGAGGGCGGCGGTATTGCGCACCAGCGCCACATCCACCAGCCCCTTCACCGCCTGGGGCGGCTCGCCAAACCGGTCGATCAGCTCGTCCAAAAGGTCCATGGCGTCCTCCTGGGTCTGGATGGCGGCAATCTTTTTATAGATATCAATCCTCTGGGAGAGGTTTTCAATGTATTCCTCGGGGATATGGGCCCCCACCCGGATATCCACCATGCACTCGGCGGGCTGCTGGGGGGCGGGTTCCCCCCGCTGGGCGGCCACCGCCTCGGAGAGCAGCTTCAGGTACATATCATACCCCACCGCCTCCATATGGCCGTGCTGCTGGGCCCCCAGGATGTTGCCCGCCCCCCGGATCTCCAGATCCCGCATGGCGATGCGGAAGCCGGACCCAAAGGAGGTGAACTCCCGGATGGCGGACAGCCGCCGGGTGGCGATATCGCTGAGCTGTTTATCCCGCCGGAAGGTGAGATAGGCAAACGCCCGGCGGCTGCTGCGGCCCACCCGGCCCCGGATCTGGTAGAGCTGGCTTAGGCCCATGCGGTCGGCGTCCTCGATAATCAAGGTGTTGCAGTTGGGCACATCCACCCCCGTCTCGATGATGGTGGTGCAGACCAGGATATCCACCTCGTGGTCCAACAGCTGCTGCCAGATATGGGAGAGCTGTTCCTCCCCCATCTTGCCGTGGGCGGTGACAATCCGGGCCTCGGGGGCCAGCTGGCGCAGCTTGTAGGCGCAGGAGTCGATGGATTCCACCCGGTTGTGCAGATAGAACACCTGGCCCCCCCGGCGCAGCTCCCGCTGGATCGCCTGCTGCAAAAGTCCCCAGTCGTGCTCCACCACATAGGTCTGCACCGGATGGCGGTCCTGGGGGGCCTCCTCGATGACGCTCATATCCCGGATGCCGCTCATGGCCATGTTCAGCGTCCGGGGGATGGGGGTGGCCGAGAGGGTGAGCACATCCACCGTGGAGCGCATCTCCTTAAATTTCTCCTTGTGGCGCACCCCGAACCGCTGCTCCTCATCGATGATGGCCAGCCCCAGGTCCTTGAACTTCACATCCTGCTGGACCAGCCGGTGGGTACCCACAATGATATCGGTCTGGCCTCGGCGCAGCTCATCCAGCACCTGTTTTTGCTCCTTGGGGCTGCGAAAGCGGCTCAGAAGGTCCACCTTCACCGGGAACCCCTCCATCCGCTGGCGGATGGTCTGGTAGTGCTGCCAGGCCAGGATGGTGGTGGGCACCAGGATGGCGCACTGCTTGCCGTCCATGACGCACTTGAAGGCCGCCCGCACCGCCACCTCGGTCTTGCCGAACCCCACATCCCCACAGAGCAGCCGGTCCATGGGGGTGGGGGACTCCATATCGTGCTTGATCTCCCGGATGCACCGCAGCTGGTCGTCGGTCTCCTCGTAGGCAAACCGGCGCTCAAAGTCGTTCTGACAGTCGGTGTCCGGGGAGAAGGCGTGGCCCTTCACCGCCATCCGCTTGGCATAGAGGGCGGTGAGCTCCTTGGCCATGTCCTCCACCGCCTTTTTCACCCGCTGGCGGGTGCGCTGCCACTCGATGGAGTTGAGCTTGGAGAGCTTCACCGGCGCGTCCTCCCGGCCGCCGATATATTTGCTCACCAGGTCCAGCTGGGTCACCGGCACAAACAGCATGTCGGTGCCCGCATAGCGGATCTGCAGGTAGTCCTTGGTCACCCCCTGGATCTCCCGCTTCACAATCCCCTGGAAGACGCCGATGCCGTGGGCCGAGTGGACCACATAGTCCCCGGGGATCAGGTCGCTGATATCCTTCAGGCGCTTGCTGTCCTTGGGGCGGGCCCGCTGGCGGGCGCTCTGGTGGACGGCGGCCTTGGCCTGGGCGGTCACCGACAGCTTCAGCTGGGGGTATTCCAGCCCGGCGCTCATCGCCGCCGCCGTCACCAGCACCTGCCCGTACTCCAGCCGCAGCTGGTCGGTCCGCCGGGCGGGCAGCCCCTGGCGCTGCAGGTCCTGGGCCAGGGCCTCCGCCGCCCGGGGGGTGCCGGCGAACACCACGCCGCAGTACCCCCGCTCCAGGTCGTGGCGCAGGTCGTCCACCAGCGGGGCCAGCTCCCCGCTCCAGGAGGACCGCTGCACCGCCTGCACCTCCACCATAGCCTTCAGGGGGATCTCCCCCACCGAGCGCACAAAGGTATCCAGCAGCACCGTATTGGCGGCCGCCGCCCGGCGCTGGAGGGCCACGAAGTCCTCCGAGAACCGGTCGCACCCCTTGAACAGCAGCCCCTCCTCCAGCATCAGTTTCAAGTCCTCGTTCTGCTGGAGCTGGAGGGTGCGCAGGGCCTCCCGGCAGTTCCCGGTGTCACAGAGGAAGAGCGCCCCCTGGGGTAGATAGTCAAAGAGGGTGGCGGGCTGGGGATAGATGAGGGGCAGCCACCGGTCCAGGCTCTCGGGGGGGACCCCGGCGGCCAGCTGGTCCAGCACCTGGTCCAGCTGCTCTTTGGCCCGCTTGCCCTGGGTGCCCCGCAGCTTGGCCCGGGCTGCCTTCAGCAGCCGCTCCAGCTGCTGGGGGCCGTCGCACACCACCTCGGCGGCGGGGGTGATGTCCACCCATTTTACCGTGTCCACCCGGCGCTGGGTCTCCACCTTGAAGGTGGAGATGGTGTCCACCTCGTCCCCCCAGAACTCCACCCGGAAGGGGTCGGGCATATGGGGCGGGAAGAAATCCAAGATGCCCCCCCGGCGGGAGAACTGGCAGACCCCCTCCACCTGGTCGGCCCGGGCGTAGCCGGCGGAGAGCAAAAAGGTACACAGCTCCTCCAGGTCGTAGCTCTCCCCCGCCCGCAGCCGGCGGGTGCGGGCCCGCAGCACCTCCGGGGGCATGGTGTATTGCAGCGCCGCCTGGGCGCAGGCCACCACCAGCTTGGCGGAGCCCTCCGCCAGCTTGCCCAGCACCGCCAGCCGGGCGTGCTCATACTCCCGGGAGACCCCCTGCACCTGCCGGTAGGTCAGCTCCCGGGAGGGGAAGAGCACCGCCGCCTCCCCCCCGGCCATCAGGTTCAGGTCCTCGCACATGCGGGAGGCGGTGGCCTCATCGGCGGTCACCACCAGCCCCCCCAGGCCGGTGGCCTGGGTGAGGGCCAGGATCAGGTGGGCCTTGTGGACGTTGGGCAGGCCGGTGGCCAGCACCGGGGTCCCCCGGCCCTCCAGCGCCGATTTCAGCTGCTGGAAGGCGGGCAGCCCATAGAGCAGCTGCGCAAAACCGTTCATCTGCATGGAACTCCTTTCCCGTTCAGGAGGAATAGCGGTTCATGGCCTCGTCGGTCTTCCCCTCCAGGATCAGCCGGGCTGCCTGGGCCGCCCGCCCGAACACCTCGTCCAGGGTGGCGAACTGCTCCTTGGGGAATTTGCCCAGCACCCAGTCGGCCAGGTCGTAGTCGGGGCGGGGCTTTTTGCCCACCCCGATGCGCACCCGGACGAAGGCGTCCGAGCCGGTGAGGTAGATGATGCTCTTCAGGCCGTTGTGGCCCCCGTCGCTGCCCTTGCGGCGGATGCGGATGCGGCCCACCTCCTGGGTCACGTCGTCGCAGAGGACCACCAGCTGCTGGGGGGTGAGCTTGTAGAACCGCATGGCCTCCGCCACCGCCTGGCCGGAGTTGTTCATATAGGTGGAGGGCTTCATGAGCAGCACCCGGCGGCCCCCCACCATCGCCTCCCCGCAGAGGGATTTGAACTTGAGCCGGTCCACCTTCACCCCCAGGTCCTCCGCCAGGCAGTCCAGGGCCAAAAAGCCGGCGTTGTGGCGGGTGCCCTCGTACTCCCGGCCGGGGTTGCCCAGCCCCACCGCCAGGGCGGCCACCGGCCCGGTGGGCACGGGGCCCGCCGGGCCCCGCAGCTTCGCGAAAATCTGCTCCAAAGATGTTGCCATGGAAAAATCCCCTCTATTTTGACATGCCGAAAGCGGGACTTGGGGGGTGCCCCGGGTCCCGCCGGCTTGGTTTTTCGGTTTTTTGGGCCCCCTTAGGGCTTCTGCTGGTCCTTTTTGAAGGCGATGTGGTCGTCCGCCCAGCCGGGCTTATTCTCCTGGCGCACCCGGCCGATGGCCAGCGCCCCGGCGGGCACATCCTGGTCCACGGTGGTGCCGGCGGCGGTGTAGCTGCCCTCCCCCAGGGTCACCGGGGGCACCAGGTTGGTGTTGCAGCCTACGAACACCCGGTCGCCCACCACCGTCTCATACTTGTGGTTGCCGTCGTAGTTGGCCACCACCACCCCGCAGCCGAAGTTGCACCACTGGCCCACCCGGCTGTCCCCCAGGTAGGTCAGGTGGGCCACCGAGGTGTGGTCCCCCAGGGTGGTGTTCTTGAGCTCCACAAAGTCCCCGATCTTCACATGGTCCCCCACCGCCGACCCCGGCCGCAGCTGGGAGAAGGGGCCGATGGAGGTGTGGCTGCCCACCCGGCTCTGGGAGAGCCAGCTGGCCTTCACCTGGCTATCCTCCCCCACGGTGGTGTCTTTTAAATAGGAGTTGGGGCCGATGGTGCAGCCGGGGCCGATGGACGTCTCCCCCTCCAGGATGGTGCCGGGGAGGATGCGGGTATCCGGGGCGATGCGCACCCCGGGGCCGATCATCACCCCGTCCTCCAGGGGGATGTCCACCCCGTTTTCCAGGTGCCGGTCCAGCACCTGGCGGCGGGCGATGGTGTTCAGCTGCTGCAGCTGGCGGCGGCTGTTGGCCCCCAGGGCGGCATCCGGCCGGGGGCAGCGGTAGGCCCCCGCCCGCAGCCCCTCGGCCACCGCCAGGGCCACCATATCGGTGAGGTAGTACTCCCCCTGGGCGTTCTGGGGGGTGAGGCGGGGCAGGGCGTCCCGCAAAAACGCCCCGGAGAACCAGTAGGCCCCGGCGTTCACCTCCCGGACCCGGCGCTGGGTCTCGTCGGCGTCCCGCTCCTCCACAATGGCCTCCACCGCCCCGTCCGGCCGGCGCAGCACCCGGCCGTAGCCGGTGGGGTCCTCCAGCCGGGCGGAGAGCAGGGTCACCACATTCTGCTCCCACAGGTGCAGCTCATAGGCCGCCTGCAGGTCCTCCGGCCGCAGCAGCGGCGCGTCCCCGCAGACCACCGCCACCTGGGCCAGCGGGTCCAACAGCTCCAGGGCGGACAGCACTGCGTGGCCGGTGCCCAGCCGCTGGCGCTGCTGCACAAACCGGCAGTCCGCCGTCACCGCCGGGGCCAGCAGCTCCGGCCGGTCCCCCGCCACAATGATGATATCCTGGATGCCCGCCTGGCGGCAGGCCTCCTCCACCCAGCCCAGCATCGGCCGGTCCAGCACCCGGCAGAGCACCTTGGGCTGGGCGGACTTCATCCGTTTTCCGTCCCCGGCGGCCAAAACCACCGCCTGGCGCCGTCTCTCCAAAGCCCGATCCCTCCCCGGGGATTCCCCGCCCAAATGGGCGGAAAAAGCCCCCAAATTGTTCCATTTCCTATTATTGCAGCAATCTGCCAGGTTTGCAAGAGATTTTCCGGGGATTTTTGGGGCCGGATTGTAAATTATTTCACCAAAAGCCCCTGAAAGCACTAGAAATATCTGACGTCCCTTGTTATAATAAACATTGGATTCAGGGGTTTTTCCGGCGGTTTTCCGGCGGGGAGGCCGGCTGCTCCTTCTCCCCCGGGTGCCTTTGCCGGGGTCAGGGGGGCTCCGCGCTGGTCGCGGTCTGGATGTAATTTTTCTTTGGGAGGTATTTGCATGGGAAAAAAGTACGTTTACATGTTCTCTGAAGGCAATAAGGACATGCGGGAGCTGCTGGGCGGCAAGGGCGCCAACCTGGCGGAGATGACCCGGGCCGGGATGCCGGTGCCCCAGGGCTTCACCGTCTCCACCGAGGCCTGCACCCAGTACTACGAGGACGGCCGCCGGATCAACGACGAGATCCAGGCCCAGATCTATGAGGGGCTGGCCAAGATGGAGGAGATCTGCGGCAAGAAGTTCGCCGACCCGGTGAACCCGCTGCTGGTCTCGGTGCGCTCCGGCGCCCGCGCCTCCATGCCCGGCATGATGGACACCATCCTGAACCTGGGCCTCAACGACACGGTGGTGGAGGGCTTTGCCAACTTCACCCAGAACCCCCGCTTTGCCTATGACTCCTACCGCCGGTTCATCCAGATGTTCTCCGACGTGGTCATGGAGCTGCCCAAGAGCGAGTTTGAGAAGATCATCGACCAGATGAAAGAGGAGAAGGGCGTCACCCAGGACGTGGACCTGGATGCCGACGACATGAAGAAGCTGGTCGTCCTCTTCAAGGCGTTCTACAAGGAGCACAAGGGCAAGGAGTTCCCCCAGGACCCGAAGGTCCAGCTGATGGAGGCGGTCAAGGCGGTGTTCCGCTCCTGGGATAACCCCCGCGCCAACGTTTACCGCAAGATGAACGAGATCCCCTACGAGTGGGGCACCGCTGTCAACGTGCAGCAGATGGCATTCGGTAACTCCGGCGACCGTTCCGGCACCGGCGTTGCCTTCACCCGTGACCCCGCCACCGGCGCCAAGAAGCTGATGGGCGAGTACCTGATCAACGCACAGGGCGAGGACGTCG
>DXES01000049.1 GCA_019114825.1 Candidatus Anaerotruncus excrementipullorum
GGTCGGTCCCAGAGATAGATCGCTTTTGTTTTCCCCTCTTTTTTCACTTTCTTCCCAAAAGCCCGGCTGGTCCTCCAGCCGGGCTTTTGGGTTGTTTTGGCTTTCGGCGGGCCCAGCCCCTAGGGCTCCCCCGGCGCGCCCGCCAGCCGCCGCCAGACCAGGTGCCCCGCCAGGTCCCGCTGCCCCCGGCAGAAGGCCACCGCCTGGGCCCCCGGCGGGCAGCCGGGCTCCGCCACCTGCCGGGCGAACCACTCCCCCTCCCAGCCGGCGGGCAGGGGTTGGGCGGCCAGCCACCGGCGGGCTGCCGGCGGCGGCAGCGTCCCCGCCAGGCAGGCGGGGAGCTTGCGGGGACGCTCGTGCAGGCAGAGGTCCCACTTTAAAAGCCACCGGAACCTCTCCGGGTCCCCGCCCTTGCCCAGGCAGAAGCCGTAGAGCAGGTCGTAGTACCGGTACTGGTCCAGGTGGCCGGCGGGCAGCGCCTCCCCCAGCTCCAAAAACACCCCAAAGGGGGAGGGCGCCAGCTCCAGCAGCGCCTCCAGCGTGTGGGTGAAGCGGCCGCTGTTGTAGTAGAGCTCCACCGCCCGCTCCACCGCCTTCAGCCGGGTGAGCTCCCCATAGGAGATCCAGGGGGTGCGCAGCACCTGGTAGGGGGGCTGGGGGCTGTGGACCAGGCCGTACCGCTCCCGCTGGGCATAGAGGGCGGAGCCCCGCAGCAGCTTTAAAAACCCCAGCTGCAGCTGCTGGGGCCGCAGGGCGAACACCTCGTCGAAGCTCTGGCCGAACCGGGCAAAGCCCTCCCCCGGCAGCCCGGCGATCAGGTCCAGGTGCTGGTGGACGTTGCCCCCCTCCCCCACCGCCCGGACGTTGGCGAACAGCCGGGGCAGGTCGGTGGCCCGGCAGGAGGCCTTTAGCGCCGCCGGGCAGGTGGACTGCACCCCGATCTCCAGCTGGAACAGGCCCGGCCGGGCCCGGCGCAGCAGCTCCACCGCCTCCGGCCGGGTCAGGTCGCCCCCCAGCTCCATCTGGAAGCCGGTGACCCCGTTGTCATGGGCCGCCAGGTACTCCCAGATGGCCAGCGCCCGGTCCCCATCCAGGTTGAAGGTGCGGTCCACAAACTTCACCTGCATCACCCGGGCGTCCAGGAATTTTTGCAGGTCCCGGAACACCAGCTCCGCCGACCGGGTGCGCACCACCCGGTCGGCGGAGGAGAGGCAGTAGGCGCAGCCGAAGGGGCACCCCCGGCTGGACTCATAGTAGAGCACCCGGTGGGGCAGCTGGTCCAGGGGCTCATAGGGGAAGGGCAGGGTGTCCAGGTCCACATAGCCTGTCCCCTGGAACACCCCCTGGGGCCGCCATTGGGCCGCCAACACCTGGGGAACCAGTACCTCCCCCTCCCCAGCCAGGATGCCGTCCGCCCAGGGCAGCGCCGCCAGCTGCTCCTCGGGGTCAAAGCTCACCTCCGGCCCGCCTGCCAGCAGCACATAGCCCGGGTCGATCAGCCGCAGCTGCTCCCCCAGCCGGCAGATATACGCCCGGTTCCAGATGTAGCAGGAGAACAGAAACCGCCTGGCCCCCGACCGGTAGAGGTCGGCCAAAATCTCCTCCACCGGCTGGTTGATGGTGTATTCCCGGAAGGCGGCGGGGATCCCCGCCCCCTCCAGGGCGTTTTTCAGGTACCGCACCGCCAGGTTGGTGTGGCTAAAGCGGGCGTTCACCGCCACCAGCAGCGTCTCGGGGGCGGGGCTTTGGGGATGCGCTTCCATAGGGGCCTCCTTTCGGGGGTTGGGGGGATGGGAAAAGAGGCCCCGGGCGGGGCCTCTTTTTTGCCGCCCCCCGGGGCCGCTTGGCTGTTTTTAGAGCTTGAAGCTGTCCTTCAGGGTCACAATCCGGTTGAAGGTGTTGCCGTGGCGGGTGTCCTTGCAGAAATAGCCCATCCGCACAAACTGGAACCGCTCCCCGGGCTGGGCACCGGCCAGGCTGGCCTCCAGCTTGCAGTCTTTTAGCTCCTGGAGGGAATGGGGGTTCAGGTAGTCCAGGTAGTTGGTGCCCTCCGGCACCGCGTTCACATCCTCCAGGGTGAACAGGTTGTCATAGAGCATCACCCGGGCGTCCACCGCGTGGGCGGCGCTCACCCAGTGGATGGTGCCCCGCACCTTGCGGCCGTCGGCGGGCATGCCGTTGCCGGTCTCCAGGTCGGCGGAGCAGCGCAGCTCGGTGACGTTGCCCGCCTCGTCGGTGACCACCTGGTCGCAGCGGATCAGGTAGGCGCCCATCAGCCGCACCTCGCCGCCGGGCTTCAGCCGCTGGAACTTGGGCGGCGGCACCTGGGCGAAGTCCCCCCGCTCGATGTAGAGGGTGCCGCTGAACGCCACCTGGCGGGTGCCCGCATCCGGATCCACCGGGTTGTTGGCCACCTCAAAGTACTCCACCTTGTCCGCCGGGTAGTTGGTGAGCACCACCTTCAGCGGGTCGGTGACCGCCATCCGCCGGGGGGCGCTGGCGTTCAGCTCCTCCCGCACGCAGTACTCCAGCAGCCGCTGGTCCACCAGGCTGTTGGTCTTGGCGATGCCCGCCCGCTGGACAAAGTTGAAGATGGCGGTGGGGCTGTAGCCCCGGCGGCGCAGGCCGCAGAGGGTGGGCATCCGGGGGTCGTCCCAGCCGTCCACCCGGCCGGTCTCCACCAGCTCCCGCAGGTACCGCTTGGACATCACCGTGTGGGTGATGTTCAGCCGGGCGAACTCCCGCTGCTTGGGCTTGGGGTCGAAGCCGATGTTGTCCACCACCCACTCGTAGAGGGGCCGGTGGTTTTCAAACTCCAGCGAGCACAGGGAGTGGGTGATCCCCTCGATGGCGTCCTGGATGGGGTGGGCGTAGTCATAGAGGGGGTAGATGCACCACTGGTCCCCCTGGCGGTGGTGGTGGGCCCGGACGATCCGGTAGATGGCCGGGTCCCGCATGTTCAGGTTGGGGGAGGCCATGTCGATCTTGGCCCGCAGGGTGCGGCTGCCGTCGGGGAACTCCCCCGCCCGCATCCGGCGGAACAGGTCCAGGTTCTCCTCCGGGGTGCGGTTGCGGTAGGGGCTCTCCCGGCCGGGCTGGGTCAGGGTGCCCCGGTACTCCCGCATCTGGTCGGCGGAAAGGTCGCAGACATAGGCCTTGCCGTCCATAATCAGCTTTTCGGCGTACTGGTAGCACTGCTCAAAGTAGTCGGAGCCGTAGTAGATGCCGTCGGGGATGGCCCCCAGCCAGCGCAGGTCCTCCTCGATCGACTCCACATACTCGGTGTCCTCCTTCACCGGGTTGGTGTCGTCGTACCGCAGGTTGAATAGGCCGTTGTAGCGCTTGGCGATGAAGTAGTTGATGAAGATCGCCTTGGCCGAGCCGATGTGCAGGTAGCCGTTGGGCTCGGGGGGGAACCGGGTGTGGATCTGGGCGGAGAACCCCTCGGCGATGTCCTGGTCGATGATGTCGGTCAAAAAGTTCGGTGCAATTTCCATGGTGGTTCCACTTCCTTTTTCACAGGTTTTCCGCCGCCCGGCGCAGCCGCTCCAGCGAGCGGCCGGGGCCCAGCAGCTTCATAATGTCGCAGAGATCGGGGGAGTTTTTCCGCCCGGTGATGGCCATCCGCAGCACGCCGGACACCTCCGCCACGCTGCCCGGCCAGGCGGCCGGGTCCTTCTTATACGCCCGCATGTCGGTGGCGTAGCCCAGCTGGGCGGCCAGGGCCTTCACCTTTTCAAACCACTGGCCGTTGTCGTCCGCCGGGTCGTAGAGGGGCAGGTACCCCTCCAGGATCGCCTTCTGCTGGGCGGGGGTGAGCCGCTCCTCCGGGTCGGGGGCGGCGGGGGTGAACAGCTCGTCGAAGAAGAAGGCCATGTACTCCTTGGCCCCCGACCAGCTGGCGATGTCCTTCCGGGGCTTTTTGCCCCCCCGGCCCAGGGAGAGAATACCCATTGTATATTCCGGCGAACGGGTCAACAGGGCGTAGAAATCCGGGTCGAACTCCTTGGCCCAGGCGGTGAGCAGGCCGTAGACCTGCTGGGCGTCCATCCGGGAGATGACGTTTTTGGAGACGTCGTTGAACTTCTCCAGGTCGAACAGGGCCCCCGAGTTGCCCATCTTCTTGGTGGTGAACGGGAACTCCTCCAGGGGAGCGTCGGGGTTTTGCAGCCGCCAGTCCTCAAAGTTGGAGTTGAGCAGGGTGAGCAGGTACTCCTTCACCGCCGCCACGCAGTAGCCCTGGCGCTGGTAAAACTCCAGCCCCAGCTCCGGGTCCTTGCGCTTGGAGAGCTTGCGCTTGTGGCCCCCGTCCATCTTCATCAGCTGGGCGGTGTGGACGAACTTGGGCAGCTTCCAGCCCATGGCCTGGAACAGCTGCACATGCACCGGCAGGGTGGCCAGCCACTCCTCCCCCCGGACCACGTGGGTGGTGCCCATCAGGTGGTCGTCGATCACATGGGCGAAGTGGTAGGTGGGGATGCCGTCGCTCTTGAGGAGCACCACGTCCTGGTCGTTCTCGGGGAACTCCATCGCCCCCTTCACCAGGTCGGTGAACTTCACCCGCTTTTCCGGGTCGCCGGTGCTGCGGAACCGGAGCACAAACGCCTCCCCGGCGTCCAGGCGGGCCTTCACCTCTTCCAGCGGCCGGTCCCGCCAGACCGCCCACTTGCCGTAGTAGCCGAAGTTGGCCTTCTCCGCCGCCTGGCGCTCCCGCATGGCGGCCAGCTCCTCCTCGGTGCAGAAGCAGGGGTAGGCCTTGCCCTGCTGCACCAGCCACTTGGCGAACGTCTGGTAGATCCTGGCCCGCTGGCGCTGGCGGTAGGGGCCGTAGGCCCCCTGCTCCCCCTGGCGGGTAACCCCCTCGTCAAACCGCAGCTGGTAGTGGTCGAACACATCCAGGATGATGCCCACCGCGCCTGGCACCTCCCGCTTCTGGTCGGTGTCCTCGATGCGCAGCATAAAGACGCCGCCGCTCTGGTGGGCCAGCCGCTCGTCGGCAATCGCCCCGTAGAGGTTGCCCAGGTGCATAAAGCCGGTGGGGCTGGGGGCCATCCGGGTCACCTTCGCCCCCTCCGGCAGCTGCCGGGGCGGGAATTTCGCCTCCATCTGCTCCCGGGTCTCGGTGATCTCCGGGTAGAGCAGCTCCGCTAACGCGCTATAGTCCATGTTCCCTCTCCTTTGGTCAAATTTTCTCCGGCACAGCCCGCCGGTCGATTTTTGAAAAAACCTCGCTCATTCCCCCGTGTAGGGCCCGGCGGCCAACAGCTTCCACTGGCCGGGCTGGCCCTGCCACAGGCGGTAGAACCGGGTGGAGGCCACCTGCTGCTCCGAGGGGTCGGCGTAGTAGTCCACCACCAGGGTCAGCACCTCCCCTTCCTGGGTGCGTTCCCGCTCCCCGGGGAACCGGGCGCCCCCGTAGCCCCAAGAGACCGGCACGGTGCCGGTCGCCTGATCGTAGCCCTCTATGGCGGTGGGATCAAACTGATACCCCTCCCCCAACCGCAGGGCCAGAGCCTGCTCCAAAACCTCCACCGGCAGCAAAGTGGCCCCCTCCCCGTCGGTCTCCAGCTCCAACCCCTGGGTGAGGCCGTCGCTCTCCACCACCCAGCAGGCGAACCGGGTCAGCTGGTCGTTGGTGAGCTGGCTGGGGTCCTCAAAGTCGTAGTCCACCCCCACCAGGTTCATGGCCGCGCACCAGTCCACCTGGTCCAGATAGACGCTCTCCTGGCCCACCAGGTAGTAGCCCTCCCCGTGGGGGGCCAGGGTCAGCCGGTTCTCCCGCTCGGGCCCGGCGCCGTACCAGGAGTCCACCGTATAGGTGACCTCCAGGGTCCCATCCGGCTGCTGGGTGCAGTCCACAAGATGGTTGCGGCCCCGGTCGTAGCGGAGCACATCGTTGCAGCGGTAGGCGTCCTCCTCCGGTTGGTACCAGTTGAACCCCTCCCGCAGCCAGCCCTCCGGCAGGCCCTCCACCCAGCGGGCGGCCTGGGCCTCGAACTCCTGGGCGGGCAGGGTGCAGAAGCCGTTTTCGTCCACCTGGGCCAGCCCCTCCTGCTGCATCCAATAGAAGGTGAACTGGGCCAGGCCCACCCGGTCGATCTGCCGGTAGCCCTCCCAGCTGTAACCCGAGAGGCCGGAGCACTCCAGCGCCCGCACCAGGCTGCCCAGCCACTCCTCCGAGGGGACCGCCGGGGCAGCCGCCGAAGCCGCCGGGGCGCTCTCCACCGGCTGGGCGGCCACCGAAGCGGCTGCAGAGACCGCCGGGGTGTTTTCCTCCGGCTCTGTAGCCGCCGAAGCGGCTGCTGAGGCCGCCGGGGCGTTTTCCTCCGGCTCTGTAGCCGCCGAAGCGGCCGCAGGGGCCGCCGGGGCGCTCTCCGCCGGCTCCTCCCCCCGCTGGCCGCATCCGGCGCAGAGGGCCAGGGCCAGCGCCCCCGCCAAAACCCGTGCAAAAGCCCGTCCCAATCCCACTTTCATGCCTGCCGCGCTCCTTCCTTCACCGTTTTTCGTCCTCCGGGTGGTTTCTCCGGTAGTTCAGGTAGCTCTCCAGGATGATGGTGGCCGCCACTGCGTCCACCACCTCCTTGCGCTTTTTGCCCCGGGTGTCGGTCTCGTTGAGATATCCATACGCCGAGACGGTGGTGCTCCGCTCGTCCCACAGCACCACCGGCACCGCCACCAGCCCCCGGAGCATCTCCGCGAACTGGGCGCACCGCTGGGCCCGGGGGCCGGCGCTGCCGTTCATGTTCAGCGGGTAGCCCACCACCACCCGGCCGGCGTCGTATTCGGTCACCGCGGCGGCCACCTGCTGGGCCACCACCTCCAGGTTGCGCTGGTGGAGCACCCCGATGGGGGAGGCCAGATATTCGGTCCTGTCACAGCAGGCCAGCCCGGTGCGGGCGTCCCCCAGATCCACAGCTAAAATTTTCATGCCTTCCCCTCCTGTTTTGGCCGCAGCGCCTCCGGCAGCCCCGGCTGGGGGGCCTGCTTCCACCAACTCTGGGTGGCCAGGGTGGAGTCCCCCTCCCCCAGGTGGGAGGCATCGCTCAGATAGAGGATCCGGGGATGGGGGTCCCCCTCCTCAAATTCAAACTTGCTCACCGCCGTGTTGTCGCTCCAGCCCAGCTCGTTGAGGCGGGAGAGGTCCCATCCACAGGCATAGCACTGGTAGTTGCGGATGGCGCAGCCGTGGCTGGCCACCGCCACCGTCTCCCCCGGGTGGGTGGCCACAATCCGGGCGATGGCTGCCTGCATCCGGGCGTACACCTGGGCCATGCTCTCCCCGCCGGGGGCCACAAACGCCTCCGGGTGCCGCTCCCAGGCCTCCTGCTCCACCGGGAACAGCCGGGGCAGGTCGGCAAAGGGCACCCCCTCGAACCGGCCGCCGTTGATCTCGATCACATCCGGCTCCAGCCGGATGGGCAGCCCCGCCGCCCGGTCGATGGCCTGGGCGGTGGCCACCGCCCGCTTGAGGGGGCTGGAATAGACCGCATCCAGGTGGATGGGGGCAAACCGCTGGGCCAATTTTTCCAGCTGGCGGCGGCCCTTGTCGCTCACCTCGCTGTCGGTGTGGCCCTGGAAGGTGCGCCGCCAGTTGCCCTCCGCCTCGCAGTGGCGCACCAGGTATAGTGTTGTTTTCCTGCTCACTGAAAAAATCCCTTCCTCACCCTGGGGAATGGGCGCGACTCACCAGGGCCGCACCGTCCCCACAATCTCGCCAAGCTCCTTCACGCCGTTTTCGGCCATCCAGGCCTCCATCCCCTCCAGCACCCGCAGGGGGGTGTAGGGGTCGGAGAAGAGGGCCGCGCCGATCTGCACCGCCTGGGCCCCGGCCAGCAGCATCTCCACCGCGTCCTGCCATTTGGAGATGCCCCCCATGCCCACCACCGGGATCTTCACCGCCCGGGCCACCTGCCAGACCATCCGCAGAGCCACCGGGAAGACCGCCGGGCCGGAGAGGCCCCCCACATTGTTGTGGAGCACCGGCCGCCGGGTGCGGATGTCGATGCGCATGCCCAACAGGGTATTGATCAGAGAGACCGCGTCCGCCCCCGCGTCCTCCACGCTGCGGGCGATGGCGGTGATATCGGTGACATTGGGGCTCAGTTTCACCATCAGGGGCTTTTGGGTGCGGGCCCGCATGCCGGCCACCACCTGGGAGGCCACCTGGCAGGAGGTGCCGAAGGCGGCGCCCCCCTCCTTTACGTTGGGGCAGGAGATGTTCACCTCGATGATGTCCACCGCGGTGCCCTCCAGCCGCCGGGCGATCTCCCAATACTCCTCCACCGTGGCCCCGGCCACATTGGCGATCACCGCAATATCCCGCCCGGCCAGGTGGGGCAGCTCTCGGGAGAGGAAGGCATCCAGCCCGGGGTTTTGCAGCCCCACCGAATTGAGCATCCCCGCCGGGGTCTCCGCCACCCGGCAGGGGGGATTGCCCATCCGCTCCTCCAGGGTGGTGCCCTTCGCCGAGATGCCCCCCAGCTTCTCCATGGGGTAGAGCTTGTCATACTCCCGCCCATAACCGCAGCAGCCGGAGGCGGTGATCACCGGGTTTTTCAGGGTTACCCCCGCCAAATTTACCGACAAATTCACTGGAACACCACCTCCTTGCCGTCAAATACCGGCCCGTCCTTGCAGACATGGCTGAAGATCTCCCGCCCGTCCTTCACCGTGCGGCAGGCGCAGACCAGGCAGGCCCCCACCCCGCAGGCCATGTGCTCCTCCAGCGAGACCTGGGAGGGCACCTGGGCCCCTTCGGCCAGGCGGACCACCTCCCGGAGCATGGCCATGGGGCCGCAGGCGCAGACCAGCTCCGCCGGCCCCTCCAGCAGCCGCTGCTCCAGCGGGCCGGTGACCAGCCCCTGGCGGCCCAGGGTGCCGTCATCGCTCACGAGGCGCAGGTCGCACCCCAGCTGGCGGAACTCCTGGGTGAGGATGGCGGCCCCGGCGGTACGGAACCCCAGAATCACGGTGGCGGCGGGGCCATAGTGGGCGGCCAGCTGCAAGAGCGGCGGCACCCCGATGCCGCCCCCCACCAGCACCACCCGGCTCTGGGGGGAGAGCAGCTTAAAGCCGTTGCCCAGGGGGCCCAAAAGGTCCACCCGGTCCCCCTCCTGCAGCTGGGAGAGCTTTTCGGTGCCCTCCCCCCGCACCTGGAACACCAGGCGGATCAGCCCCTCCTGGGGGCGGATCTCACAGATGGAGATGGGGCGGCGCAGGAAAAAGCCCTCCGCCTTCAGATTGACAAACTGCCCGGCCTGGGCCTGTTGGGCCACCGGTGGGCAGCAGACCCACAGATCCCAAAACCCCTCCGCCAGCTGGCGGCGGCGGGCCACCGGAAAACTGCCCTGTAGATACGCCATGTGCTTGCTCCTCCCCGCGCTCCGGGCGGGCAGTGCTGCCGCCAGGGCGCAAAATGACATTCTACCCTGTATCATACCACAAATTTCCCGCCGGGACAATTCTTCCTTGCATTTTTTGCCTGCCGGGAGTACAATAGGGGATGCCCTCCGCCGGATGGGGGGCGGTCAGTCGAAACTTCCTGACCTAAAACAAAACTAGGGGCCCGCCCTCCCGGCCGGTTTGACGGCGGCTGCGGCGGCCGAGGCCCTACGAAATGGGGAATTTTTCATGCAAAAGCATCCGTTGGTTACCACCCGCAGCCTCACCTTGGCCGCCATGCTTGCGGCGGTCTATACGGTGGTGAGTTTTGCCCTGCTGCCCCTCTCGTTTGGCATCGTCCAGGTGCGGGTGGCGGAGGCGCTCACCCTGCTGCCCGTCTTTTCCCCCGCCGCCATCTGGGGGGTAACGGTGGGGTGCCTGCTCACCAACCTGATCGGCGTAGCCACCGGGGCGGTGCTGCCCATGGACATCTTTGTGGGCACCGCCGCCACCCTATTGGCCGCCCTTTTCACCCGCAAGCTGCGGGGGTTCACCTGGCGGGGGCTGCCGGTGGTGTCGGTGCTGCCGCCGGTGGTGTTCAATGGGATCTTTGTGGGGGCGGAGCTCACCTGGATGTTTACGCCGGACACCCCGGCGCTGTTTTGGATGAACGCCGCCTCGGTGGCCGTTGGGGAGCTGGCTGCCTGTGGGGTACTGGGTTTGGCGCTGGTGTGGTGCATCCAGCGGGCGGGGCTGGGCCGGGCGATGGCCTAAAGCCCCTCTTTTTTCGGGGGGAGTACCGGCCTCCCCTGCCGTCAAGTTTGGATTTTATAGAAAAGGGCCGTCCCTTCGCTGTTTTGGCGGAGGGACGGCCTTGCTTTAGCAAAGTTTTCGCCTGCGGCGCACCCCAAGTAAAGTTTTCGTCCACCTTTTCCAAAAGGTGGCAGGATTCCAAAGGGCAGCGCCCTTTGGCCGCTGGCCGCAGCCAGCGGAACACTCCATACTTCAGGCGTATTTGGGGGTTTGGGGGCCTTTACAAGAGAAAGGCCCCCAAGGCCCCTCCCAATTCCACCTGCCCAGGCGGGAAGCGGCCTCCCCGCCGGGGAGGTGGCGCGCAGCGCCAGAGGGGGCCCTAGCTATCGGTTTACCGGCTCCCTCCGGGGGAATTCCTCGTTAGGAACATCGAACCGAAAGGATTAGAATTCCCTGCGGGGGGAAATAAGGTGGACCCCTCTCCCTACCCTCCCCCCAAGGG
>DXES01000050.1 GCA_019114825.1 Candidatus Anaerotruncus excrementipullorum
CCAGCTCCTCCTCGTCGGCGGGCATATACCGGCGGCTGCGCCGGTAGACCAGGCGGACCTGCTGGACGCCGGGGAGCCGCCTGGCTGCCCGGGCGGCGTCCATGGCGGTGTTGCCGCCGCCGATCACCGCCACCTGGGCGCCGATCTCCAGGTTGGGGTCCCGCTTGCAGGCCTCCAGAAAATCGAGGACGTTCACCGCCTGGCCGTACTCCAGCTGCAGCTGCCCGGGTCTCCAGGCGCCGGTGGCGAAAATGACATCGGTATAGCCCTGATCCAGCAGCTCCTGGGCAGAGCCGATCTCCTGCCCCAGCACAAACCGCACCCCCAGCGCCCGGCAGAGGGCCACATCCCCCTCGATCGCCTCTTCGGGGATGCGGAAGGCAGGGATCACATAGCGGACGATGCCGCCCAGCTGGGCCCGCTTTTCAAATACCGTCACCGGCGCCCCCTCCCTGGCCAGGAAATAGGCGGCGGCAAGGCCCGCCGGCCCGCCGCCCACCACCGCCACTTTGAGCCCCTCTTTGGGGGCGGCGGGGGCAAGTTCCTCCAAGAGGCGGCCGAAGCCCTTTTGGGCCGCCTCCAGCTTTACCCGGCGGATATGCACCGGCTCCTCATAGAAGCCGCGGGTACATTTGTCCTGGCAGCGGTGGGAACAGATGGTGCCGGTGATAAACGGCAGGGGATTGCGCTGGGTAATCACCCGGAGGGCTTCCAGATACCGTCCCTCCCCCGCCAACCGCAGATAGGCGGGGATATCCTGTCCGATGGGGCAGCCGCTCTGGCAGGGGGCAGTGAAGCAGTCCAACAGGGGGACCTGCTTTTTTAGTTTGCGGGCGGGCGCCGGTTTGATGACTTTGCGGTAGTGGCCATCCTCCAGGGCGTCCTGGGCGTAGGCGCAGACCGCCGCCACATGCACCCCGCCGAACGGCTGGTCGCCGCAGTTGCGCAGCGCCTGGGCGATCTGGTGGAGCCGCTGATAGCCCCCCGGCTTGAGCAGGGTGGTGGCCATGGTGACCGGCCAGATACCTGCCGCAAACAGCCGCTCGATATTCTCTGCATCCGCGCCCCCAGAGTAGGAGATCCGCAGCTTTCCATCGAACTCCCGGGCAAGCTTTGCCGCCAGGGAGATGGTGAGGGGGTAGAGCGCCCGACCGGACAGGTACATCTCCTGGCTGGGCAGCTCCCCCGCCGCCACCTCCACCGGGAAGGTATTGGTAAGCTTGACCCCGAACTCCACCCCCCGCTCCGCCGCCAGCTTGCCCAGCCGGTGGAGCATGGGGACCGCATCGGAAAACTGCAGGTCCTCCCGGAAGTGGTGGCCGTCAAACACCAGGTAGCCGAACCCCAGCCGGTCCAGCGTCTGGCGGGCAAAGTCGTACCCCAACAGGGTGGGGTTGCACTTTACATAGGTATGCAGCCCCTTCTGGGTAATTAAGTAGGCGGCAATCCGTTCGATCTCCTCCGGCGGACAGCCGTGGAGGGTGGAGAGGGTGATGGACTCGCTCACCTTGGGAGAGATGGCCTGCACATAGGCCTCATCCACCCGGGCAAAGCGGTCCAGGTGGGCCAGCGTCCACTCCCTGCATACCCGCCAGGCCTCGCTGGAGGAGGCATCCCGCAGCCCCTCGATAAAACCGTCCACCTTGGGGCTTTGGATCCCCTCCAGGTCGTAGCCCACGCTCATATTGAAGACAAACCCCTCCGGGTCCCCCAATTCCAGTTCCCGGGCCAACAGCTTGCAGGCAAACCAGGCCTTCACATACTCCGCATATGCCTGGGGGACGGTGAGCTCGGTGGACCACTCGCAGTTGTAGCACTCGTCCTGGGCAGCGATACAGGGCTTGGGGACACATTTGGAGAGCTCCTCCCCATCCATCTTTTGAACGGTCTTCAATTCGAAAAACCGGCCGCCTGCGGCATAGGCCGCCAGGATGTTTTGGGCCAGCTGGGTATGAGGGCCTGCCGCCGGACCAAAGGGGGCCTCCAGCTTCTCCCGGAAGATGGGCAGTTTTTTGTCCTCTGGGCGGTACCGGAAGAGCTTAAAGACACCGAACAGGCTCCCCTGCTGGGCATATTCGGTCAGCGCCCAGTCCATCAGCTTCCCAAACGAAAGCGGATACATTTTATCACTCATAAAAATCCCTCCTGCCTTTTCCGTCCTCCCATGGGTTTAACGGGCGTTGATCCGGTCCCAAACTGCCTGGGCATGGGCCCGGGCCTGGGCCAACACCGCCCTCTCATCAATATCCACCAGCTGGCGGTCCTGCATCCGCACCTTCCCGTCGATGATGGTGGTCACCGTCTGGCGGCCGGTCATGCCAAAGAGGGTGTGTCCGTCGATATTGTCCGCCGTGAGGGGGGTCAAAGGGTCGTAGTCGGTGACGATCACATCCGCAGCCGCTCCCGGCTCCAACACCCCCAGCCTGTGGGGGAAATAGCGGGCGCCGATGGCGGGGTTTCCCTGGAACAGCATGTAGGGCACCTCCGCCCAGGCGGCGGTGGGATCGCAGAGGTGGTGCTTATGCAGGCAGTTGGCCGCTTTCATCGACTCGTACATATCGTTGGTGTAGCCGTCGGTGCCCAGGCCCACCGTCAGCCCCCGGTGGATCATCTCCAAGGTGGGCGGGCAGCCCACCGCGTTGCCCATATTGGATTCGGGGTTGTGAACCACCATGGTGCCGGTCTCCCGGAGGATGTCCATCTCCAGGCCGCTGATGTGGATACAGTGGCCTGCGATCGACCGCTCCCCCAGGATCCCGTGGTCAAACAGCCGGTTTACCAGCCGCTTGCCATATTTTTTCAGGGAGTCATAGACGTCCGCCATCCCCTCCGCCACGTGGATGTGGAATCCCACCTCCGGCGGCGTCTGCTCCCGGCAGAGGTCCAGTGTGGCATCCGAAAGGGTGAAGGAGGCGTGCAGCCCCATCATCCCCCGCACCATGCCGCTGGTATCCTCTTGGCAAAAGCGGATAAACGCGGCGTTTTCCTCCACTGCCCGGCGCATCTGCGCCTCCCCGCCCCGGTCGGAGACCTCGTAGCACAGGCAGGTGCGCACACCACACTCCTTGGCGGCATCCGCGATGGCAAACAGGCTCCCGGGGATCTCTCCATAGCTGGCGTGGTGGTCAAAAACGGTGGTGACGCCGTTTTTGATGCAGTCGATATAGGTACACAGGGCGCTGTAACGGGTATCCTCCAGCAACAGATTCCGGTCGATCGTCCACCACATGCCCTCCAAAATATCCAAAAAGCCCTTGGGCTGGTATCCCCGGATGGCGATCCCCCGGGAAAAGGCGCTGTAGATGTGGTTGTGGGCGTTGATCAGCCCGGGCAGGATCATCCCCCCCTGGGCATCGATCCACTGGGCTTTTGGATAGCGGGCACGCAGCGGGGCGGTCTCCCCCACCTCCCGGATCAGGTTCCCCTCGATGGCGACACAGCCATTTTCAATCAGGCGGTTGGGGGTCCCGCGGGTGATCAGCCGTCCGTTTCCTACCAGCAGCATGGTCATTCCTCCTTATTTCGCGGCGCAAAAAAGGCGTCCACCCTCCTGCTGGATGAACACCTTGACCGGCGGCCACAGGATTTGCGCCGCCAAATGATCCCAGTGAACATCCAGCCCGTGCGCACAGCACTCCGTTGCAGCCATTTTATCGTTGTTCTCTTCAATTTTGCACAGAATTTTTAAAAATTTCCTTTGGTTTTAGTTTATCATTTCCGAGGACAAAAAGCAAGCCTCCGGCAGGGGTTTCTAAAAATTTTTTTGTCCAGTAAAATTATTGGTTGCTTTTTCTCCCGTCCCGTTGTAAGATAGAGGCAGAATAGGTCCGCGCAGACGGGCCAAAGCGCCCCGGAACATCCGGGGCGGGAAAGGGAGCGAAAGATGACCGATACTCTGCCTTTGGAATTTTTAAGCCAGCTGGCCAAGGGGCTGGCACTACAGTTTGGGCCCCAGTGCGAGGTGGTGGTCCACGACCTATGCAGCCAGGACCTGGACCACTCGATTGTGGCCATTGAAAACGGGCATGTCTCCCACCGCAAGCTGGGGGACGGTCCCTCCCAGGTCGTGCTGGAGGCGCTCCAAGGGGACCGCAGCCAGCTGGAGGACAGGTTCTGTTACCTGACAAAGACCCAGGATGGAAAGGTTCTGAAGTCCAGCACCATCTACATCCGCAACCAACAGGGGGAGGCCATCGGCATCCTCTCGATCAACTTTGATATCTCCAACCTATTGCTGCTGGAAAATGCCCTCCATGGCCTCACCGCCGCCGAGCAATCCCAGGAGCCGGAGAAGATCCTCCCCAGCGTCAACGAGCTGTTGGATGAGCTGATCGAGCAGAGTGTGCGCAACGTGGGCAAGCCTGTGGAGCTCATGAAAAAGGAGGACAAGATCAAGGCGATCCAGTTTTTAAGCAAAACCGGCGCCTTCTTGATCACCAAAAGCGGGGACAAGGTCTCCCAATACTTTGGAATCTCCAAATACACCCTCTATAGCTACATCGATGCCAAACCCAGGGCGAAAAAATAGAAAACAGGCCGGGCACCGGGCGCACCCTACTGGGGAGGCGTCTGCGGGCCCAACCCCCGGCAAGCCTTGCTTTTGCGGGCCCTGCCGGGGGTTTTTCTGTCCGGGCGGACCCGGCCCCGACAAAAAAGGCCCTGCGGCTACACATCGGAAAATGGTCCTACGCCAAAAGACGCGGGGCCATTTTCTCTTTTTAATGCCCTTTTACCCCTGCCGGTTTCTATCCACATGGTGCATTTTTGAAGCGTGCATAGGCCTGTTTTACAAACAATTTACACGTTTTCGCAATCTAGAGGTCGCAGAGGGCCGCAAAATCTGCTACAATTAAAATGGTTTTTTATATGCTAGCGTGATTTGCTACCGCGACCCCGAAAATCCGGCGGCGGTTCCGTATCCTTCTGCCGGAGGGCAATGGAGGGATGGCAATGGTCCAAACAGAACACAGCATTGTGGCCCAGGTGCAGGCGGCCAAAATAGACCCGGAGGCGGCGGACGCCTTCATCCGCCAGTACATGGGCTTCATCCGGTCGGAGACGGTGAAGTTTATCCACACCGCTCCGGAAAATGGCCGGGAGGATGAACTGAGCATCGCCATGCTGGCCTTTTATGAGGCGCTGCTGGCCTATGAAAAAAGCCGGGGCGCTTTCCTGCCCTATGCCGCCCGGGCCATCAAAAACCGCCTCATCGACTACTACCGTGTGGAGAAGCGCCACGGGAATGTGATCTCCCTCCATGCGCCCCTGGGCGCAGAAACGGACAGCGGAGAGCTGCTGGAGACCATTCCCGACACAGTGGATCACGCAGAGGCCTACGAAACCCGCACCGCCAGCCAACGGGAAATTCAGGAGTTTTCGGAGAAGCTGGCCCAGTTCGGCCTGACCTTCTCTGAGGTGGCGGACAACTGCCCCCGGCAGGAGCGGACTTTCACCGCCTGCCGCCGGGTATTGGAGTTCGCCCGCCCCCGGCCGGAACTGCTGAAGCGGGTGGAGGACACGGGCAAACTGCCCATAAGCGAGCTGGCAGCGGGAACCGGCGTGGAGCGCAAAACGCTGGAACGGCACCGGAAATACCTGGTGGCCATCCTGCTGGCCTTCACCAACGGCTATGAGATTATCCGGGGGCACCTGTGTCAGATTGTTCCGGCGAAGGGAGGAGACGGGAAATGAACTATCTGGTCATGGAGATACATCCGGCCTACGCCGTGGTGCTGGATGAGGAGGGCCGCTTTCTAAAAGTGGCCAACCTGCGCTACCAGGTGGGGCAAACGGTAGAGAAGATCGTGGAACTTCAGCTTCCCCAAAAGAGGTCCCTCCCCCTCTGGAAACCCCTGTCCGGCCTGGTGGGTTTGGCCGCCTGCCTCTGCCTGGTGTTCTTCGGGTATTACCAGCCCAACTTCACCCCCTATGGCGCGCTGCGTATCCAGATCAACCCGGATGTGGAGCTCACCCTCAGCCGCAACGACCGGGTGTTGGAGCTGGAGGGCCTCAACCCCGACGGCCAGGATCTGATCGCCGGGTATGACTTTGGCGGCAAGGGCCGGGAGGACGTGACCGGGGAATTGGTGGAGCGGGCCATTGATATGGGTTACCTCTCCGACGGAGAGACGGTGTCCATCACCGTCTCCAGCCCCGACGCCGGCTGGCAGGCCCGGCAGGAGCAGGAGGCCCTGGAGGATCTGGAGGAACGCTATGGGCAGGCCATCGTGATCCAGATCGGCCCCGCCCCGGAGGAGCTGCCGGTCACCGAGGTGGTCATCCCTGTGACACCGCCCGCTTCCGCCTCCTCTTCGGAGCAGGCAGCCGCACCCATCCTGGATGACGGCGGCGCCACCGGCGATAGCGGCTCGGACTATGGGGACACCGACTACGGCCCCAGCGCCGATGGCGACTCGGACTACGGCCCCAATGCCGATGGCGTCACCGACTACGGGGATACCGACTATGGCCCCAACGCCGACGGTGTAACCGGCTATGACAGCTCCGACTACAGCCCCTACGGCGGTGAGGCTACAAATGATGGGGATACCGGCTACAGCCCCTACAGCGATGGCGATACCGACTATGCGAGCCGGAACGGCAGCGCAGATGCGTGATCCGGAAATGAATGCCGGGCTCCCAGGTTTTAGGCCTGGCCGCCGTATGCTTTTCGCATAGGAGAAAAAAAGGGAAAAAATCATGTGCCGGACCCCGGTTTTTCAACGGGGGCTCCGTAATCTAGAGACAGAAAGCACAACACCAAACCCATTTTAAGGAGATGACACAGATGAAAAAGAAGATCCGTACCAAACTGTTTGGCTTGACCCTGACCGCCGCCCTGGCCCTGGCCGCCCTGACCGCCTGCGGGAATCCCCCCAGCACAGCCCCCCTCCCGAAGACGCCCAGCACAGCCGCTTCCCTTTCGGAGGAGGCCAGCAGCAACAGCGACAACAGCAGCATCGGCACCGTACTGCTGAGCGTAAACCCGGAAATTGAGATGGATTACAACGGGCTTGGCAATGTGGTGGCCCTCACCGGCCGCAACCAGGACGCGCGGACCCTGCTGGCCTCCTATACCGGCTA
>DXES01000051.1 GCA_019114825.1 Candidatus Anaerotruncus excrementipullorum
TATTCCGCCATCTGCGGATGGCGGCCAAAGGGCGCTGCCCTTTGGAATCCTGCCGCCTGTTGAAAAAGGCGGGCGAAAACTTTGCTTGTGCAGCCGTGCAGCGGGTGCTGCGCCGCAGGCGAAAACCTTACCCGCGCCGCGCCCGCAGGGCGCGAAAAAATTCCTTCAGCTGTCCGGCGCACTCCGCCTCCAAAACGCCCCCATCCACCACCGGGTGGTGGTTGAACGCCATCCCCCCAAAGTCGCATACCGACCCAAAACACCCCGCCTTGGGGTCCCGGGCGCCAAATACCACCCGCCGTATCCGGGCGTTGACCACCGCCCCGGCACACATGGGGCAGGGCTCCAGCGTCACATATAGGGTGGCCTTGTGCAGCCGCCATCCCCCCAGCTTCCGGCAGGCCTGGGCAATCGCCTCCAGCTCCGCATGGGCCAGGGCGGTTTTCCCCACCTCCCGGCGGTTGCGTCCCTCTCCCACAATCTGCCCATCCTCCCAGACCACCACCGCCCCCACCGGGACCTCCCCCTCCTGGGCGGCCTGGGCGGCCAGCTCCAGCGCCCGGCGCATATATGCCGCGTCCTCCATCCTGTCACCTCACCGGGAAAAATTTTGGAAAAATACCAGCAAAAATGCCGCCAATAACACCAGGGTGGACGGCCGGGCCAAATACTCCGCAAAACAGGTCCGCTGGCGCAGCGGGCACCCGCTGGCAGGCAGCCGCAAATCCAGCCCTCGCCGCCAGAGATACCACACCCCTACAATCCCGGCCATCCCATAGCAGCCAATCTGGAACCCCTGCACCGCCAGCTGCCCCAGCGGCCCCATCCATTGGGAGGGGACCGACAGCGCCAGGATAAAGGCGTTATTGGCCATATGGATGCATACCCCGGTCCACAGGGAGCCGGTCTGAACCACAAAATACCCCAGGGCCAGCCCCATAAATAGGGCGTTGGGGAATTGGGCGGTATTCCGGTGCAGCAGGGCGAACAGCAGCGCCGATACCCCCACCGCAAACCCATCCCCCCAGGGCCGCAGCGATTCCAGCACAATCCCCCGGAAGATCAGCTCCTCCACCAAAGCGGGCAGCAGCACCAGGTTGACCACAAACAGCACCGCCGCCACCGGGTTGCCCGGCAGGGCCAGGGGCATATCCATTGGATACAGGCCAAAAAAGCTGAAAAATAGGTTCATCGCCTGCCCCGGCAGGAAGGCCGAGGCGGACATGCCCATGGTGACCCCCAGCCCGGCGGCCAATACCGGCAGATAGGGCCGGGCAGCGGGCAGCTGCCCCAGCGGCAGCCGGCACACCCGGGCATAGAGCAGATAGGGGGGCAAAAACACCGCCAGATAGACCACCAGCGTATACAGCTCGTTGGCCAGCTCCACCAGCCCCGCCCCGGCGCCCACCCGGCGCAGCAGCCAGACCACCCCCCAGGCCACCACCGTCTGGCAGAGATAGAGCAGCCCCAAATTCACCAGCATCGCCAGGGCCAGCAGGTCCCCCCGCCGCCGCAGCCCCCGCAGGGCCGCCCAAGCCGCCCCCTCCTGGGGCTGGCCCCCTTGCCTAGTATCCCACATCCGTCTTCCCTCCCGCAAAAACCGCTTTTTTTGCCATTATAGCATATTTTTGCCCAAAGCGGGAGGCCGTTCCCGGATTTTCCAGCCGGGACGCCTTGCATTCCCGGCGGGTTTTTGGTAGAGTGGAGAAAAATGCTTCACCACAGGAGGATTTCCATGCAAAATCTGGTTTCCGGCGGCCATATCAGCTTTCTTTTGGTGTTTGCGGAGGGGCTGTTCTCCTTCTTCTCCCCCTGTGTGCTGCCCCTGCTGCCCGTCTATATGAGCTGCCTGGCCGGCAGCGCCCGCCGCACAGAGGAGGGCGCCATCGCCTACAGCCGGGGGCGCACCATGCTGCACACCCTCTGCTTCATCCTGGGGGTATCCTGCGCCTTTTTCCTGTTGGGCCTGTCCTTCACCGCCCTGGGCAGCTTTTTAAGCGGCCACCGGTCGCTGGTCACCCGGGTGGGGGGCATTTTGATTGTCCTATTGGGGCTGTTCCAGCTGGGCTTTTTTGACCTGAAATTTTTGCAGCGGGAGCGCAAATTCCACCTGAACCTGGCCGGGCGGCCGATGAACCCCCTGTTGGCGCTGGTGATGGGGTTCTCCTTCTCCTTCGCCTGGACCCCCTGCGTGGGGCCCGCCCTCTCCTCGGTGCTGATTTTGGCCTCCGGGGCCAAGACCGCCGCCACCGGCTACCTGCTGGTGCTGGTGTATGCCGCCGGGTTTCTGATCCCCTTTTTGGTGCTGGGGCTGTTCACCAGCCAGGCGCTGGCCTTCCTAAAGCGCAACCAGAAGTGGATGCGGTACACCGTCAAAGCCGGCGGGGTGCTGTTGATCCTCATGGGGGTCATGACCTTCACCGGCTGGATGGACGGCATCTCCAGCTATCTGAGCACCGCCTCCCTGCCCCAGGCCGCCTCCCAGGAGGCCGCCCCGGCGGAGAGCGCCGCCGCTTCCAGCCAGCCGGCAGAGCAGGCCCCCGCCGCCAGCCAGCCGGAGGAATCCGCCCCCCAGGCCCCGGCGGCGGTGCCCGCCCCGGATTTCACCCTCACCGACCAATACGGCAACAGCCACACCCTCTCCGACTACCAGGGGCAGGTGGTGTTCCTCAACTTCTGGGCCACCTGGTGCCCGCCCTGCCAGGGGGAGATGCCCCACATTGAGGAGCTCTACCAGCAGTACGGCCTCAACGAGGGGGAGGTGGTCATCCTGGGGGTGGCCAACCCCAAGGACGGGGACCACCCCTACAGCCAGGACGTGACCCAGCCGGAGGTGGAGGCGTTTTTGCAGGAGAACGGCTACACCTTCCCGGTGGTGATGGATGTGAGCGGGGAGGTGTTCGCCGCCTATGGCATCCGCGCCTTCCCCACCACCTTCATGATCGCCGCCGACGGCAGCGTCTACGGCTATGTGCCCGGGGCGATGTCCAAGGCGGTGATGGAGGACATCATCCGCCAGACCCAGCAGGCGGGGGAGGGGGCGTGAGTCCCCTCCCCCTGCAAAAATAAAAAAACAGAGAAAAAGAGCTGTTTCGCTATCCGGACGAAACAGCTCTTTTTCTCCCTTGCCTGCGCCGCCCTGTGGCTGAAAGGGAGCAGCCGGCTGGCGCGGTACAACTGCTTATGGAGGGGGGGAGGTTTCAAGTGTATTGCCGCGGTTCCCCGCAACCCTAATCTACCACATTTCAAGGGGCGTTTGGGGGAAAATGTTCCAAATCGTCCCTTTTTTGTTCCAAACCGTTTTCCCCGTTTTGGGGCTCCCCGGCCCCGGGGGCGCTCAGGTGCAGCCGCGCCCGGAACACCCCCGGGCGGCTCAGGTCGATGCGCAAAAAGCCCCCCCGGCTCTCCACCAGCGTGCGCACCGACAACAGCCCCAGGCCGTGCTCCGCGCCCCCCGGCTTGCCGCTCAGGGGCAGCCCGCCGGACAGCTTCACCTGGCCCGCATAGGTGTTGGCCACCTCCACCGTCACCCAGTCGCCGCTCACCGAGCTGTGGACGGTGATCCACCGGTGCTGGCCCGCCGGCTGGCGCTCGCAGGCCTCCCGGGCGTTCTCCACCAGGTTGCCGAATATCCGGCAGAGCTCCAGGTCGTCCATCCCCACCCGCTGGGGCAGCCCCACCGAGGCGGAAAAGTCGATCCCCTCCTCCCCACACCGGGCGGCGCACTCCCGCAGGATGGCGTCCACCACCACATGGTTGCAGAAGGTCACCTCCCGGGGGGCGGCCTCCAGCGCCTGGCCCATCTGGCCCAGCAGCCGCTGGGCTTCCTGGAGGCGGCCGTCGGCCAGCAGCCGCTGGGCGGCGGCCACCATCCCCCGGCAGTCGTGCTTAAACGCCCGCAGGGTGCGCACCGCCTGGGTATACTGGCGGTAGTGGACCACCTGGCGCTGGAGCTGTTTTTCCACCTGGCGGGTCTTCAGCTCCTGCTCGATATAGGCGCTCACGTCCACCGCATACCACAGCAGCAAAAAATAGGTGACCAGCGCCACCAGGCTGGTGAACAGGTGGAAGGTGGGGGTCCAGGCGGTGGGGAAGGGGTAGTAGTAGACCCAGCTTTCCACCACCAGGTAAAAATAGAGCACCAGCAGCGCCCCGCTGACCATCCGCCGCTGCCGGCGGCAATGGAAGAGCAGCTGCATCCGCTCCCGCCCGGCCAGCCGCCGCTGGAGCCGCAGCAGCAGCGCGCCGCACAGGCAGGCCAGCGCCGCCGCCACCAGGTGCCCCGGCCGGGCCTCCACAAACCGGTCCATCCCCACCCCCCGCAGCAGGGCCAGCAGGGGGATGAGCACCCCATGGACGCAGAGGAACAGGAAGGGGGCCAGCGCCCCGGTGATCAGCCGCCCCAGCGTCTGGCCGGGGGCCAGCAGGGCGGTCAGCCCCACAAACAGGCCAAAGAGGGCGGTATAGCAGAGGTAGAGGGGCAGCTGGAACCAAAAGAGGGCCAGGATCCCCCCCACGGCGCAGCCGGCCGCCGCCCAGTACCACCCCCGGCGGAGCCGCTCCACCGGGAAGAGGGCGCGCACCAGCCGGAAAAATTGCAGCGAGAACCCCCCGCCGCAGACGGCCAACAGGGCCGCCGCACACCCGTCATGCATCCTCGCCGCCCCCTTCCCCGCCGGACAGGTAGCTGGAGAGCTGTTCCCGTACCTGCTTGACATAGGTGCGCCCCAGGGGCAGGCTCTCCCCGGTGGTGAGGCCCAGGGAGTCCTGGTCCAGCCGGCGGATCTTGCTGACGCTCACCAAAAACGCCCGGTGGGCGCGCACAAACGCCCCCGGCGGCAGCCGCTTCTCCAGGTCGCCCATGCTGGAGTAGAAGGAGAACACCCCGCCGGCATAGTGGACGGTGACAATCCGCTTGGCCACCTCGAAGTAGGTGATCTCCCGGAAGGGGATCGCCCGGCGCTCCGCCCCCCGCTCGCAGACGAACAGGGCCTGGGGCTGGCGGCCGCAGAGCTGCACCGCCCGGGCAAAGGAGGTGCGGAACTTCTCCAGGCTCAGCTGCCCCTTCAGCAGGTATTGCAGCGGGCGCACGTCGAAGCTCTCGAACACCTCCTCCCGGCTGTTGGTGAGGAAGAGGATCTGGGCCTCGCACCCGGCCGCCCGCAGCCGCCGGGCGGTCTCGATGCCGTCCAGTCCGGGCATCTGCACATCCAGGTAGAGGATATCCAGCCGCCAGTCCAGGTCCTCCAGGGCAAACAGCAGCGCCTCCCCGCTGGGGAAGGTGGTCAGGCGGATGCCCAGCTGCTCCTGGACGGCCAGCCGCTCCAGCTGGACGGCATACCGCTCCAGGGCCGCCCGGTCGTCGTCGCAGATTGCCACCTGCAGCATTTTTGCTCCCTCCTTGCCCCCGCGGGGGCGTTCGCTGGCTCTATTGTACCACAAAACGTGGCGGATGGGGAGATGGGGGCGATGATTTAGCACTCAACTATATAGAGTGCTAAAAGTTTTCAATCCGGCCACAATTTCCGCGAAATTTTTTCATAGTTTGGGGGTATGCTAAGGCCAGAAACAAAAGAGAGCCCCCGCAGGGGAGCTTCACAGGAGGTTTTTTGAGATGTTTGACCTGATGCCCTTTGAACACAGAGCCCGCAACCTGTCCAACCTGTTCGACGCCATGGAGCGCTCCTTCTTCAGCGACCTGGCCCCCGCCGGCGCCGCCGAGATCCGCACCGACATCCGGGACACCGGCGACAGCTACCTTTTGGAGGCCGAGCTGCCCGGCTTTAAAAAGGAGGAGATCCGCCTGGACCTGAACGGCGACACCCTCACCATCTCCGCCAAGCATGAAAACACCACCGAGGAGAAGGGGGACAACGGCTACCTGCGCCGGGAGCGCCGGTACGGCGCCTTTGCCCGCAGCTTCGATGTCTCCGGCATCAAGACCGAGGGGATCACCGCCTCCTATGAGAACGGCGTGCTCACCCTGGAGCTGCCCAAGGCGGTGCCCACCCGGCCGGTGAGCCGCCAGATCGAGCTGAAATAACCGCAGATCCCGCCAAAAAAGCCCCGCAGGGGGCTTTTTTGATGCCCATGGGCCCGTGGCGGGACAAAATTGGGCTGTTTTTCCCCGGCGGCTGTGCTATAATAGGGGTAAGCGTCCCGCGCCCTCTGGCGCCCCAATGCTTTTGACCGAGGTGAAAACATGCCCAACGACAACAAGTTCGCCGTCCTCATCGATGCGGAGAACATCTCCGACAAATATATCAAAATCATCCTGGACGAGATCTCCAACGACGGCGTGGCCACCTACAAGCGGATCTACGGGGACTGGACCAACCCCGCCCTGGCCAGCTGGAAAAAGGTGCTGCTGGATAACTCCATCATCCCCATCCAGCAGTACAGCTACACCGCCGGCAAAAATGCCTCCGACTCCGCCATGATTATCGACGCCATGGACATCCTCTACACCGGCCAGGTGGACGGCTTCTGCCTGGTCTCCTCCGACAGCGACTTCACCCGCCTGGCCGCCCGCCTGCGGGAGGGGGGGATGCTGGTGGTGGGCATGGGGGAGCGCAAGACCCCCAAGTCGTTTATCTCCGCCTGCAACCGGTTCAAATACCTGGACATCCTGGCCACCAGCGAGGCCCCCCAGAAGGCCTCCAAGCAGGAGAAGCCCGAGCCGGCCGAGCAGCCCCGCCCCGCCCGGCAAAAGCCCCAAAAGCAGGAGAAGCCCGAACCCCCCAGGCAGGAGCCGCAAAAGCAGCCCGACCCCCCCAGGGAGGAATCCGGCAAGGAGGAGCCCTCCAAGGGCGGGGACGCCATCGGCCTGGCCACCATCAAAAAGGCCCTCAAGGCCATCGCCCGGGAGAACTCGGACGAGGACGGGTGGGTGTTCATCGGCACCATCGGCAACCTGCTGGTCAAGCGGTACCCCGACTTCGACGTGCGCAACTTCGGCTTTTCCAAGCTGACGCCCTTTTTGGAGTCGGTGGGGCTGTTCGACATCAAGAGCGTGCGCGCCCCGGACAACGCCGGCAAGCTGATCTATGTGAAGCTGCGGTGAGCCCTCCGGCAGCGCAAAGGGAGGGCGGGAGCAGAAGCTCCCGCCCTCCCCTTTTGTTTTTTCACACCTGGAACCGGTCATACTGCTCATAGCAGTCCAGACAGAGGGGCTGGCCGTCCTGCAGGCGGACCATCTGCTCCGCGGTGACCTCCCCGCAGCGGCTGCAGGCCACCGAGCGGAAGATCTTGGCCGGCTGGGGCAGGGGGATCCGGGTGGGGCCGGCGGCAAACAGCTCCTGGTCCGGCCGCTCCCGGTAGTAGGCCAGCGACTGCTCCCGGGTCATCCCCTGGGGGCGGGGCTTTAGGCAGAGGCGCACCGACCGGCCGCTGGGCCGGTGGTAGAAGCTGAACGCCTGCTTGCCCCGCAGGTGGAAGAGCAGGTTGCCTTTGCCCACGCTGCACCCCAGCACCACCTGGATGGCATCCACCCCGCAGGCGTCGTTTTCGGCGATGCAGACCGTCTGCTCATCCTGGGAGAAGTCCAACTCCAGCAGCTGGGCGGCATACAGGGCGGCCCGGAAGCCGATGGCCAACCCGGGGCAGATGTGCCCGTGGAAGGCAGTGCAGCGCTCCCAGAGGGCCTGTTCCATTTTCTTTTCCATTGGGAATACCTCCTGTTCCTTTTCCCCCGCCCATGGGGGAAATCTTGGGGAATCTATTGCATTTTCCCGCAATATTTGCTAAGCTAATCGTACAAGCTATCCAAAACCAACCGTCTTGTGGGAGGGACCACTATGGGCCAAAAGCTGAAGGGGATCCAATACCTGACCATCGCCAGCATGCTGTTCGGGCTGTTCTTTGGAGCGGGGAACCTGATCTTCCCCGTCCACATGGGCCAGCTGGCGGGCCGGGCGGTCTGGCCGGCGGTGGGGGGCTTTTTGGTCACTGGGGTGGGGCTGCCCCTTTTGGGGGTCATCGCCCTGGGGCTCAGCCGGTGCAACGGCCTGGCGGAGCTGAGCACCCGGGTGGGCAAGCGGTACAGCCTCTTTTTCACCTGCGCCCTCTATTTGACCATCGGGCCGTTTTTCGCCATCCCCCGGTGCGCCACCGTCCCCTTCGAGGTGGGGGTGCTGCCCCTGCTGGCCGGGGGCGGCAGCCACACCGGCGCGTTGGCGGCCTTCTCCCTGGCCTTTTTCCTGGCGGTGCTGTGGTTCTCCCTGCGCCCCGGCAAGATCCTCACCTGGGTGGGCAAGGTGCTCAACCCGGTGTTCCTGGTCTTTTTGGGGCTTTTGATGGCCGCCGCCCTCCTAAACCCCCTGGGGCAGATCTCCCAGATCCCCCCGGAGCCCGCCTATGCCCAGGGGGCGTTCTTCCAGGGCTTTTTGGAGGGGTATAACACCATGGACGCCCTGGCGGGGCTGGCGTTCGGCATTGTGGTGGTCAATGTGATCCGGGGGCTGGGGGTCCAGCAGCCGGGGGAGATCGCCCGCAGCACGGTGAAGGCCGGCCTGCTCAGCGGCGCCATCATGGCGGGGATCTACATCGCCGTCACGGTGGCGGGCGCCCAGACCCGGGGGGCCTACCCGCTGAACGCCAACGGCGGCGAGACCCTTCTGGTGATCGCCAACCACTATTTCGGCACCGCCGGCGGGGTGATCCTGGCCGGGACGGTGACCTTCGCCTGCCTAAAGACGGCGGTGGGGCTGATTACCAGCTGCGGCGAGACCTTCCAGGAGCTGTTCCCCAGCCGGTTTGGATATCCGGGGTGGGCGGTGCTGTTCTGCATCGTCTCCTTTTTGGTGGCGATCCTGGGGCTAGAGGCGATCATCGCCTACTCCCTGCCGGTGCTCATGTTCCTCTACCCCCTGGCCATTACGCTGATCCTGCTCACCCTCTTCGGCGGCCTCTTTGGCAACGACCGGCGGGTGTATGCCTGGGCCACCGGGTTTACGCTGGCGGCGGCGGTGTTCGATTTTATCAAGGCGCTGCCGGCGGGGGCCCGGGGGGCGCTGCACCTGGACGGCCTGGTGGCCCTGGCGGAGAGGGTGCTGCCCTTCTTCTCCCTGGGGCTGGGGTGGCTGGTCCCGGCGGCGGTGGGGCTGGCGGTGGGGCTGGCGCTGCATCTGCTGCGCCCCCAGGCCTCCCAGTCCTGAGCCCCGTTTGCAAGCGGCAAAAGCGGCCCTGAGGGGCCGCTTTTTTGCGCCTCACCCCCCTGGCAGGCGGGGCGGGCAGGCGGGCGGGTGCTCCGCCAGGTAGTCCTCCAGCAGCTGGGCCGCCCGCTCCACCAGCCGGGGGCAGGGCCGGGCGGCATAGTAGGCCGGGGTGCGGGGGGAGGGCCGGGCGGCCCGGTCCCGGCCCGCCTCCCCCAGCAGCTCCCGGCAGAGCAGGCTGCCCTGCTCCCGGCGAAACCGCCCCACCAGCTCCTGCTCCGCCTGGTAGAGGGTCCCCTTCTCCCAGTCCCCCGCCCGGGCCAGGGAGAGGGCCAACGCCATCCCCAGCACCGCGCCGCAGGTCTCCCGCAGGCGGCCGATGCCGCCCCCCAGCCCGGCGGTGAGGGCCAGGGCGGTCTCCAGCGGCAGCCCCAGCCCCGGGGCGAACGCCCCCAGCACCGACTGGGCGCAGTTGCGGCCCTCCAAAAAGAGCTGCCGGGCCCGCTGCCCGGCGGGTTTTTCCGCTCCGGTCAAAACCGCTCCACCCCCTCCTTGGTCACCCGGGCCAGCACCAGGGGCGGCTGGGCGGGGGGCTGGCTGGCGAAGGCGGCGGCCCCCAGCAGCAGCGCCCCGGCCTCCTCCACCGCCTGGGGGCGGTTGGTATACAGGAGGGCCAGAGGCTCCCCCGCCTCCACCCGGTCCCCGGGCTTTTTGCAGAACACCAGCCCCGCCGCCGGGTCCACCGGGTCCTCCTTGCGCTCCCGGCCGGCCCCCAGCACCATGGCCGCCCGGCCGCAGGCAGCGGTGTCCAGATGGGCCAGCCACCCGCTCTGGGGGCTGTCCACCGGCCGCACCAGGGCGGCCTGGGGCAGGCGGGCGGGGTCCTCCAGCGCCCGGGGGTCGCCCCCCTGGGCCTGCACCATCCGGCTTAGCCGGGCAAACCCCTCCCCCGACTCCAGCGCCCGGCGGGCGGCCGCCAGGCAGTCCGCCGGTCTGCCCCGGCCCGCCGCCCCCAGCATCTCCGCCGCCAGGCGCAGGGAGAGCCCGGTGAGATCCTCCGGGCCGCAGCCCCGCAGGGTGGCCGCCGCCTCCGCCACCTCCAGGGCGTTGCCCACCGCCCGGCCCAGGGGGCGGTCCATATCGGTGACCAGGGCGGCGGTGGGGCGGCCGTTGTGCTCCCCAATCTCCACCATCGTCCGGGCCAGGCGGATGGAGTCCTCCAGCGTCTTCATAAAGGCGCCGCTGCCGGTCTTCACATCCAGGACGATGGCGTCCGCCCCGGCGGCCAGCTTCTTGCTCATGATGGAGGAGGCGATCAGCGGCAGGCTGTCCACCGTGCAGGTCACGTCTCGCAGGGCGTAGAGCTTCTTATCCGCCGCCGCCAGCTGGCCCGACTGGCCGATCACTGCCAGGCCGGCCTGGCGGACGATGGCGAAAAACGCCTCCCGGTCAAAATCGGTGCGCAGGCCGGGGATCGACTCCAGCTTGTCGATGGTGCCGCCGGTGAACCCCAGCCCCCGGCCGCTCATCTTGGCCACCGGCACCCCGCAGGCGGCCACCAGCGGGGCCACCACCAGGGTGGTCTTGTCCCCCACCCCGCCGGTGGAGTGCTTATCCACCTTCACCCCGGGGATGGCGGACAGGTCCACCGCCTCCCCCGACCGGGCCATGCAGGCGGTGAGCCAGGCGGTCTCCGCCGGGTCCATCCCCCGGTACCAGATGGCCATCAGCAGGGCCGCCGCCTGGTAGTCGGGGATCTGGCCGGCGGTATACCCCTGGATAAAGAAGGCGATCTCCTCCTGGGAGAGGGCGCCCCCGTCCCGTTTTTTCTGGATGATATCGGTCATACGCATGGCGGTTCCTCCTCACAGCCGGAAAGCATAGGGCAGCAGCTCCTCTAGGGTGTACCAGCGCCAGTCCCCCTCCCCCCGGACCACCAGCACCGGCATCTGGGGGGCGCAGAATTCGCTGAGGGCCTGGCGGCAGATGCCGCAGGGGAAGCAATCCCCCGCAGGGGGCTGCCCCTGGGGGCCGCCCGCCACCGCCAGGGCGGCAAACGACCGCTCCCCGGCGGCCACCGCCGCCGCCAGGGCCGCCCGCTCCGCACAGATGGTGGCCCCATAGCTGGCGTTCTCCAGGTTGCAGCCGGCATAGACCCTGCCGCCCTCCCCCAACAGCGCCGCCCCCACCGCAAAATGGGAGTAGGGGGCATAGGCGTTCTCCCGGGCCTGCAGCGCCCGCCGGGCCAGCTCCCCGCAGTCGCAGCCCGGGGTGGGCCGCAGCGCCAGCCGGTCCCGGGGGGTGCCGGCGCAGGGGTAGTCCACCCCCAGGGCGGCGGCCACCGTCGCCCCCACATCCGCGAAGGTGGGCAGGGTGCCCAGGTTGCAGCCGGGGCGCACCGCCGCGCCGTAGATGAGCCAGGGCACATCCTCCCGGGAGTGGTCGGTGGAGGGGGTGGAGGGGTCGCAGCCGTGGTCGGCGGTGAGCATCAGCAGATCCTGGGGGCCCAAGAGGGGCAGCAGCTCCCCCAGCTGCCGGTCGAAGGCGTTTAGGGCCTGGGTATACCCCTCCACATCGTTGCGGTGGCCGTAGAGCATGTCAAAATCCACCAGGTTCACAAAGCAAAGGCCGCAAAAATCCTCCTTGGCCCAGGCGATGGCCTTCTCCATGCCGTCGCTGTTATCCCGGGTGCGTACCGTCCGGGTGAGCCCCCGGCCGGCGAAGATGTCGGCGATCTTGCCCACCCCCCACACCTGGCGGCCCGCAGCCGCCAGGGCGTCCAGCAGGGTCTCCCCCGGGGGTGCCAGGGAGAAGTCGTGGCGGTTGGGCGTCCGCTGGAAATTGGGGTACTCCCCCACAAACGGCCGGGCGATCACCCGGCCCACCCCGTGCTCCCCGGTGAGCAGCGCCCGGGCGGTCTCGCAGTCCCGGTAGAGCTCCTCCAGGGGGACCACCTGCTCATGGGCGGCCACCTGGAAGACGCTGTCGGCGCTGGTGTAGACGATGAGCGCCCCCGTCTCCATCTGCTCCCTGCCGTAGTCCCGGATCACCTGGGTGCCGGAATAGGGCCGGTTGCAGAGCACCCGGCGGCCGGTGCGCCGCTCAAATTCGGCGATCAGCTCCGGGGGGAACCCCTGGGGGTAGGTGGGCAGCGGCCGGGAGGAGACCAGCCCCGCCAGCTCCCAGTGGCCGGTGGTGGTGTCCTTGCCGGCGGAGGCCTCCCGCAGCCGGGCAAACGCCCCCAGGGGCCTTGCGGCCGGATGGCCGCAGCCCACCCCATCGATGTTAAAAAGGCCCAGCTTTTGCAGGTTCGGCAGCGCCAGCCGCCCCGTCTGCCAGCAGGCCCGCAGGGTGTGGCTGCCCGCGTCCCCATAGCGGGCGGCGTCGGGGGCCTCCCCGATGCCCACGCTGTCCAATACGATTAGAAATACCCGTCGGATCATGGGGTCTCGTCCTCCTCTCCATGTAAAAACAGGGCCCTGGCGGGCCCCGTTTTTTGTCCTCAGCGGTCCGCCCGGTCGGCGGATTTGGGAATCTGCAGCTCCTCCCGGTATTTGGCCACCGTCCGCCGGGAGATGGAGATGCCCGCCTGGGCCAGCAGCCCGGCCAGCTTCTGGTCGCTGAGGGGTTCCGACCGGTCCTCCCCCTCCACCAGCTCCCGGATGCGGTTTTTGATGTCGTGGCTGCTGGCGTCCTGGCCGTCCTCCCGCTCCACGCCCTTTACAAAGAAGTAGCGCAGCGGGTAGACCCCGTGGGAGCACTGGAGGTATTTATCCCGCACCGCCCGGCTGACGGTGCTCTCGTGCAGCTCCACCATCTCCGCCACGTCCCGCATGCGCAGCACGTTCAGATACCGGGGCCCATAGCGGAAAAACCGCTCCTGGCGCTTGACAATCGCCTTGGAGATGGCCAGCAGGGTGCGGTTGCGGCTCTCGATGCACTTTTGGATCCACTCCACCTGGCGGGCCTTGTTGCCGATATAGTCCACCACCTCCTGGTCGGTGGACTCCTTGGCCATCTGCAGGTAGCTCTGGGAGAGGCGCACCTGGGGGTAGCCGAACTCGCAGAGCAGCACATTGTACCGGTCCCCAAAGCTGGTGACCACCACATCGGGGACGATGTAGGAGGGGGGGCGCTCCTGGCTGTAGGCGGAGCCGGGCTTGGGGTTCAGCCGGCGGATCCGCTCGGCCGCCTCCTGCACCTGCTCCAGCGGCTCCCCCAGCCGCCGGGCCAGCTGGCCCAGGCGGTTGCGGGCAATCTCCTCCAGCCCGCCGCAGGCCAGTTTCCGGGCCAGCTCCTCCTGGGGCCCCAGCTGCAGGCAGAGGCACTCGGCCAGGTCCCGGGCGCCCACGCCGGTGGGGTCCAGCCCCTGGACCACCGCCAGCCCCCGCTCCAACAGCTCCAGGGGCATCCCCGCCTCCTGGGCCAGCTCCTCCAGCCGGCCGGAGAGGTAGCCGTTGCCATCCAGGCTGCCCACCAAAAACCGCGCCGCCCGGTAGAGCTCCTCCGGCAGGTCGGCGGCCCGCAGCTGGACCAGCAGGTGGTCCACCAGGCTCTCCCCGTCGGGGGCGGCGGCCACCTTCTCCAGGTTCAGGTCCTCCTCCTCGTCGTAGTAGCCGGTATTTTCCTTTTCGTTGCGGCTCTGGCTCTCCAGCCACTCCAGCTTGCGCAGGGCCATCTGGGCCCGGTCGTCCTTCTGGGGGGGCTCCACCAGCTCGATCACCGGGTTTTCCAGCATGACCTCCTTGAGGTACTCCACCAGGCGCAGGCTGTCCATCTGCAAAATCCGCACCGACAGCTCCATCTGGGGGGAGAGCACCTGGTTTTGGGTCAGCTTCATTTCCAGTTCCATAACGCTACCTCTCCTGCCACTTCCGGCGGGGCCCAGGGCCCGCCTTTCCGTCCTGTTCTCCGGGTCTATTATACCAAAAAACCGCCGGGGATGCAATCCGGCGGTTTTGGAAACGGGTAAACGGGCCGCCCGCTACCGGTCCAGGCAGGACAGGCGGGTCAGGGCGATCTGGGCGTCCAGCATCCCCTCCTTGTAGAGGGCGTCCAGCTTTTGGGGGCTCTTTTCAAACCGGCCCACCGTCACCGGGTGGGAGGGGGCGATCACCACCGCCCGGCGCTCCCGCTCCAGCTGCCACACCAGCTCCAGCGTGTCGTTGTAGACCTGGGGGCGGCGCAGGATCGCCTGGGCCATGGCCGGGTCCCGGCGGAACGCCCACCGGTAGAGCGCCCGGCTGCCCTCCGGCTTCTTCCGGTAGCCCCGGTGGCGGGTGAGCACCACGATCAGCCGGTCACAGCCGTCCGCCAGCGCCTTTTTCACCGGGATGGGGTCGGAGACCCCGCCGTCCAGATAGCGGCCCCCCTCCCAATCCACCACCGGGGAGAAGAGGGGGATGGCGCAGGAGGCCCGCAGCACCATGCAGCCCCCCCGGGCGTAGGCCGATTTGTCAAAATAGGCGGGCTGGCCGGTGGCCACATCGGTGACCCCGGTGACAAACTCCATGGGGGAATCCAAAAGGGCCTGGTAGTCCAGCGGGTCCAGCCGGTCGGCCACCTCGCTGAAGAGGAAATCCATGCCGAACACCGACCCGGTCTTGAGAAAGCTCTGGAGGCTCACATACCGCTTGTCCCCCAGATAGGCGGTGTTGATCCGGCGGCTGCGGCCCCGCTGGCCGGAGACATAGGACACCCCGCCGCAGGCCCCGGCGGAGACCCCGATCACATAGTCCACCGTCACCCCCCGGTCCATCAGGCAGTCCAGCACCCCATCGGTGTAGAGGCCGCGCATCCCGCCGCCCTCCAGCACAAGTCCCAGCTTCATACCGTCCCCTCCTCTGCCAGCGCCTCCAGCGCCTGGCGGGTCATCCGCCAGACGGTCCAATCCTCCATCGGCTGGGCGCCCATCCGCCGGTAGAACCCCTGGGAGGGGGTGTTCCAGTCCAGGCACCACCACTCCATCCGGCCGCACCCCTCCTGGAGAGCCACCTGGGCCAGGTAGCAAAACATCCGCTGGCCAAACCCCTTCCCCCGTACCGCCGGGGTGAGGTACAGGTCCTCCAGATAGAGGCCGCCCCGGCCCAAAAAGGTGGAGAAGTTGAAAAAGTAGAGGGCAAACCCCACCGGCTCCCCCTCGTATTCCGCAATCACCGCCCGGGCCCGCCCCTTTTGGAACATCTGCTGGGAGAGGGTGGCCTCATCCGCCACCACCTGGTCCTCCAGCTTCTCATAGGCCGCCAGCTCCCGGATAAACCGGAGCACCAGGCCCACATCCGCCGGGCCCGCCGGCCGGATGGAAAATCCCCCGGCCTCCCTCTGGGCCTTCCCCATCAAGATTCCTCCTTCTTCCGTCTCAAATACACCATGTCAATACACCGGATCCCCCCGTCCATCACCGGCTGGGGGTAATTTTTTAGGAAAAAGCCCGGGACCAGGTGGTCCCGCACAAAGCCGCAGGCCCCATAGAACGCCAGCCCCCAGGGCACCCCCTCCGCCGTGCCCACCCAGAGGGTCTCGCCGGGGGCCAGGCGGGTGAACACCCCCTCCACCAGCGCCCGGCCGATCCCCCGGCGGCGGCAGGCGGCATCCACCGCCAGGTTCTTTAGCTCCCATCCGCCGGGGTGGGGCACCGCCAGCGCCTCCCCCACCGGGCGGCCGCCCTCCAGGGCGGCCAGCAAGAACCCCTCCCCCAGGTAGGCGGCCACCAGCGCCCGGCTGGGGTCGGCCTCCAATAAGAGCTCCTCCAGCGCCCAGCGGTCCCCCGCCCACTCCACAATTTCCATCCGCCGGTCCCCCTTCGCGATTGCCTTTCCGCCGCCATTCTGGTATACTAAAACCAACAAACGGCAAGGGAAAGGAGCTGTACCTATTATGAAGCTCATTTCGTGGAATGTCAACGGCCTGCGGGCCTGTTTGGGGAAAGGATTTCTCACATTTTTCCAGCAGGCGGACGCCGACCTGTTCTGTATCCAGGAGACCAAGATGCAGCCCGGCCAGGCCCAGCTGGAGCTGCCCGGCTACCGCCAATACTGGAACAGCGCGGTGAAAAAGGGCTATTCGGGCACCGCCGTCTTTTCCAAGGCGGAGCCGCTTTCGGTGCAATACGGCATCGGCATGGCCGAGCACGACCAGGAGGGCCGGGTGATCGCCCTGGAGCTGCCCGGCTTCTGGCTGGTGAACACCTACACCCCCAACTCCCAGAAGGAGCTGGCCCGGCTGGACTACCGGATGCAGTGGGAGCAGGACTTCCAGGCCTGGCTGCGGGAGCTGGACGCCCAAAAGCCGGTGATCCTCTGCGGGGATCTGAATGTGGCCCACCAGGAGATCGACCTGAAAAACCCCAAGACCAACCGCCAGAACGCCGGTTTCACCGACCAGGAGCGGCAGCGGATGACCCAGCTGCTCCAGAGCGGCTTCACCGACAGCTTCCGCTACCTCTACCCCGACGCCACCGGGGCCTACAGCTGGTGGTCGTATATGTTCCACGCCCGGGAGAAGAACGCCGGGTGGCGGATCGACTACTTCATCGTCTCCAACCGGCTGCGGGGGCAAATCGCGGACAGCAAGATCCTCTCGGAGGTGCTGGGCAGCGACCACTGCCCGGTGGAGCTGGACCTGAAAGAGGCCTGAGCGGGCGGGTCAGGCGCGGGGGGCGGCGGCCGGATGGCGCCGCCCCCCCTTTTATTCCACCACCAGCCCCAAAAGCTTGGCCAGCCCCGCCGCCTGGGGCACGGTGACCCGCGCCCCCGCCAGGTCCCGGAGGTTCACCACCAGCCCCTCCAGCCGGTCGGTGGTCAGGTCCAGGCCCCCCAGGGGGGTGCCGAACAGCTCCGCCCGGCGCAGGTCGCAGTCCTCCAGCCGCCAGCCGGTGTGGCGCAGCTGCTGCAGCGCCGCCCCCGCCAGACTGCAACGGGCGAAGGTGACCCGCTTAAACTGCCCCCGGGAGAGCTGGGCGCCCTCCAGCCGGCAGTCCTCCAGCAGGGTATCCAGCAAAAACGCCTCCCCCAGCTGCACCCCCTCCATCCGGCAGCCCTCCAGGCGCACCCGCACCAGCTGCGCCCCGGTGAGCTGCGCGCCGGAAAGGTCGCACCGGCGCAGCACCGTATCGGTGAGGCTCCAGCGCCCCAGCTGGGCCCCCGCCAGCCGGGCCCCCTCCAAAAGGCACCCCGCCAGCTCCCGGTTCCACAGGTCCAGCCCCGCCCCCGCCCCGGCCAGCCGCAGCCCCCGGGCGGGCTCCTCCGGGTCCAAGGCGGCCAGCGCCGCAAGATCCGCCGCCTCCAGCGCCTGCCCCAGCCGGGGCGGGCGGGGCTGGGCGGCTTTTTCCTGTCTCTCCAAAGGGGGACCCCTCCTTTTGGCCGCCCCTGGGGGCAGCGCATGTAAAATTTCTGTGGCAGGCGGGAAAAGTGATTGTATTTTCCCGGCCGGGCCGCTACAATAGGAGCGAGAAAGCATAAAGTAGAAAAAAAGCGAAAGGAAGATTTGCGCCATCCTATGATTACCTTTGAACAGATTTCCCACAACGAACAGATCCGCACCTACATCCGCAAGGAGGACGAGGCCCTGCGGTTTTTGGGGTTCACCGAGCACAGCTTCCCCCATGTGACCAAGGTGGCCAAGGAGTCGGGGGAGATCCTCACCGCCCTGGGCTACCCCGCCCGGCTGGCGGAGCTGGCCCGCATCGCCGGCTACCTCCACGACATCGGCAATGTGGTCAACCGGATCGACCACGCCCAGAGCGGGGCGGTGATGGCCTTCCGCCTTTTGGACAACCTGGGGATGGACGCGGAGGAGATCGCCACCATCATCAGCGCCATCGGCAACCACGATGAATCCACTGCCGCCCCGGTGAACCCGGTGGCCGCCGCCCTGATCCTGGCGGACAAGAGCGACGTGCGCCGCTCCCGGGTGCGCAACCAGGACCCCGCCACCTTCGATATCCACGACCGGGTGAACTACGCGGTGGAATCCGCCAAAACCAGCATCTCCCAGGACAAGGCCACCTTTACGCTGGAGATCGTCATCGACACCGAAATCTCCTCGGTGATGGACTACTTCGAAATCTTTTTGGACCGGATGCGGCTGTGTTACCGGGCGGCGGAGACGCTAAAGCTCCACTTCCACCTGATTATCAACCA
>DXES01000052.1 GCA_019114825.1 Candidatus Anaerotruncus excrementipullorum
CCAGAAGCTCCTGGAGGCCGAGCAGGTGAAGAGCCACCAGTTCGACATGCTGGAGAAGATCTCCGGATTCACCACCGAGCAGGCCAAAAACTACCTGCTGGCCAACCTGGAGGGGGAGCTCACCCACGAGAAGGCCCTGAAGATCAACCAGTACGAGGCCCAGCTCAAGGACGAGGCCGACCAGAAGGCCAAAGAGATCATCGCCTCCGCCATCGGGCGCTGCTCCGCCGACTATGTGGCGGAGGTCACCGTCTCGGTGGTGCCCCTGCCCAACGACGAGATGAAGGGCCGGATCATCGGCCGGGAGGGCCGCAACATCCGCACACTGGAGACCCTCACCGGCGTGGACCTGATCATCGACGACACCCCCGAGGCCATCACCCTCTCCAGCCATGACGCTGTGAAGCGGGAGATCGCCCGGGTCTCCCTGGAGCGGCTGATCCAGGATGGGCGCATCCACCCCGCCCGCATTGAGGAGACGGTGGAGAAGGCCCGCCGGGAGATCGAGAGCAAGATCAAGCAGGACGGCGAGCGGGCGGTGCTGGAGTGCGGCATCCACGCCATGCACCCCGAGCTGATCCGGCTGCTGGGCCGGATGCGCTACCGCTCCAGCTACGGCCAGAATGTGCTGGCCCACTCCATCGAGGTCTCCCAGCTGGCGGGGGTTATGGCCGCCGAGCTGGGGGTGGATGAGACCCTGGCCCGCCGGGCGGGGCTGATCCACGACATCGGCAAGTCCATGACCCACGAGATCGAGGGCTCCCACGTGCAGATCGGCGTGGACCTGGCCCGCAAATATAAGGAGAGCCCCGATGTGATCCACGCCATCGAGGCCCACCACAACGATGTGGAGCCCCGCACCATCGTGGCCTGCCTGGTGCAGGCTGCGGACGCCATCTCCGCCGCCCGCCCCGGCGCCCGGCGGGAGAACCTGGAGAACTACATCAAGCGCCTGGAGAAGCTGGAGGAGATCGCCAACTCCTTCGATGGGGTGGACAAGAGCTACGCCATCCAGGCCGGCCGGGAGATCCGCATCATGCTCAAGCCCGAGGTGGTCAACGACGACCAGATGGTCATCGTGGCCCGCCAGATCGTCAAAAAGATCGAGGAGGAGCTGGACTACCCCGGACAGATCAAGGTCAACTGCGTCCGGGAGAACCGGGTCATCGAATACGCCAAGTAATATTTACGCGTATAAAATACAAAGAGGAATTCAAATCTGCAGAAAACGGCGGCCCATTTTGGGCCGCCGTTTTCTGTTGGCCGGTTATGCCTGCACCGTCTGCCGGGCGTTTTCCGGCACCTGCTCCTGGAGGGTCACGATGACCTGCTCCTGCTGGCCGCCATCCCGCAGCACCGTCAGGGTCACCTGGTCGCCGGCGTGGCACTGCTCCAGCTGGGCTTTCAGTTCATCCGCGCTGGAGACCTCCACCCCGTTCACCGCCAGGATGCCGTCCCCCACCTGCAGGCCTGCGGTCTGGGCGGCGGAGCCGTTCTCCACCCCCGCCACATACACCCCCAGCTGGGGCAGCCGGTACATGAGCGCCATGCGCTGGTCGGTGACATCGATCACCGAGACGCCCAGCTCCCCACGGCCGGTGACATAGCCATTGGTAATCAGGTCCTGCCACACCGCCTGGGCGGTGTCCACCGGGATGGCGAAGCCCAGCCCCTCCACGCCGGTGGCGGAGGTCTTGGCCACTACGATGCCCACCAGCTGGCCCTGGTCGTTAAACAGCCCGCCCCCCGAGTTGCCGGGGTTGATGGCCGCATTGGTCTGCAGCAGGGTCATGGGCTGGCCCTCCACATCAATCTGGCGGCTGGTGGCGCTGATGATGCCGTTGGTGACGGTGCCGCCCAGCTCCCCCAGCGGGTTGCCGATGGCCACCACCGTGTCCCCCACCTGCAGGCTGGCGGAGTCGCCCACCTGGGCGGCCTGCAGGCCGGTGGCCTCCACCTTCAGTACCGCCACATCCGTCTGGGGGTCGGCGCCCACCAGGGTGGCGTCATAGCTGGTACCGTCCTTCAGGCGGACGGTGATCTGCTGGGCGCCGTCGATCACATGGTTGTTGGTGACGATGTAGCCGTCCTGGGAGATGATGACGCCGCTGCCCGCCGCCTGGGCAGTCACCGTCTGGCGGAAGAGGTTCTGGGCGGTGGTCTCGGTGTTGATCTCCACCACCGAATCGCTCACCGCCTCCACAATCTGGGAGACGCTCATGGCATCCCCCGCAGCGGCGGGGCTAGCGGCGGCGGTGAGGGCCGTCTGGGCCTGGCTGGCCGCCGGGGCGGCCTGGGCCTCCGGCTGGGCCAGCGAGGAGGCCAGGTAGCCGCCGCCGAAACCGGCGGCCGCCGAGGTCACTACGCAGGCGCAGAGCAGCACCGCCGCCCGCTTGGCCCCCCGGTGGGATTTCTTATGGGGCCGGGGCGCCACCGGGATGGGGTCCCGGCGGGTGGGGTCCTGCAGATGGGTCAGACCCTGGGGATACTCGTTCGGCTGGTTCTGCCGCTCATAATCAAATCCAGATTCATACATATCGAAAACCTCCTAAAGAAGCCTACTCTTTACCCGTTCCCTCTTGGAACTGTCTTCATTTTAGGAGGAAAATTTTATCTGGGTTTGATCTTTTTTTGTATCAAATGCGAATTCTTTTTGCAGGTTTTTTGGAGGGTTTGTGAATAAATTTCCCTTCCAGTTTTGGCTGCCCCTGCTCCGAGGTGCAAAATAGGGAGGGGAACCCTCTCCCCTCCCTATGCTTTTTGCAAAACGGCCGGTCAATCGTGCAGCAGGCTCAGACTGATCCCATACTGGGATTCGCCGGCCAGCTGCTTTTGGGCCTCCTTTTTGTATTTCAGCACCGCGCCGGTGGCCTTGTCCACCGGCTGCAGGGTACCCGCACCGGCCACACAGCCGCCGGGGCAGGCCATCCCCTCCAGCAGGTAGCCGTTGTATTTGCCCGCCTTGGCCACCATGAGCATCTTTTTGCACTCGCTGAGCCCCTGGGCGGAGACCACCTTGATCTCCCGGGTGGGGTCCATCCGTTTGATCTCATCGGCCACCGCCTGGGCCACGCCGCCGCCAACCGCAAACCCGCGGCCGGCGCCGGTCCCCTCCTGGAGGGGCTTGTCGTCCGGCAGGTCGTCAAAGCTGACCTGTTTGGCCTCAAACATGCCCATCAGCTCCTCAAAGGTGAGCACAAAGTCCACATCGCTGCGGATCGAGCGGCGGCTGGCCTCCAGCTTTTTGGCGGAGCAGGGGCCCACAAAGGCGATCTTGCAGCCGGGGTGCTCCTTCTTTTGCAGCCGGGCGGTGAGCACCATCGGGGTCAAGGCCATGGAGATATAGGGGGCCAGGGTGGGGAACAGCTTTTTGGCCATCACCGACCAGGAGGGGCAGCAGGAGGTTGCCATAAACGGCTGATGCTCCGGCACCTCCCGCAAAAAGTCCTTCGCCTCCTCGATGGTACACAGGTCGGCGCCAATGGCCACCTCCACCACCTGGTCGAAGCCCAGGCGTTTCATAGCGGCATTCATCTTGCCGGGGGTGAGATCGGGGCCAAACTGGCCATAGAAGGCAGGGGCCAGGATGGCGATCACCCGGTCCCCCTTCTTGATCGACTGGATCAGCTGGAAGATCTGGCCTTTGTCCGAAATGGCGCCAAACGGGCAGTTCACCAGGCACATGCCACAGGAGACGCATTTGTCATAGTCGATGACGGCGCGGCCGTATTCATCGCTCTTGATGGCGTCCATGCCGCAGGCTTTGGCGCAGGGGCGCTCCATCTTCAGGATGGCGTGGTAGGGGCAGGCGGATTCACACCGGCCGCACTTGACGCATTTGGTCTGGTCGATCTGGGAGCGGCCATGGACGATGGACACCGCCCCCCGAGGGCAGACCTCCACACAGGGGTGGGCCAGGCATCCCTGGCAGCCATCGGTGACCTTAAACTCCTTGTCGGGGCAGGCGTTGCAGGCAAATTTGATGATATTGATCAGCGGCGGATCGTAATATTTTTCGGCAATGGCGCTGGCATCAATGCCCATGGACAGGGGGGCATGTTCATCCATCGGGCGCAGGGGCAGGCCGATAGCCAGCCGCAGCCGCTCCCCAACAATGGCCCTCTCCAGAAAGATGGAATCCCGGTATTTGGCCCGCTCCCCCGGCAGGATCTTATAGGGCAGCTCCTCAATACGGGAATAGTCCCCGCCCTCATAGGCCATACGGGCCACTTCGGTGAATACTTTACGGCGGATATCCGTAACAGATGAATAAATTCCTCTCATAAAATTCCTCCTCAGCGCGGCAATGGATACTTCTCCGGGTCTATTATTGTACATTTGACCCTTCTTTGTCAATCGTTCCAGAAAAATCGAAAAATATTTTTTAAAATGGATATTTTCAAAAATATTTTTCCATATTTTTCAAAATTCAGAAATATAAATTCCCTTTCTTTAAAAAGGCAACATAGGATATCTGCCCTAAACACCCTGCAAAAAAGCCCGGAGGCAAGACAGCAAAGGCCGTCCCCTCCGGGCTTTTCCCCTGGGTTAGGGGTACATGATTTCTGAAATGGTGCGCATGATCTCGTCATGGCATTTTCCGCAGCCGGTGGAGCAGTGGGTGATCTGCTGCACACTGGCAAAGGCATCCTCCACCTGGGAAAAGGACTTGCTCTCGTGGAGCGCCCGCTCCACATCCAGATAGGTGACCTTCTTGCAGTGGCAGATCTCGTAGTTCTCGGTGATTTCCTTCATAGCCATCCCCCTTTGTGATTCTGCTGTTTTGTGAAAAGTATAACATTTTGGAGGGGATTTGGCAAGCCGACCGCCAAAAATTACCGTTTTTCCTCCAAAATAAGGGCATTCAGCAGCCCTTGGCAGCCCGCCAGCACGTCCCGCCAGGTGGCCTCAAAGTCCCCCGTATACCAGGGGTCGGCCACCTCCTGGCCGGGGCGCTGGGCATAGTCCAGCAGCAGGTGCATCTTTCCCTCCGGATCGCCGCCGCAGATGCGGCGCATATTGCGCAGGTTGGCCCCATCCATGCCGATCAACCGGTCATAGCGTCCATAGTCAGCGGCCTGCAGCTGCCGGGCAGTCTTGCCTGCGCAGCTGATCCCATGCTCCGCCAGCTTGCGCCGGGCGGGCGGATAGACCGGATTGCCCAGCTCCTCGGTGCTGGTGGCGGCAGAGGCAATCTCAAACCGCCCGGACAGCCCCGCCCTCTCCACCAGCCATTTCATTACAAATTCCGCCATTGGGCTGCGGCAGATATTGCCGTGGCAAATAAATAGTACTTTAATCATCTTTTTATATCTCCATTTAAGTCTTGTATTTCTTCCCAAACGCTTTTTTATTACTGGTATCCAAATTTCACTGTATGCGTAGTTGGGCTTTTCTTCGTCCATTTTTGTAAACGAGAAAGAAAACGACTCTGCCAGTTCATAATCTGCCGTCATAAACCATTCGGAATAGATTCTTGCCATTGTATCCTGCAAAGTAAACGGGAATATTCCTTCATTTGGAAAAACTGCCCATGTATGAGCTTTAACAGGGAATGTGTCCAGATTACTGCTAATGTCATTTTTAGTTGTTAAAACTCCAATTAAATGCGTCAATTCTCCAGCCTCTTCAAGAAAGTTCGTATCTGATTCATAGGAAACATTTACAGTTTCGTATGGCTCAATATTTTGTAACTGGTGCATTTCCTCTTTCTGCTCCTGTGTTATGCTTTGTGCCAGTTCCAAAATAGCGTTGTTTACCCCCT
>DXES01000053.1 GCA_019114825.1 Candidatus Anaerotruncus excrementipullorum
ACGGCTGGGCCATCAACCGTTCTGCCGCATCCAGCATCACAGTGGGTTCCCGCTCCATGGCGATGAAGTTCCACTCCGGATGCCGTTGGGCCATCTGATAGGAGAACTGCCCCTTGCCGCAGCCCAGCTCCAAATGCAGCGGCGCCGCCGGGTTGGGGAACGCCTGGGGGAGCTTGCCCTGCTCCAGGGCCTCCCCCTGCAAAAAGCAGGCCCCGCAGGCCTCCAGCCGCTGGGACAGGTGGTGTTTCTTTCTTGGGCGCATGGGTTTTTTCCTCCTTTACTGCTGGGGATTGGCGGCCAGCACCGCCCGGGCCAGGGCTTTGGCATCCTCCAGGGTGCAGAGCTGGCCCGCCTGCCGCCGGAAGGCGGCCGCCCCCCGCATCCCCTTTAGGTACCAGCCCGCATGTTTGCGGGCCTCCCGCATGGCCTGGCCCTCCCCCTTGAAGGAACAGGCCAGGGAAAACTGCTCCAGCATGATCTCCAGCCGCCTTTCCAGGGGCGGGTCGGGCAGCAGCTGGCCCCGCTCCAGATAGGCGGCCACCTGGGCGAAAATCCAGGGCCGCCCCAGCGCCCCCTGGCCGATCATGACGAGATCACATTTTGTATAGTCATACATCTTTTTTACAGATTGGACACTGTCGCAGCCCCCATTGCCGATCACCGGGATGGAAACCGCCGCCTTCACCTGGGCAATGATCTCCAAATCCACCGGTGGGGCATAGAACTGCTGGCGGGTGCGGCCATGGACCGCCACCACCGCCGCCCCGCTCTCCTGCATGATCCGGGCGAACTCCACCGCGTTCACATGCTCCTCGTCCCACCCCTTGCGGAACTTCACCGTCACCGGCACCGGCACCGCCTGGGCCACCGCCTGGGTAATCCGCCCGGCCAGCAGGGGGTTTTTCATCAGGGCGGCGCCGCCCCCGTTGCCCGCCACCTTGGGGGCGGGGCAGCCCATATTCAGGTCGATCACATCCGGGGCAAATTCCATCGCCCGGCGGGCGGCCTCGGCCATGATGGCCGGGTCATCCCCAAACAGCTGCACCGCCGCCGGGCGCTCGGCCTGCGAAATCCCCAACAGCTCCGCCGTTTTCCGGTTGGAAAAGTGCATCCCCTTGGAGGAGGCCATCTCCCCCACCACATAGGCCGCCCCAAACCGCTTGCAGGTCAGGCGGAAGGCGGTATCCCCCACCCCGGCCATGGGGGCCAGGGCGGCGGTGGATGGGAGCTGTAGGTTGCCGAGCTGCATGGGGAGGCCTCCTAAAAATACAGAATGGAATATTACGGAAAAATATTACAAAAGTTCGGGGGAAATTTTCCGCATGAAGATTATCCTAGCAGAATTTGCGCAGGAAAGCAAGAATTTATGCTATAATAGCCAGAGGAAACGAGAAAACGGGCGGGGACCCCGCCCAGCTGGCCCTCCCGCCGGGAGGGGGAACGGAGGCAGCCATGAAGCTTTTGGCAGTGGACGGCAACAGCATCTTGAACCGGGCGTATTTCGGGATCAAGGCGCTCACCACAAAAAACGGCGAATTCACCAATGGGATCTACGGCTTTTTGACGATTTTGCTGCGGCTCTTGGAGGAGGTGCAGCCGGATGCGGTGGCCTGCGCCTTCGACCTGAAGGCCCCCACCTTCCGCCACCAGCTGTATGACGGCTACAAGGCGGGGCGCAAGGGGATGCCCCAGGAGCTGGCCGGGCAGCTGCAGCCCCTAAAGGAGCTGCTCACCGCCCTGGGGTTCCCGCTGGTGAGCCTGGAGGGGTATGAGGCGGACGACCTTTTGGGTACCCTGGCCGCCGGGTGCAGCCGGCGGGGGGCGGAGTGTGTCATCGCCACCGGCGACCGGGACAGCCTGCAGCTGGTGGGGGAGCATGTGACCGTGCGGCTGGCCACCACCAAGATGGGCCAGCCGGTCTCCACCCTCTACGATGTGGCGGCCATCCGGGAGAAATATGGGGTCAGCCCCCGGCAGCTGATCGAGGTGAAGGCCCTGATGGGGGATAGCTCGGACAACATCCCCGGGGTCTCGGGGATTGGGGAAAAGACGGCCTTGGAGCTGATCTCCCGCTATGGGGATGTGGAGACCATCTACCGGGAGCTGGACAGCCTGGAGCTGAAGCCCTCGGTGCGCAAAAAGCTGGCGGAGGGGAAAAACCTGGCCTACCTGAGCCGGAAGCTGGGGGAGATCTGCTGCGACGCCCCCATCGATTCCGACCCGGCCCACTACCTGCGCCAGCCGGTGGACCAGCCCCAGGCGGCGGCGCTGTTTGCCCGGCTGGAGATGTTTAAACTGATGGAGCGGTGGGGGGTGGACCCGGCCGCTGCCGCCCAGGCCCCCGCCCTGCCGCAAGAGGCCCCGGAGCCCCCCGCCCCGCCGCTGGCGGTGGCGGTGGAGCCGGCGGACTATCTGGAGGCGGTAGCCCAGGCGGGAGGCGCCGGCCTGCTCTATACCCCCGACGGCCAGGGGGGCTTTGCCGCCCTGGCGGTGGTGGCTGGGGACCGGCTGCTGCTGTTGGGGCCCCAGGCGCTGGAACCGCTTTTGCAGCTGGGGCAGCCGCTGCGGGTGTGGAGCGGCAAGCCACTGCACAAATTCCTCTACCGCCGGGGCCAGCGGACCCAGAACATCCGGTTTGACGGGGAGCTGGCGGCCTATCTTTTGAGCCCCAACAGCACCGCCTACGACCTGCGCCAGCTGGCCGCCCAATATGGGGTGGCCCCCCGGGCGCTGGCGGGGGAGATCCCCGCCCAGTGGCAGGGCCTGGCGGAGGAGGCCGCCCTATTTGAGGGGCTCTGCGGCCATCTGGAGCGGGAGATTGCCCAAAAGGGGCAGGAGCGCCTGCTGGAGGAGATCGAGCTGCCCCTGGCCCGGGTGTTGGCGGGGATGGAGTGCGAGGGGTTTGCCCTGGACACCGCCGCCCTCCAGGCCTATGGGGCCCAGCTGGACAGCCGCCTGGGCCAGCTGGAGCAGCAGCTCTACGGCTATGCCGGCCACCCCTTCAACCTAAATTCCCCCAAGCAGCTGGGGGAGGTGCTGTTTGTGGACCTGGGGCTGCCCGCCAAAAAGAAGACCAAGAGCGGCTATTCCACCAGCGCCGAGGTGCTGGAGGGCTTGCGGGGTAAGCACCCGATTATCGAGGGGATTTTGGAATACCGCAAGCTGGCGAAACTGAAGTCCACCTATGTGGAGGGACTTTTGAAGCTGGTGGACCCGGATGGCCGGGTGCGTTCCACCTTCCAGCAGACCGAGACCCGCACCGGCCGGATCAGCTCCACCGAGCCCAACCTGCAGAACATCCCGGTGCGCACCGCCGAGGGCAGCCGCCTGCGGGCGTTCTTCAAAGCCCGGCCGGGGTGGCTGCTGGTGGATGCCGACTACTCCCAGATCGAGCTGCGGGTGCTGGCCGACCTGGCGGACGACGAGAACATGATCCAGGCCTTCCGCCAGGGGGAGGATATCCACACCGCCACCGCCGCCCAGGTGTTTGGGATGCCCCGGGAGCTGGTCACCCCGGCCATGCGTTCCCGGGCCAAGGCGGTGAACTTCGGCATCGTCTATGGGATTGGGGCCTACTCCCTGAGCCAGGACATCGGGGTGACGGTGGCGGAGGCAGACGCCTATATCAAAAGCTATCTGGACCACTATGCCGGGGTGCGCCGGTATATGGAGGAGACCATCCAATTCGCCCGGGAAAACGGGTATGTAAAGACCCTGTTTGGCCGCCGCCGCTACCTGCCCGAGCTGGCCGCCTCCAACAAGGTGACCCAGGCGTTTGGGGAGCGGGTGGCCCGCAACACCCCCATCCAGGGCACCGCGGCGGATATCATCAAAATCGCCATGATCCGGGTGTGGGACCGGCTGGAGCGGGAGGGGCTGCAGGCCCGGCTGATTTTGCAGGTACACGACGAGCTGCTGGTGGAGGCCCCCCGGGAGGAGGCCCAGCGGGCAGCGGCAGTTTTAAAGGAGGAGATGGAACATGCCATCCAGCTCAAAGTCCCCCTGGAGGCGGACACCAACATGGGGGAAAACTGGCTGGAAGCCAAATAGTTTCCCCCTGGCAGGGGGGCGGCAGCCGTTCTGGCGGGTCCACCGGCTGCGCCCGGAGGAGCTGGACCAGGCGGCCGCTTTGGAGGCGGCCTGTTTCTCCCATCCCTGGAGCCGCCGGACGCTGGAGGCGGAGCTCCAAAACCCCACCGCCGTCTTTTATGCCGCCTGCATGGGCGGGCGGGTGGCGGGGTATGCGGGCCTGCACCAGGTGCTGGACGAGGGGTATATTGACAATGTGGCGGTCTTCCCCGCCTTCCGCCGCCGGGGGGTGGCCGGGCGGCTGGTGGGGCGGCTCTGCGCCCACGCCCGGCAGGAAAAGCTGCAGTTTTTGACCCTGGAGGTGCGGGAGAGCAACCGCGGGGCGCTGGCCCTCTACCAAAAATGGGGGTTTACCCAGGTGGGCCGCCGCCCCCGCTTTTACGACGACCCCCAGGAGGATGCCCTGCTGCTCACCCGCTATTTCTAGTGGGCCCGCGAAGGCCTAGGCACCCCCGATTCCCCACCGCCAGCTGCCGCCCTCCGTAGGAGAACCACCCTCAAACTCCCCCCTCGATTATGCACTACCCAAAGAGAAAGCATCCAGCTTGAGGGGATTAAAATTCCCTGCGGGGATAAATAAGGTGGACCCCTCTCCCTCCCCTCCCCCCAAGGGGGGAGGCTGGCTGGTGGGAGCTTTGCAGCCACTTCCCCTTCCGAGGGGGGAGGCTGGTGAGTGGAAACCGAGAGGCCAGCGCCTACCCCTCTCAGCCTCCCCTTGGAAAGGGGAGGTGGCCCGCAGGGCCGGAGAGGTCCTTTCCGCCCGCTGCCGCCCTCCGTAGG
>DXES01000054.1 GCA_019114825.1 Candidatus Anaerotruncus excrementipullorum
ATTGGTCATCTTGCCATTTATTTAACAATTCCCTGGACACAGAACCAGACAAACCGACAGATACCGAAAAATAAAAGAAAAAATTTGGAAATTTCAAGTTTTTCCGAAATCTTTATGAAAAAATCCGAGGCAGGGGCACGATCCGTGCCCCTGCCTCCAAAGAAAGGTTTCCTATTTAAAAAGCAGCCCGTTAAAGGAGCTGATGTCGTTGAGCAGTTCCTGCACCGAACCCTCCACATCCCCGGCCATCATCGCCTGGACAATCCGGATGTGCCCCTCGCAGTCCATGACAAAGGAGGTGCGCTTCCATTTGTCCCAGTAGAACTGGGCGTAGGCCCGGGTGAGCACATTGATGCTCTGCTGGAGCATCTGGTAGCTGTATTGGTTGCGGCTGTAGGAGATCAGCTTCAGGTGGAAACGGATGTTGTTGTCCCAGTGGTTCCAGATGTCCTGCTCATAGTCCACCCGGCAGTGCTCCAGCGTGTAGTCCATCAGCTCCTGCAGGTCCTGGGCGCTCAGCTGGGGCAGGCAGTGGCGCAGGCTGTTGCCCTCCAAAATCGACCGGAACTCCAAAATATCCCGGATCTCCCGCTCGGTGATCTTCACGATGGCGTAGCCATACCGGGGGATGCTCCGCAGCACATTTTCGCTGCAAAGCCGGCTGAGGGCATCTCGCACAGGGGATTTGCTGACGCCGTATTTTTCGATCAACTGTTTTTCGTTGATCACTTCGGTCTGCTGGTAAGCCCCTTCGATGATGTCCTCCAGCACCGCGTCATACACCTGCCTGGTGAGGGAACTCGTCCGGTCCAAATGCTGCACCCCCTTCTGCCGTGGGAAGGTCCGTGTACCTACCGCGCTCAAGCCTTCCGGGCGTATTCCTTGGTGGCGTCCACCGCCGCCCGGATGCGCTCCATGGAGATCTCGGTGGGCAGGGTGCAGTCGGCCCCCAGCAGGAATTTGTGGGTGCCCATCTCATCCAGTACCCGGTAGACCGCCTGATGGATCTCCTCCATCGTGCCGTCCACCAGCACGCCCGAACGGTCATCCAGGCCGCCCAGGATCGCCCGGCCAGGGAACAGCTTGCGGCCCTCCTGCAGGCCGGGGTTGTCCGAGAAGATGCCCCAGTTGACCACGTCGCCGGGGTAATCCCGGTAGCGTTCCAGGTTCAGGCAGTCCTTGCAGATGTGCAGGATGTTGAAGGCGGGGCGCTTGTCCGCGGCGTGGAGGATCTGCAGGTCGTAGGGCTTTACGAACTCCGCAAACTCCTCGTCGGTGTAGAGGTAGCTCTCGCCCCCCAGGGCCGCGTAGTAGATGCCGTCCACGCCGGCCTTCAGGGCCTCCTCGGTGAGCACGCACAGCGTCTCGGTGATCGCCTCATACGCCTGCTTCACCGCCTTGGGGTCCCGGCGCAGGTGGTCGGTCAAAAAGCTGGAATGCCCCCGCTCGTAGCCGGCGGTGCCCCCCCGGGCGTGCCAGGCGGAGGCCACCAGCCCGTGGACGGTGAGCAGCACCACGCCCTGGTCGTGGACCTGGTCTAAGATCCGCTTGGTGATCTCCAGCTGGTCCTGGATGAAGGGGGCGGTGCGCCCAAACGGGCGGATCTTCCCCCAGTCGGCGGGCTCCCGGATGGGGATGTCGCAGGGGAAGACGTTCTCGTTCATGATCTTCATGATGTCGGTGCCCGACTCCCGGAAAAATTTCAGGTGGGCCTGCACCGACTGCTCCCCGTAGAAGCAGTCCTCGGGAAAGTGGAGCCAGAACCCGGCGGGGACCCGGTCCACCGGCTCCCCGCGGACAGCGGCAATGACATTTTCGCGGTTGGTCATAGCGGTTTCTCCTTTATATAAATGGGATGGGAATCACAGGGTCTTATCCAGGGCGTCCAGCGCCAGGATGTAGGCCTTCAGCCCCCGGAGCAGCGCCGGGATGGAGGCGCACTCGTCGGTCTGATGGGCGCCGCCCTTCCCGTCGGGGAAGGGGCGGGTGATGCTGTTGTCCCCCGGGCCGAAGTCCACCGCGTTGGGCAGATGGCGGGCGTAGGTGCCGCCGCCGGAGGTGAACGGCTCCAGATGCTGCCCCAGCACATGGTCGGAGATCTGACAGAGCACGGGGATGGCGGGGTGGTCCTTGGGCACATAGGCGGGCGGGTCGTCCCCAAACTCCTCCAGCTGGTAGCCGTTGGCCTCCAGGCAGGCCCGCAGGCCGCTCTCCACCTGGGCGCCCTGGCAGGTGACCGGGTAGCGGATGTCGAACTTCACCCGCAGGCGGCCCTCCTCCAGGCGGACCACCGAGCCCACACAGGTGAGCCGTCCGGAGGGCTCATCCTGGAAGGGGACACCGGTGGATTCCCCGTAGTAGTTGGAGGTGAACCGGGCCAGCGCCTCCACCGCGGCCTTGCAGCTGCCGGTGAGCAGGCCGCTGGCCGCCAGGGCGGAGGCCAGCAGATGGACCGCGTTGCAGGACCCCTCGGGGAAGGCGGCATGGCGGGAGAGGCCGTGGGCGGTGAGCTTGAGCCCCTCGCCGGTCTCCTCCAGCTGGATCTGCTCCCCGCAGAACGGCTGCATCTGGGCGCTGGTGACGCCGGAGACCACCGCCTGGGCCAGGTCGGGCACAATGTTGATCACCTGCCCGGCGGTGAAGGAGACCAGGTTGCCCTGGGCGGGGGCGGAGGCGGCGGAGCGGAAGATCCCCTTCTGCCCAAAGCAGACGGGGAAGCTGCTGTCCGGCACCAGAGAGAAGTCGGGGGCCTTCACATGGTCGCAGAAATAGCGGATGTCGGCCATGCCGGTCTCCTCGCTGCACCCGAAGTAGAGCATCACATCATTTTGCAGCGGCAGGCCCTGCTCCCGGAAGAACCGCATGGCGTACAGGGCGATCAGCGCGGGGCCCTTGTCATCGTCCACCCCGCGGCCCACCAGGTATTCCCCCTGGTGGCGGGTGCAGTTCCAGGGCCCGTAGGTCCAGGCGGATTCCTCCCCCACCGGCACCACGTCCAGATGGGAGAAGAGGCCGATCTCCTTGCGGTGTTCCCCCTGCCCCTGCATCCGGCAGGCGCCGCAGTAGTAGTCGTAATTGCTGGGTACAAAGCCGTACCCCTCCGCCAGCTTCAGTGCATGGTCCAGCACATCGGCGCAGGCCTGGCCGAAGGGATGGGGGCCGTCCTGGGCCTGGGAGATGCTGGGGATGGCCACCAGGGCGCTCAGGTCCTCCAGGAACTGCTCCCGGTGGTCCTCGATCCAGCGGTCGATTTTTTCTTCAAAACGAGGGTCCCATTGCATAATCAGACACCTTCCTTGTCATAGAGATGGCAGGCCACATAGTGCCCGGGGGCCTCCTCCCGCAGGGGCGGGCGGCACTGCCGGCACTGCTCGGTGGCGTAACGGCAGCGGGTGTGGAAGTGGCAGCCGGAGGGGGGCTTCAGCGGGCTGGGCACATCCCCCTCCAAAATGATCCGTTTGGTGGACACGTCCACATCGGGGATGGGGATGGCGGAGAGCAGCGCCTGGGTGTAGGGATGCAGCGGATGGGCGTAGAACTCCTCCTTCTCCGCAATCTCCACCACCCGGCCCAGATACATGACGGCGATCCGGTCGCTGACGTATTTCACCACGCTCAAGTCGTGGGAGATGAACATATAGGTCAGGTCCTTGTGGGCCTGCAGCTCCTTGATCAGGTTGAGCACCTGGGAACGCACCGACACATCCAGCGCGGAGACCGGCTCGTCGCAGACCACAAACTCCGGGTTGAGCACCAGCGCCCGGGCGATGACAATCCGCTGGCGCTGGCCGCCGGAGAACTCGTGGGGGTAGCGGTTCATCTGGCTCTCCTGCATCCCCACCAGCTTCATGATCTCCCCCACCTGCTCGGTGCGCTCGGCCATGGTGCCGATGCCGAAGGCGTCCAGCGGGGCGCGGATCAGCTCCAGCACGGTCATGCGGGGGTTCAGGGAGGCATAGGGGTCCTGGAAGATCAGCTGCATCTTCTTGCGCATGTTGCGCATCTCTTCCTTATTATACCCCAAAATGTTCTCCCCGCGGTAAAAAATTTCCCCGGAGGTGGGCTCAATCAGCCGCAAAATCGAGCGGCCCAAGGTGGACTTCCCGCAGCCGGACTCCCCCACGATGCCCAGGGTCTCCCCCTTGTGGATGGTCAGGTCCACGCCGTCCACCGCCTGCACCCTTTTCAGCGGCTTCCCGGTGAACGTCTTGGCGGTGACAAACTGCTTGCTCAGTTGGTTGACTTGCACCAGCGTCTCATTCTGCATCCTGTCCAGCTCCTTCCGGCGCGAATTTCCAGCAACGAACCTTCCGCCCGCCCACATCAAACAGGCCGGGCTCCTTCTCGGCGCAGATCCCCATAGCCTCCGGGCACCGTTCGCAGAACCGGCAGCCGGCCGGCATGTTGCTCAGGTCCGGCACCGACCCCTTGATGGTGTAGAGGGGGGCGTCGCTGGACTGGTTCAGCCGGGGGATGGAGGCCAAAAGCCCCTTGGCGTAGGGGTGCAGGGGGTTTTTAAAGATGCTGCGCACATCCGAATACTCCATCTCCTTGCCCGCGTACATGACCATCACGTTGTCGGCCATCTCCGCCACCACCCCCATGTCGTGGGTGATCAGCATGATGGAGGTGTGCTCCTTCTCCTTGAGCTCCCGCATCAGCTCCAGGATCTGCGCCTGGATGGTCACATCCAGGGCGGTGGTGGGCTCGTCGGCGATGAGCAGCGCGGCGTTGCAGGAGAGGGCCATGGCGATCATCACCCGCTGGCGCATACCGCCGGAGAGCTGGTGGGGGAACTCCTTCATCCGCGCCTCGGGGGAGGGGATCCCCACCTTGGCCAGCATCTGCACCGCCCGGTCCCAGGCCTCCTTGTGGGTGACCTTCTCGTGGGTGGTGATCGTCTCGGTCAGCTGCTTGCCGATGGTGAGCACCGGGTTCAGGCCGGTCATCGAATCCTGGAAGATCATGGCGATCTCGTTGCCCCGGATATGGCGCATCTGCTTGGGGGTCTTTTTCAGCAGGTCCTCTCCCTTGAAGAGGATCTCCCCACCCACGATCTTGCCCGCGCTCTCCGGGATCAGCCGGAGGATGGAGAGGGAGGTGACGCTCTTGCCGCACCCGGATTCGCCCACGATGCCCAGCGTCTCTCCGCTGCGGACCGAGAAGGACACCTCATCCACGGCGGTGACGGTGCCGTTTTTGCCGCTGAACTGGGTCTTGAGCTTTTTGACTTCAAGCAGGTTTTCAGACATGTTGGCTCCCTCGTTTCTTTCAAAGGTGATAGCTGCCACGGGCTCGGGCGCTCTTTTCCCCGTCCGGGGGTCCCGGCCGGGGAAAAGAAGGCCCGAGCGTCCCTCCGCCCCAAAGGGCGGAGGGCGCTGGCCTTCCTGGGGGGAAGGGGCCTTAGGCCACCTTCCACTCCCAGACGTTCTTATTGATGTTGTAGTCGGTGGTGCTGGCGGGGACATTGCTCAGGCGGTTGTTGTAAGCAAACAGGGTGTTGGTGAAATACAGGAACGCCATGGGCATCTGCTCCTTGAGCAGCATCTGGTACTCATCATAGATCGCTTTGCGGGCTTCAAAGGTGATCTCCTTGGCGCCGGACTCGCCAACCTGGCCGATGGTGGGGTCGGTGAGCTGGGCAAAGTTGTTCATGTAGCCCACAGTGACGTTGGGAACCGACTCGGACGGATCCACAGAACCGGCGGAGCCGATGAAGCACAGGTCATAGTTGCCTTCCCGAGCGTTGTTGAGCAGGGTGGGGAAGTCCAGGGTCTGGATGCGGGTCTTGATGCCGATCTTGGCCAGATCCTGCTGGATCAGCACCGCGGATTTCTCACGGATCTCGTTGCCGGTGGAAACCAGCATCTCCAGTTCCTGGTTGGGATCCCAACCGGCATCCTCCAGCATCTGGGCGGCCTTCTCAGGATCGTACTCGATGGGCAGCAGGTTCTCATTGAAATACTGATGGTCCTCAGGCAGCGGGCCGATGGCCACACGGGCTTCGCCCATCATCAGCTGGTCCACCAGCACCTGACGGTTGATGGCCAGGCTGATGGCCTGCCGGACCTCCTGGCTCAGGTACGCACGGGAGGTGTTCATGGCCATATACTGATAGGCAAAAGTGGGGATGGATTCGGTGACCAGGTTCTCCTGGGCCTTGGCGGTCTCCCAATCCTGCAGGGGGATCTGGGTGTTGCCGCTGAGGATGTCGATCTCGCCGCTCATCAGGCCGGCAAGCAGGTTGGAGGACTGGACCTTCCGGAACACCAGGCGGTCAAAGTCGGGGGCGCCCAGGAAGTAATCCTTGTTGGCGGTGAACTCCACCCGCTCGCCAGAGATGGTGGAGTCAAAGATGCAGGGGCCAGAGCCCACCGGGTTCTGCCAGAAGGCATCGGTGGCCAGGTCGGCGTCAGAGATGCCGGACAGCAGATGCTCCGGAATGATGAAGAAGTCCCGGTTGACCAGCGCATAGACAATGGCGGGATCCATGGGGGTCTTCAGGGTGAACTCCACGGTGTGGTCGTCCAGCGCAACCACCTGGATGCCGTCGGGGGACAGCTCCATGCCGGAGTCATCGGTGCCGCCGAAGTACTGCATCCGGATGCGGCGGGGATAGGTGAAGTCGGCGGAGGAGGCCACCTGGGCGCTGTAGACCACGTCCTCAGCGGTGACCGGCTCCCCGTCATGCCATTTGGCGTTGGGGTTCAGGTGGTAGGTGATCTTGTCGCTGGTCTCGTTGATCTCCCAGCTCTCCGCCAGGCGGGGCTCGAAGGTGCCATCGGTGTTGATGACCATCAGACGGTCAAACATCAGCTCGATGACGCTGTCGGCGCCGGCATTGGTGGTGTTCATGGGCATGAAGGTGTCCCAGTCGCCGGTCTGGGCGATGGTGACGATCTTCTCGCCGGTGGCAGACGCGGACGCATCCGACTCCCCGGCAGCGGTGGAAGCGGCGCCCTCCGCGGTGGAAGCGGTGGAGGAGCTTCCGGTGCTCCCGCCGCAGGCGGAGAACAGCAGCATGGCCGCCAGGGCAGCAGACATGGCTCTCAGAACTCTGCGATTCATGTTGATAACCTCCAAATTTTTAAAATGTATTGCCAATCCCACGCGGGATTTTGGAGACAGGTTATTTTTTCACCTTGAGCTTGGAATCCAAGGCGTCCCGGATGCCGTCGCCCACAAAGTTGATGCTGCAGACGGTGAGCACCAGCAGGATGCCTGGCGGCACCCACAGCCACGGCCGGGCCGAAAGCACGGTGATCGACTGGGCGGCATAGAGGATGTTGCCCCAGGAGGCCTGGGGCGGCTGGACGCCCATGCCCAAAAAGCTCAGGGAGGACTCCTGGATGATTGCCTGGGCGGTACGGAAGGTGAAGTTGATCAGGATGGGGGCGAAGGCGTTGGGGATGACGTACTTGAAGAGCAGCGGCAGGTCCTTGGTGCCCACCGCCTTGGCCGACTCCACATACTCCTTCTCCCGGATGGAGAGCACGTTGCCGTAGATCAGCTTGGCAAAGTCGGTCCAGCCCAAAACGCCGATCACCAGCGTTACCGTCCAGACCGAAGGCCCGATCACCGAAACCAGCACCAGGATCAGGATCATCGACGGGAAGGACATGAAGATGTCCGCGCACCGCATGACGATGGTCTCCCAAATCCCCTTGTAGTAGCCGGCCAACAGCCCCAGCGGCACGCCGATGCACAGGCTGATGGTGGCCGACAGGATGCCCACCAGCAGAGACACCCGCCCGCCGTAGATCAGCCGGGCGAAGACGTCCCGCCCGGTGTCGTCGGTGCCCAGGATGTGGGCGCCTCCCGGCGGTGCGCTGAAGGCCAGCACATCGGAGGTGTAGGGGTCCAGCTGCATGGCGATGGGCAGCACCACCACCAGCAGCACCTCCACCAGCAGGATGCACAGCCCCAGCATGGCCAATTTATGGGACGAGAACTTTTTCAGTACGTCCCGGTAGTAGGAATCCTTTTTGATCGTCTCTTTCATGTCCATCCTCCTTCAGCGGCTCTGGCGGATCTTGGGATCGAGGACGCCGTAGAGGATGTCGGTGACCACGTTGCCCAACAGCACGGCGATGGCGATGATCACGGTGATCCCCATGATGGTGGGGTAATCCCGGGAGTTGATCGACTGGACCATCAGGCTGCCCAGCCCCGGCCAGCCGAACACCTGCTCGGCCACCACCGCGCCGCCAAACAGGAAGGGGATCATGGTGGAGAGCACGGTGACCACGGGGATCAGGGCGTTGCGCAGGGCGTGGCCCATCACCACGATGAACTCTCCCAGGCCCTTGGCCCGGGCAGTGCGGATGTAATCCTCCTGGAACACCTCCATCATACTGCCTCGGGTCTGGCGCAGCAGGCTGCCGATGTTGAAGATGGCCAGCACCATACAGGGCATGATGATGTGGGTGAGCAGGGAGGAGAGGCTGCGGGTGCCCGAGTCGTACATGCCGCCCATGGGCAGGATCTGCAGCTTGACGGCGAAGAGGTAGATGAACACCAGCCCGGTGAAGAAGGTGGGGGTGGAGGCCCCGATGAACGACAGGCCGGAGGAGATGTAGTCCCAGGCGGAGTAGGGCTTATAGGCGGACATGATCCCCAGGGGCACCGCCACCAGGATGGCCACAATGGTGGAGGCGAAGGTGAGGATCAGCGTGGGCCCCAGCCGCTCCATCACCATCCCCCATACCGGCTGCCCGGTGCGGTAGGAGATGCCCAGGTTGCCCTGGAGCATGGAGCCCAGCCATTTGAGGTACTGGATGATAACCGGCTGGTCCAACCCCAGCTGGTGCTCCAGCGCCTCCATGTCCTCCACGGTGGCCATGGGGTCGGCCAGCAGCATCTCCAGCGGGCTGCCGGGGGCCATGGAGGAGATCAGGTACACCAGTATGGTGATGCCGAAGAAGGTGGGTATGGCTATGAGAAGCCGTTTTAGGATGTATTTGCTCATGCGTCCATCGACCTCCATGTCTGTTTTGCATCCCTCGGGCGGTCCCGCTGGGCAGATTCCAGAAATATTCTCACTGATATTATCACTAGTATTTTAAGTTGTCAACACGGCGTGAAGGGTTCCGCCGGAAAAGCTGCAATTTTTGGCTGCCTGCCCAAATACCCGCCGCCCGATTTGCAACAACTCCACAAACCTCCGTCGGACCTCCTCCCCACGGCCTCTGGTGAATAGGCCCAGATTTTTCTTGCTCGTTTCGTTCAGGATTCCTAAATTTCCAGAGGGGCGCTTGCTTTTGCGCCCCGGATGCGCTTATAATAGGCCCAGCGCCCCGGTGCAGCCCTGCGGCGGCCGGGACCGGGAAAGGATGTGGGATGATGCGCGCCTATGAGCGTTTTTTGCACTATGTCTCCTATGATACCCAGTCGGACATCGCCTCCCAGTCGGTGCCCTCCACCGAAAAGCAGAAGGTCTTTGGCCAGGAGCTGGTCCGGGAGCTGCGGCAGCTGGGCCTGGCCGACGCCCGGATGGATCGCTGCGGCTATGTCTATGCCACCCTGCCCGCCAGCCCCGGCTGCGAGGGGATAGAGCCGGTGGCCCTGATTGCCCATATGGACACCGCCATGGATATGTCCGGCGCCAACATCAAGCCCCGGATTGTGGAGCACTACGACGGCGGGGACATCCCCCTCAACCAGCAGCTGGGCATCGTCACCCGGGTGGCTGACTTCCCCGCCCTGAAGGGGTATGTGGGCCAGGACCTGATTGTCACCGACGGCACCACCCTGCTGGGGGCGGACGACAAGGCGGGGGTGGCCGAGATCGTCACCATGGCTGAGGGGATGCTGGCTGATCCCACACTGCCCCACCCCACCCTCAAGCTGGTGTTCACCCCGGATGAGGAGATCGGCCGGGGGGTGGACCACATCGACCTGGAGCAGGTGGGCGCCCGCCGGGGCTACACGGTGGACGGGGGCGCTGTGGGGGACCTGCAGTACGAGAACTTCAACGCCGCCGCCGCCCAGGTGACCATCCATGGGATCACCGCCCACACCGGCTACGCCAAAGGGGTGCTGCGCAGCGCCCTCCTGTTGGCCATGGAATTCCAGGCCATGCTGCCGGTGTTTGAAAACCCTGCCTGTACCGAAAACCGGGAGGGGTTCTACCATCTGGACCGGATGGAGGGCCGGGTGGAGCTGGCCCAGATGCACTACATCATCCGGGACCACGACATGGCGCTCTTCCAGCGGCGCAAGCAGCTGATGGAACGGGCGGCGGCCTATCTGAACGAGAAGTATGGCCCCGGCACCGTGGAGCTCCAGCTGACCGACACGTATTATAACATGTATGAGCAGATCCGTCCCCACCAGGACCTGGTGGATAACGCCGCCCAGGCCATGCGGGCCTGCGGGGTGGAGCCGGTGAGCGAGCCCCCCATCCGGGGCGGCACCGACGGCAGCCGCCTGTCCTATATGGGGCTGCCCTGCCCCAACCTGTGTACCGGCGGCCACAACGGCCATGGGCGCCATGAGTTTGTCTCGGTCCAGGCGATGGACAAGGTGGTGGAGATCCTTACAGTCCTGATGGGCATCTACGGGAAAGAGGGGCAGCAGCCCTAAGAAAGGGGAACGGACAAGGTGCGTGTACTCAATTTCGGATCGCTGAATATCGACTATACCTACACATTGGACCACATTGTGGCCCCGGGGGAGACGATCACCTCCCAGAAGCTGGAGGTGTTCCCCGGCGGCAAAGGGCTCAACCAGTCGGTGGCCCTGGCCCGGGCGGGGGCCCCCGTCTGCCATGCCGGCCAGGTCGGCCCGGATGGGGAGATGCTGCTGCAGGTCTGCCGGGAGAGCGGTGTGGATGTAAGCCGGGTGCGGACGGTGCAGACCCGCACCGGCAACGCCATCATCCAGGTGAGCGCCAAAGGGCAGAACAGCATCGTCCTCTATCCCGGCGCCAACCGGGAGCAGACCCGGGAGCAGATCGACCAGGTGCTGGCGGATTTCGGCCCCGGGGACCTGGTGCTACTGCAAAACGAGATCAACCTGGTGGACTATATCATCCAGGAGGCGGCCCGGCGGGGGATGACCATCGCCCTGAACCCCTCCCCCTTTGATGAGCGGATGCTGGCCTGCGACCTGGGGCTGGTGGACCTGTTTTTGCTCAACGAGGTGGAGGGCGCCCAGATCACCGGCCGCCAGGACCCGGAGGAGATCCTGGCCGAAATGGCCGCCCGGTTCCCCAAAGCCCAGGTGGTGCTGACCTTGGGCAAGGCAGGGGTCTGCTGGCAGAAGGGCGGGGAGCGCCTGCGCCACGGCATCTACCGTGTGCCGGTTGTGGACACCACCGCCGCTGGGGACACCTTTACCGGCTTCTTCCTGGGCAGCCTGCTGCGGCAGCTGCCGGTGGCAGAGGCGCTGCGGGTGGCCTCGGTGGCCTCCTCGCTGGCGGTCTCCCGGAAGGGGGCCTCCAGCTCGATCCCCACCTGGGAGGAGGTCCAACAGGCAAAATTAGAGCTTCAATCCTGAGGAATACCCCAAAAAAGACGCCCACAGCGCGCTGTGGGCGTCTTTTTTGGGGTATTCCTCAGGATTGAAGCTC